>DUAE01000031.1 GCA_012960975.1 Candidatus Poseidoniales archaeon
GCTGACATTTACAGGACAATCACTCAGCGGGAAAATGGTGCTCGTGCCGGGATACTGTACCATAGTCCCTAGGAACCTCAGTGTCAGATTCCATAGATGGAAGGGCTTTCAGTGGGACGAACTAGACGCTAGGGTAATGGATGCCCACGAGTACCACGATTACTTTGTGACACGCCTGTAACCTTGGGCCCCTATGCAGAGCCCATCATGAGGGGGTAATCATCAACAGTTTTTCTCAGTAAACCCTAATTTACGCCATTGGAATTAGGTTAAAGAAATTCGTAGTTACTTCAAAGGGATTCGTTTTCTATTCTTGATATAAGTATCTCAGCATTGTTAATGTCCATTACTCGATAGCCCTCAAAGTCTGATAGCTTCCCTTCTCGTATCACCACATTTGTGAGTCTCCATTTAATATCAATTTTGACATCTATTTTTGGCTCGAATTTGTTTGTTTTGCAGATTCTAATATACTCCTTCACATCGTCTTTTTTGTATGCGCTCCATGCCTTGTCGTATTCTCCCTTATCCCATACGCCGTGTTTGATATCTTCCCAGTGAGAGGAGCTAAATTCTGTAGGAGAAATTTCCGGAAGAGATTCTCTCGGATAGTCTAATAATTCTGAGTAAAATCGTACTTCGGTTCTAGTAGCGAGTCTAGTAGTGACATACTTGGAAATGTATTTCTTTCCTATTATGATTGGAGTGCCTGGACGTAAACCTAGCCAATGAGAAAGAGGGATTCCGCTGAATGTTGTTCCCCTATAATCTCCATGATACCCAGTAGCTTCCCGTCTATTATCCACTAATTTAACTGTTTGAGTACCGTACTTCCCAGCCGGATTCCAGCCAAATATATCCCTTACTGCTGTTCTCCAACTTGAAGAACCACCTAATTTTCCCGGTGTCCACCGACTTCGAGGATCTTTCGCAATAACCACACAATGATCAGGTGGAGGTTGATCATTGATGAATTGCATTTTCTTATATTTTTCCATAAATGTACTCCATTCTTTCAAAAACAGACTTTTCGCACTAGCCCATTCCATCACTAAATTGGTTTCCCATTTGGTGATATTCAGAATCCAATCATTTGAATCGTTTACTTCAAAATTAGGTTTTCTGTTATTTTCTTTGATGAACAGCTTGGTCTGATTTGGCTGCGTTTTTTCTTTTGTGGGATTGTGTGTAATTATGAAGTCAGGAATATCGAGAGGGTTTCGAATGCCGTCTTTTTTGACTTGTTCACATGAAAATATATTCATTCCGGTTGTCAAATTGTCTTTCAAGCCACGATTAATGTTCCTAATCATAGTGCTTACCCTCAACACGCTGTTGGTGTAAATGCCAATATTTGAGGGACTAAATCCTATACTTTCGGATAATTTTCTGATGGCTCTTTCATTATCCTTGTCACTATATCTGGCAAAATGGGCTCTCCTACCATCCGAACCTAATCTTCTAGGAAATAACGCAATTCCATAGCCATTTTCATATGACATTTCATCATGATAACAAGGGTTCTCTCTATATTCGCCTCTGTTTCTATCCCTTACCTTCAGGATATCTTCGACTTTTTCGTATTTACTCGTTAAAGGGTACCACGCTGATGTCCAAGTAGGGTCTCCCATAACCCGCACCCGTGCTTGCCACATTTTAACGATATGACTCGCCAACGATGACCCCTGCATGATGCTCTCATCATTGAGGGTAGGGAATCCACTACCGAGCAGTCACTCGGTGGGAATGCAGCAGAGCCTCGCTCATGCGAAGCCTCCTTCAACCGACAGCGAGTGCGCGGCTTGATGGAATACAAGACGGTGACTGCGGGATCCCGCGAAGACGGGGGCCAAGGGGTGATAGAGGACAGCGTGGAGCTGGTGGCCGTGTTAGACGCTCAGGTCAAGGACGCCATCAGACTTGGATGGCGACCGGTCGGCGTCGTCGTCACAGGTCCAGATGGTAGGTTGAACCAGTCGATGGTCAGAGTGCGCTGAGGTCAAGCCGGCTCACAACCATTGCCGACATCAGCCTCTGCTTGGAGCCTATGGGTCGACCCCACTCTGGAGTACGCATTGTGTGCGCAGGAGACCTTTTGCACGGTATTTCACTCAAAAAATTGGTAATTCCATCCATTTTCAACGCAGATTGATATGGTTTTGCAAGTCCTCGTCAAATCGAGAGAATCAAAATGAGCATTGAAGAGAAGACTGGAAAACATGATGTAAACAAGGGACTAGCCATGTCTGTGGTCGCGATTCTCGCGATCCTCATGGTCTCTGCAACCGGCGGCGCAATCGATGATGTGAACCGCCTGGATACAGAAGGAACCGAGTCAAATCCAGCAGACGACGACAGCACACCTGTCGACGCTGTTGATTCGACTGATAGCAATGACGGCATGGCCGGCGCCATGGATGGCATGGGTGACATGAGTGGCATGGGTGACATGAGCGGCATGGGTGGAATCCGTGACCAAGATGGTCACGACGACCACGATGGCGACATGGTTGACATGGACGGTATGATTAGCTCAGATTTGACCGATGATGACCGCGAATCCATGTGGACAGCTCTGCAAGATGTGATTCGTGAGATGGTCATGAACTCCTTCGGATCCGACGATGAGGAGGGTTCAATGGGAGGCCACGGAGACCATGATGGCGAGATGGGCGACCATGGAGAGATGAATGGTTCACACGGCGGCATGGGCGACCATGGAGAGATGAATGGTTCACACGGCGGCATGGGCGACTGTGGCGGCATGGGCAATGGCTCACACGATGACCACGGCGATGAGAACGGCTCGCATGACGACCATGACCAAGGTGATGATAACGGCACTGAAGGAGGCATGGACGGCATGGGCGACTGTGGAGGCATGGGCGGCGGCATGGACGGCATGGGCAACGGCTCACACGACGATCACGGAGACGACGACGGCCACGACCATGGCGACGACGACGGCTCCGATGACAGTGAAGACGACGGCCACGACCATGGCGACGACTCAAGCGACGATGACGATGGTGACTCCGGTAACGGCGGCGGCATGGGCAACGGTAACGGCGGCGGCATGGGCAACGGTAACGGCGGCGGCATGGGCAACGGTAACGGCGGCAACGGTGGCTCTGGCGACGACGGCCACGAACACTGAGACGGATCTTCTGAAGATTCGATGTATCTGAATTGAATTATATTGAATAAGCGGATTAACTGCGGGTAGCCAATGAGTTCGAGTAATGGTGGTAGTCGAGGCAATCTCGACATGATCCCTAAACTGACACTATTCCTCGCTGTGTTTATGCTTCTTATGTTGATTTCATTTCCGCTGGTGCTACAATCGAATATTTCAGCGACGGTTGTCCCGTACCTGATTTACTCGTCTTTCCTGACCAGCGTGGGCGTACTTATCGGCATCTCGCTGCTTTGGCTGACAAACTCTGACACCAAAGGAGGTGGTTCAATGCAAGGGCCTAACCAAACCAAGCTCGTCAACGAGGATATCGCCGCTGAAAATGAGGCGGAAAACGAAGTGGAAGAGGTTCCCTTGAGCAAAGCCATTCATCTGACTGAAAGCGAGGCTTGGGTCGTCGAATATCTAAAAACTCAAGATGGCAAGTGTTGGCAAACTCATTTGGTCAAGAATTCTCAAATGAATCCTTCTAAAATTAGCCGAGTCCTGAGTAAAATGGAATCGAGAGGACTGATCGAGCGCATTCGCGATGGCATGGGCAAGCGAGTTATTCTGACTGAAACGGAGGGATTGTGATGGGCAGATTCGATATTGACGAACAGAAGTCTACGAAGGTTCTGACTATCGCTGTCGGTCTTGCATTGCTGATGTTGATAGGCTGGAATCTGATTTGGCTATCGACTGTTTACGATGCGGAAGGATTCCACATGCGGCCAGGACAAGGTCCGGTCATGAACGATGGTGATGGTGGTGATTCCGACTTCATTCCGTTGATGCCCCTATTCATCGTCTTGGTCATACTCATTGTATTGCTGATTCGCTACAATCGACGGACCGGAGCTCCAGAAGCGTCGGCATTCGAGCAATCGGATGTCCTCAAAACTGCTGGGATGACGGTGCTCATCGTCGGAGCCATGGTCTTGTTACCACAGATCTCAGGTTTGGGTCCAGATTACGAGGCTAACCAAGAAGTTCCGGGAACTGCAGAAATCGTTGGGCACATACTAGGAATGATCTCGCTGACGGTTCCACTCTTCATCATCGGGATGCTGTTCACCACCTATCAGAGCGATGG
>DUAE01000032.1 GCA_012960975.1 Candidatus Poseidoniales archaeon
ATGGGCTATCAGTGGGCCCTTTCAGACGCTAGCGATACATTAGATAATCAGAGCATAGTATAATCGATTAACAGTCTAATCAATGGGTTTCTGCATAGACCCATGAGTTAGCAATTGCTGAATTAAAGGGTTATCAGTCCCCCCTTTCAGAGGATAGCCTATGAAAGGACCCACAGATAGCCCAATAATTCGACAGTCGCAATCGGAGGGGCCTGAGCAGAAACCCATTGTTTCACTCATAAAAAACTTAATCCATACTTAGATTCATAAAAGCAACACTACAGGATGTTGTATGCGTATCGTAGCAACAATGATGATTTTGATAATGTTGACTTCTACACTTTCCGGATGTACTAGTGATGAGGATGAAAACATAATCGAGATTGGAATAATTTCTCCAGTGGAAGGTGATTGGGGTGAAGGAAAAATACAAGTTTCGATAGCTACAAAAATGACTAAATCAGAGACTATCGAAATTTGGATTAACAATAATTATTATTCTACTGAGGAGTTAGGAGTCATCAAAGATTTCAATATCGACAGTTCTCTTTTTTCTTATGGTTCTTCATCACCTGTTAACTTAAATATTGAATTAAGACATCAAAATGAAAGTATTTCAGAAGTAAATATAACGGCACTATTCCCTCAGCAAATGACATTCTGGTCATCGGAAGATATTCAACCAGAATTCGATTTAAATGGAGAATTATTATTCAAATCAAGTAGAGGTCTAGAATCGGGAATGTATGAAATTTATCATTTTAATCCAGGCATTACTATACCTAGTAAAATATCTACAGGACAAGAGTATCACGGATACCCTGGGCCCTCTCCTGATGGGACGCACGCAGTCTTTAATTCACGTGTCGTTGATGATGCAGGAGATAATCAGATGGAAATATTCACTGTGAATATATCGACTGGAGAGAGTGTTAGATTAACTGACAACCCCGCATTTGACGATTCTGGACGTTGGAGTCCCGATGGTTCAGAGATAATCTTTTACTCCAATAGAGACGGCACTATGGATCTATGGAAGGTATCTGTAAATGAATCAGGCTATCCATTAGGTGATGCTGTGAAAGTTTTAGATAGTGATGCAAGAGAACATTGTGGACGTTGGTCTTTTGATGGCGAATATATCGTCTATGAAAGCGATAAGACTGGTATTAATCATCTTTGGATGATAACTTCTGATGGACTTAATGAAACACAACTTACGTTTGATGGCAATCAAAATGGTTACCCTGCGTGGCACCCTAATGGCGATTATATTGTTTACAATAAGCAAACATCTACCAGTTCTAATTTACATATACTTTCTTTATTAGATGGTGAAACAAAAAGACTGACTATGCATCAAATGGGTATTGATGCTCATCCAACATGGTCTGCAGACGGGAAATATATTGCTTTCCATTCTGATCGTGCAGGGGATTTTGATATATGGATTGTAGAAATTCCATTAACGATATAATCGATATATTCAATCATCCAATTGGAACGACACCCCTTGCGATTACATACGAGCGGAAGGGTACCCTCTGTGATAAAAAGATAAGATTATTAAGCATAATCTTCAACCAGAATACATGACTAAAGACAAACTGAAAACCACCACAAAGAATCCACGATTTCTCTACATAATGGTGCTGAGCAACGACGGCGACGACGTGAATATTCGCATCCCACTAATCCTTGTTAAATTGTTAATGAAATTCCATCACTTCATCCCCAGTAGTGCTAGGAAAGCCATGGAGAACGAGGGCTTCGATCTAAACCAATTCATAGAAGAAGTCCCTACAGAGGAGTTGTTGGAAGCTGTCAAGGAATTCGACGTGAACATCGTCAGCAGTGACGGTGACACTGTCAGAATATTCTGCGAGTGAATCTACAAATCCCATCGTCCGTAGCCTCTGAAAGGACGGACTGAAAACCCATTAATTCAGCAATTGCTAACTCATGGGTCTAAGCACAAACCCATTGATTTGACTGTTAATCGATTATACTATGCTCTGATTATCTGATTTTTCGCTAGCGTCTGAATCATCGTCTCCCGCATCGAGCATAGGAACAATAGATAGAAGCACCCGCAGTTGATAGAGTTACATTGGGATGAATTCGTCAATTTTAAAACACTCTCCCACTACGCTTACCCATGGATGACAAATGGGGGAAATGGATAGCCAGCAAGTGTACGAGATACTTTGATTCGATCGAGGATGCCACTGACTATTTGAATGAGAGAGATTACTCTGGCAAGGTCCTTCGATCACCTGAGGGAATCATAGTTGTTTGCTGCGCGTACCCAGATGGGTTTTACCAAGATGTGGTTACTGTCGTAGATATATGCGATGGAAGTGAAGCTGACTCCCTCACTGAGGAGGAAAATGCGCCGATCTCCTGTGATTGTAGTTCTCCCTAGGAGCCCTGTAGTCCCAAAATGACCCGTATGTGACTCAATGGGTACCCATGAGACCACAGGTAATCGGAAGGGGGGCCCATACGATTAGCAGTGGATATCGTATTCATAGACGTCAATTTAACAAAGTGGATTCAATAGATTTTTCGACCTCTGACCATTGCAATTATTCAAAAAAGAATACTCATCAGATAGAAATGAATTCATATGGCGACATCGTTTTTAGAGAATCAAAATTGTGCTGAAGAAATACATCGCGTAATTGAAACTGCAAACTCTGAACTGACAATTATTACACCTTACATAGATTTAGGTCCAAGAATGAAAGGATCATTTAATGTTGCTAGAGGTAAAGGAGTCATAATCAAATTAATCACGAGGTGGAAGAAAAAATTCTCTGCTAAGGATGAGACGGAATTAGCATTCTTTACTGAATTAGGTGCAGAGATTATTTTTGTAGAAAGGTTACATTCAAAGTTATTTCTAAATGAAAATAGTGGTGTTTTAAGTTCTATGAATATGCTAGATGGTTCTGCTCATCACAGTCAAGAAATTGGAATTTTTACAAATGATACTGGGTTGGTTACATCATACAAGGGATACGCTGAACGTTTGGGGAGTTCTGCTGTGACTTCACAATACGCACCTGCTAAATCAACGGCAAAAAATGCACCCTCACAAAAGAAAAAATCCAAAGAAACAGCATATTGTATAAGGACTGGAGAACAGATTAAATTCAACATTAAAATGCCTTTCAATAAAAAATCATTTGTCTCTTGGAATCGATTCAAGAATCCTGAATTCAATGAACAATTTTGTCATTTTTCTGGTGAAAAATCAAATGGTGAAACTTCATACTCTAGACCAATATTAAAGAAAAATTGGACTAAGGCGAAGAAGAAATTCAAATTCTAATATTGCCGAATATAATAGTATTATTATCAAAATTATCGGTTTCTGCATAGACCCATGAGTTTGAAATTACTGAATTAATGGTTTTGCAGTCCGCCCTTTCAGAGGCTACCCTAATTGATGAATACATCTACAAGGGGTGCCCAATATATATCCGTATCATTAACTGCTATCTTTCATGATGTAGGCAGATTTCATGCCACACATAGTGACGGGTAAATGTTAATTGTCATAACTAGGAGGAGGAATAATTATGGAAATCTCCGTTGTTCCTAAACTTGGCTTTAGGACGAAAAATGCTAGGCACGTTTTACTCGCTTTAGTCACGTTAGTGTTCTTCGTGTTGATGGTTTTAATTCCTTGGAGTGATTGTTATCATCAATTAGGCACCTCTGACTGGGAAGAAGTCGAAACAACTATCGATGTTTCAGAGATTAGAGAATACGAGTCATGTCTCGATGAAGGAGGTTGTTCTACCAGTAAATACCCCTACATCAGATATTCCTATTCTGTAGATGGAGTGTCTTACAGTGATGATGATATTGTCCTGTTCCCCTTGGATAGGGGCGATTATGGATTCAGCACATCACTTATTGATGAATATCCCTATGGTTCACAAACCACTGCTTATTACAACTCAGAAGATCCTAATCAAGCAGTCCTGATGAAGGGTTTTTTAGGTGTTTTACCAGTAATTAACATGCTAATGGGAATAGTGATTTTTTCGTTTGCTGTGATAGTTATTTTCCTAATTGTCTGGAAGGTACTATTCCATATTCAACCTAGAAAAAACAAGGAAAAGGCAGAAAAACAGTATGTAGATGACATAGATGATGAAAGAGAAGAACGGGAACAGCGTCTAAAACTTAGAACCGCAAGAAAGGTAGAGAGTTTTCAGGGACAAAGTAAGGTTCTGTCGTTTCAAATCGACGGTGAGAAGGGAGATATTGAAGTTAGGAATGTAGTGGACATATTTGATTCTCCATTCATTACTCGTCTTTTGGAAACTTTAGATAAGGGTATTCTGTTTCTAGAAGATACTCATGATATGGGACGAAACTTAGAGTTCCGATATACACTTGTGAAGGGCGACTTGGTGTTGGAGATAGGGGAATTTGTAGGCGAGGAATTGATTCGCGAGCAATCAATTAATATGGATTATCACCCAAGTGATGCCATAGATTTCGTCACAAAGGCCCTAAAATTGGCTACTCCTGAAACTGACGAGTGGTGGAAGTAGATTACAGATTATTCTCACAAGTATTTCCATTATTATCTGAATTAGTTCCGTCTGGGCAGATTGTATTGTACCACTGAACACCAGTCAGGTCGGCACCAGTCAGGTTGGCACCAGTCAGGTCGGCAAAACCCAGGCTGGCATAAATCAGGGCGGCATTACTCAGGTCGGCATTATGCAGGTCGACATAGCCCAGGTTGGCATAAATCAGGTTGGCATTACTCAGGTTTGCATTACCCAGGGCGGCTTCATACAGGTTGGCATAATATAGGTCGGCATTACTCAGGTCGGCATAATACAGGTTGGCTTCATACAGGGTGGCAAATCGCAGAGAGGCACCATTCAGGTCGGCATAAACCAGGTCGGCATTACTCAGGTCGGCATTACTCAGGTTGGCACCAGTCAGATCGGCAAAACTCAGGTCGGCGAAACTCAGGTCCATATATGCCCAGTTAACTGTATGATTTACCCAGTTAATTTCATTCATCAAATCTGTTGTTGCAGTAGTTAAATCAGAACTTATGTTGTTGATTTGATATTGCATTTGAAGGAACATCATATAATACATTTCTATCACATTATCAACTGCATCTAATTCTTCTTCCATACCAGAGATGTTGCTTAGTAAAATTGCAATAGTTGCATTGAGGTTTTCCAGTTCAGCTTCTAGTTCAGCAATGCGTGATTCGTCAGCATCCATGGCATCAGTCCCATCAGCACCTTCAACTCCATCAGGACCCGTTTCACCCTGTATTCCCTGCGCCCCAGGAGGTCCTTGTTCACCAGTCTCTCCTTGTGGGCCAGATATTCCTTCAGCCCCATCTGTTCCAGTACATCCCGCAAGAGCGGATGTTAACATTAGCAATACAATAATCATCGGTTTTAGTTGATTCATGTCCGTGGTCAATGGCCTAAGCATTTAGTAATTTTACTAACCATATCAACAAGGGGGGCCCAAACCCTCAAGTCGGTGCTTCATCAGATATACAATTAGTATACTAGAATACATTCAGTTATTCGGTTTTACTTTACCACAATTTCGCCCAATACGATATGAAGTTGTTTTCGGGCGCCAAAAAATACCTGTGGCCAATCCAAGAATTATCCCTCCAAGAATCAGCCCAGGCCAGCCCGTCTGAATGTAGCCATCTGTGGCATTGAAGTAAGCCCAAATGAATGAGGGGGTCACGCCTGCAATAATCACGACTGATACTTCTTCACGAATAAGTTTGGCAGTATCACGCTGAGAAGGTAATCTCGGTGGATTAGAATCGCGCTCACTCAATTTCTCAACGCGCGTCAGACGGACATATTCCGGCTCTGGCTGTTGAGAGTTAATGAGAGAAGTTTTCGACACTCCTCCTTTCCATTTTTTTGCAATTCGAAAAGTCCAATCGTCATGTGACATCGGACGACCATCGAGTTCTTTGCCCCAATAATCTCCCCTAAATCGATCTGATAAATTCTCAAATTCATCACTTCCTCCAACCGCACCTTGCTCAAATGCTAATTGCCATTCTGATTCCGAAGCAACCCTGCAATCATTTGATTCAAGCAGAGGTTTTGCTTCGTCAATATGGACAGGTTTTCTGCTAATCTCAAAATCATACTTCAACTCGACCATGTGACGAGGCCCGGCATCACCGAATAGAATTGAGCGATTCTGACTACCAATCTCTGCGCGCCCGGGTTCAACCCCGATCCACTCGATTTCCATGCTCATTCCTCAGTATCAATTTGTCCAGTCTGAATTGACCATTGTGATGCGTATACATTGTCATTGGTAATAAGTTCGTTATGGATTCCTCTCTCGACAATGAACCCATCGACCATTGCAACAATTTCATTCGCATTACGAATGGTCGCCAAACGGTGTGCAACTGCAATCGTAATTCGGTGCTTTCCTTTTCCTCCACCAAACAAAGATTGTTGAATTCGCTTTTCGGTTTCAGCGTCTAGAGCAGCAGAGGCCTCATCGAGGATAAGAACATCTGGATCCATCAATAGTGCACGAGCCAAACTGATACGAGCACGCTGGCCTCCAGATAATCTCACGCCGCGGTCTCCAACTTCTGTGTGCATCCCTTCGGGCATTACCGAAATGAATTCCCAAGCACCTGAAGTCTCCAAAGCAGTCTGCACCTCTGCATCACTAGCTTCACGAGCGTAGGCGACGTTATCACGGACTGAGCCGAAGAAGAGGAATGGGTCTTGAGAAACGAATCCAATACGATTACGTACAGATTCTATTGAGAAATCAGTGATGTTTCTCCCGTTGATACGAACTTCTCCTTGACCTGGAACATAAAATCTCTCAACCAGTTTGAGAATGGTAGACTTACCCGCGCCAGTATGGCCCATAACTCCGAGAAAGTCTCCAGACTTCGCTTCGAAAGAAACATTATTTACGACATTTATTTCTGTATTTGGATAAGCAAATGTCACATCATTAAAAGAGATTGATTCGATTGGACCATCTAGTTCAATCGCACCAGGCTCATCAACAATTGATGGTTCCAAATCGATGAGTGCAAAGACTCGACGAGAAGCTGCCTCACCTCGTTGTATCTGATTAAGCAACATTCCCATAATGAACATAGGCATCGTCATTCTGGTTGAAATTAATAAAAATGTAACAAATTGACCTACGGAAATTTCACCTGAATTCATCAACCACCCACCGGCGGAAACTAGCAAACCAAATGAAATTCCTGCAACGACATAAATCCCTGGAAGGAAGCGGTTTCGAAGTGCTGAAGCTTGAATCGCCTGATCTCGATATTCTGCACTCTCGCCAGACACCCTTGATTGTTCATATTCAGTCGCATTGTATGCTTGAACGACGATAATTCCTGACAAAACATTCTCCAAAATAGCGACGATACCTCCGGTACTCTCTCGCTGTTTCTTGTACCGACGTTGAACTCGTGTCGAGAACCAAACTACCATCGGAAGAATTAGTAGGAGCGGAGCAAAAAGAATTACAGCCAATTTAGGTGACATCCAAAACAGTATACCAAACGAAGCTGAAAACGTTATCACAATACGGATTATACTAGTACTTGCATCAGAAACTAAATCCTCAAGTTGAGCTACATCTGCAGACAGTACCGACATTAAATTTCCAGATTGCCGTGTTTCGAAATATGAAGCTTCCATTCTCATCAAACTGGCAGTCGCATCCATGCGTATGTCGTGCTGAACCCGATAAGCGGTAGATTGCCAAAGAAATTCACCAATTCCCTGAGAAATTGCAAGGAATAAAAATCCGGAGAATATCAAAAGTCCAAATCCGACCTCAACCGAAGGGAGGAAATTTGAATTTACCAATGCTTCAATACGAGAATCTGTAAAAATTCCACTCGAATAATAATCTGCTGCCATCCCGATTGCGATGAATGGAATGAGATCGAATGCACGTGCTAAAGCATTAGCTGCTACCGCTAAAGACGCACGTTGCCAATAGTTCGTGATATAAGGAATAACGCGGTAAATTTTCTTACCAATAATCTGTTTTTCCTCATCTAAATCAGAAGAATCCTTAGACAAACCCACAGCCATCGCCCTAGTCATATAATCCCGTCCAGCCAAACCCCTTTGAATGCTTCATACATACGGTGTAGCCATCCTCTCAGACTACTAACACGATTATTATTTGAATTACAACAATAAAATAATTGTTAGGCACAAAATTCAATGAAAACAATTCTATTACTTTACGAATACGAGAATACCATTCATATTTCGAATCAGTAGACTGTCTGGTGCGCCCGCCGGGATTTGAACCCGGGACATGAGGTTGGAAACCTCAGGTGATAACCCCTTCACTACAGGCGCGTTGGTCGCTCGACCTAAGACTCAGATATGACCGATTCGGTGCAAGTCCGTTCAAATGTGATGTGCTTTTCGCAATGTCATGATGCTTCGCCAGAGGCTTGGAATTGCATTGATTATTATTTTCTTGCCAATTAACGGACCACTCTGGCGAATGCTTGCTGAAATCGCTGGTTTTCCGTTAAACATCGGCGAAGTTCAATTTTTCATTCTCTCGATTATTCTTTTTATCCTAGGCGGAATTATGACCTTCACTCCAAAGCTAAAAAACCCCTTTCAAGAATAGAGTTTGGTTGGCCAATTTGAATGAATATCCATCATTATTTGTGAGACCTCAGATTCGGTTTTTCCAAATTCAAGGAGGGCTCGACAAAGTTCCTGAGTTCTTTTTGGAATTGTTTTGGGTCCGAGAACTGCTCCTGGGCGACGAGGATCATCAAGAAAATCTGTCTCCATACCCCAAGGCGAAGACGATTCATCAATCGAGGAGACCAAGGATTCGATACATCCCTTTCCAACACTTACAGTGCAGGCAAGTCCATTGGTGAATTGAGCACTTACGTCAGCAGGAGCATAATGACGAATTGTTCGATTTAGGGGCATACCTGCCCTTCCACAAATCTCAGCTAATTCCTGATATGTAGTCGAGCCATTATCTTCAACATGAAGTTGAACACTCGCACCAACCTTAGCAGCGCGACTCAAAACCTCGACGAGTAATTCGTTCGCAGCGTCCCAAATTTCTTCTGAAACTGGATAATGTGGCCGGCCGACCTCACCTAAGCAAACACAATCACCACTCGAATAGAGTTCTAGCGCCAAATCTACCGCTTGCAAATGTAAATCGCTTGCTTTCGTCATACCTATTGTCAAAACTTGATGAGCCCATGCGACGGGATGTGGCCCTAATATCACCGATACTTGAATGTCAAACTTTGCTCGAACCTCATCCGCCATCACCAATGTATCAAGATAAACGGCTCGATATTCATCGATATCAATTGGCAAATTCTCAAAATTTGGTTTGTGAACCAAGTTGATTGCTGTACCCCCAACTCGAACGAATTCTTCGACCGCATCAAGAAATCTATTTGATCGATCCAGATGCATATGTTGGTCGAGTATCGGCCCAATCCAACGACCGTCTTTCAACATGGGCCTCACGCCAGTGCGCCTTCTAATTCGAATCGTTTAACCCAGTGCCGAATAGCCATCTCTGCTATTCGCTTCGAAGATTGCCCGAGTACGATTCCATGTCCATTATTGAACAAAATAATTTGCGCGCCGTGGCGACTAGCATCAATCCGTAGTGCATTGATATCGTAGTCTATATTAGCATCAGGAAATCTATCTGCCACTAATTCCAACAAGACCGCTCTGCCGATACTAAATTGCACTATCATATCGCCCGAATCCATCATTAGCCATTCATTGGTCATCCCGAGTTTATACAATAATTCTTCAATTGCTAACCGGGCGACCTCACCTCTTGAAATTCCGTGAACAAGCACGGTTCCTTCTGGTTCAATAACAAAAGTTGCGTGGGGTTCTTCGTGAGAGATTACAACGTATTCTCCACTCTTCGAGCCGCCGCCCAAAGTTACAGCCTCATCGTGGTCAATAGGTTCTGAAGGCGTGAAGCGAAAGGTCTGTGTTTCAACTTCAACACTTATCCTCTCATCAGCCAATTTCATTCCTCCGTGACGACCAATTCCACTTCCGGCCAAGACAATATTGCCTCCGACATCGAGGGCAGCCAAGCTTGATGGATGGGTACCAGTAGAGTTCTGTCCTGTGCTCCGCCGTCATCAACCCTACTATCGCACAGGTCTCTAAGTGCACCGCGTAATCTAGAGGCAAAACGGAGATTTCGCTCACTATTGAGCTCATCTGAATTCCAGCGCTCCTCTTCTAGCCACCATGTTACTGAGGATGCTGAAGCTGCACCCAATTCGACATCAACATAATTGTTCTTTTCAATTTTTGATGGTGCTGCTCGACGATTGTTTTTCCAACGCTTCGATGTCCGAAGCGTTGCCAATAAATTGCCTAATCGAACCTGTTCATCTGCGCTCCTAGTGAGATAATCTTCCCATATTTCGTCATCAAGATTTGGTTCAATTGAATAAATCGGCATCCCACCACGGGCATTTTCTGCATGTTTTATCAATCGAATTTGCTCTGGATCAGGAATACTTGGACCATCGATTTCCAATTCTACTAAATCCGATACGAGTCGACCAAAAGCAGTTCCTGAAGTCAAGGCAGAATCTCGATGAATTCCGGGGCTATCTCTTTCTTGTTCTTCCTCGATTCGCCACTCGGCTAAATCATTGGATGATGCTAGTAGAGCCAAGCCATCCCAGGATTCTCGTGGACGAAGAGCGTTCGGCATACGTACACAAGGCAAATGTGGCCATAATACGATTTTCCCTCCATCTGGATCTGAAAAAATCACTGAGTCCCAAGTCAGGTGAGGTATGTCCATGACACACCCAATCGCTCCCTTCGGTTCAATTCAACGGTCGAAGAATCGTTAATTTCATTCATTCTCAATCTGATGCATTGAAGGCAGATGCCTTCCCGAGACCGTTTGAGGAACATGGAACAACCCCACTCTCTCGAGCCAGTCATACAATTGAACGAAGTATTTCCTAGCCACACAAATGCACGAGATACTCTCTTCGGTGGGCGATTAATGTCGATTATGGATACTGCTGCCGGCATGGCAGCGTCGAAATATGCACACCAGCAATTTGTTACTATTTCGGTCGACTCATTGAAATTCCGCCGACCAGCATATCAAGGAGATGTAATTAGAACGACCTCGAAAGTGGTTTGGACCTCCCCACACACTGCAGGTGTCCACGTGATTTCTTGCAGGTTATCTAGAAGCGAATGGGTTGGTGAAGAAATCTGCTCTGGGTTCTTTTTTATGGTTGCAGTCGATAAAAATATGAAGCCAAGTAAAATTCCACAATTCACTCCTATGAATGATGAAGAGCAAAATATGTGGAATGCAGCTCAAAAAGCTCGCGAAATGATGTGATGAAAAATATAGACTCAAACATCAACTTAATTTCGGATAAAACCTAAAATTCTGTCTTCGACCGAACCAATCGATTCAACAGGGGTAGTTCGGTCGGCGATTCATGCCCGTACTCAATATCGCTTTCTCTGGTACTGAAGAATTGGCTCGCAGTATTGCGAAACGTAGCGATGTTAGAGATATCGAATCATATGTTTACAAAGAGGTCAGAGGTGGCACCACTCAAATCATCTCTTTACTCAGACCACTGAAACACCCTGAGCGATTACGACCTTTGCTCTCAGTTCTGAATGTTGCAAAGGTCGGCCTTGTTGAAGTAACAAAAGTCGATGCTTCACTCGGAGAAATTCTCGTTGCATTCGGATGTGCGGGAATCGAGGTTGGGCATGTGATTATCAATCCTGAACATGGAGGTTGGGTCGATCCTGACCAAGTGAAAATTATTCTATCTCAAGCAGGACTTGGAAATTGGAAACTACATGAATCAGTACCGGATGAACATGATTTACGAGAGCAATTATTCGCTCATTTAGACGAGGTTGAAAATGATTCAGAGGGAGATTTAATTATTCCAGTCGACCAACATTTCAATGTCAAAGGAGTCGGTTTGGTCGCCATTGGATACGTTCAATCCGGAACCGTCAACAAGCATGAAACGGTTCAGGTTTTGCCGGCTACTGAGAATGGCATCGTCCGTTCCTTACAGGTAATGGACGATGATGTCGACGCTGCAGTTTCTGGAGATCGTGTTGGTCTTGCTTTACGCAATTTGAGAGAGGAGGCACTTCATCGAGGATGTATGATTATTCATCTCGATACCAATGCTTTGGAAAAGCACAAAATTTCAAATTTCAAGTTGATCAAAGCACCTTTCCAAAATCGAGACCTTCACGAGGAAGATATCGTTCACGCGGCCGTTGATATGCAATTCACAGTCGGCCGCGTAAAAACAGTGAACGGAGAAGACATCACAGTAGAATGGGAGAGCCCTCTATGGCTGCGTTCTAAATCGAGTCCACCGGTTATCATCACCCAATTAGATGCAGCTCCAATGAGGATTATTGGTGTCGCTAAATCGATTCATTCGGCGTAAGATTTTGACTTCAAAAAGAGGTCCCTCAACCTACTCGACTTGGCGAGTTGTTATATCGTACAAGATTGGCTGCCGGTGCGGATGCACGGTCTTGGGCGTAATGCCCGACCGGATGAGGGGATGTCGGAGTTATTCGGCAATCTATCTCTGGTCGGGTCGAGTGGGCGATTTGTCGCTGTTCTTACCAAACGTCAGTTAACGCTAGAACGATATGATGGCCATGGCATTCGACTCGACCTTGGCGCAATCTCAAGATTGCGAAATATACAGATTCCAAGTTTGCCTTCAAGCACCGTCCCTCTAGGAGGAGTTGCGGCATATCTCGGCACATTTGTTCTCGTAGCTCCATTCGGTCAAATCCTAGCCGCAACAGGTGTGCTTTCGATGGCATATTTCTTCATCTCCAAACGCTCAGTCTTGGTTATCGAGACTAGTGCAGGTGATCGCCATATCATCTCAGGTAGCGAGGGAATATTACTTCGAATCTGCATGATGGTCGATAAGGTTCGACACGGCGCTACCATCGAAGAAGCGAAAATCGGTCTAGAAGATATCGATCGAGAAATCCCACCATACCCTTCATTCACTGAAGCCGGCGGATTCTTACCCCAAACCAAAGGTTTACTCTCTGCACCCAAAATTGAGAATGATGTAAATGAATTCGGATCATTTGATCTCGGCCATACACCAAATGAAGTCGAGCGGCGGCCTACTCCAATTTATTCTTCAAGCCCTCCCATCGCACATGCTGTCCAGACTCAGCCTCCAATTATTCCCGATGTTACACCAAGCCAAACAAACAATTATTCTCGGCCGACTTGGGAAGAATCAACGAATCTTGAAGGTCAAACACATGAAGATCAATCTTCAGCATACGAGAAAACTTGGGGCAGAGAACAACCAGATTGGTATGCAGAGCAGGAACCTTCCCGAATCGATAGTGCATTATCTGAAGCCAATGATTCGATGGACCTATTCGGTGCAGGCGGTATCTTTGATGCCGAACCAGTAAGTTATCCCGCACCAAGTCCTGCTTCATCCCCGACAAATTACTCGACACCGTCTACACCTGCTCCAGCAGCTTTCAACTACAGTGTAAGTGAGCCCAACAATGATAATCATCAAAATATCAATAATGAATATTCTCAACCTGTCGCTAGACGGCCGGTGTCGAGCTCGCAGATGATACGAGCAGCAAACAATCAATTAGGGGCTCCAAACACACCATACATCCCACATGGATTACCCGCACCGACAGAAGAAGCCGTTCGAGATGAATGCAAGCCAGGATTGGTTAGACAGGCTCGTGCACAGAAGGCATTAGCAGTCCGTGAAAATATTCGAGCGGCTTTACCTGAGCCCACAGACATGGGTGATTATCCCGGAATTACGAACCTAGCGGGTTCGAGGGTGAATGGCCGAGTGCAAGTTCGCAACAAATCATCTGAGAGAAGAGTCAGCTGGTTTGAAAGTTTGATTCGACCAAAAGCAAAACCCATTCGTGTCCGTTCACAAACTTATGCTGCTGAGTACGGCGATTCTGATGGGACAAATTCCGATGAATCATCTCGATTTCAAACGAACCAACATCTTCGTCTTCGCTCAGACCACACGCACCAGGCTGATACCGTTTCAAATATTCAAGAAATTGTTTCTGCCCAACCCTCGACCGCAAGAGACGCACTGAGTGCTGTTGTGAATCGTGTTTCACGAGGCGAAGAACATTCGCCTCGACAAATCCAAAACCCAAGTAATACTCTTCGATTTAATCAATTACAACGAACCACTGATGAGGACGAGCCTGTTCATCTAAGACAAATTCGCCGGCTCGACTAATTACAATCCTACAATGCTACGGTATCGGTCTAATCGAGCATGATATGGTCCGCGTCGAATTCCAGCAAGACCAGATGAGCCGATGCCTCCGATAGTGAAAGATGCAGTAATTGTACCATGAATCAATGCGTTCCTGACAGTTTCGATTTCATTCAAAGCGCCTTTTCTTCCAACCAAGTTTCCAAGGAACGCTCCAGCAAAAGTATCACCACATCCAGTGGGGTCTACGATATCATCAGTCGGGTAAGCAGGCAGAGCGATTGCACCGAATGGGAATACTGCGAGAACTCCACTGCTCCCACGTTTTACAACGACACAGCGAGGGCCAGGGCCAGCCGCTTCACCACCGTGAAGAGCGGCGCCTGAGCGAAGCCCCTTGATAGCTCGGAGTAAATTTTCATCGCTCGCAATCGCACAAACTTCCTCTTCATTTAAGATTGCGATATCGACTTTACGAAGAGCTTCGCAAAGGGTAGGGCGCTCATTATCAATCCACAACATGAAGGAATCGAGTGCGGTAATTTCGGCCGAAGGGCATTGATCTAGTACCGCGATTTGAGTTGCAGGATGCGTATTCGCACAAAATAAGATAGACGGGGAAGTCCAAGCATCCGGAATTTCCGGTTTGAAATCAGAAAGAACATTCACATCAGTAGAAATCGTTTCGACTTCTTCCATCGAACCATGATATTTACCAGACCATCGAAACGTTTCACCATCCCGCATCACTACTCCGGCAAGATTTATTCCAGATGCTTCTAATTTGAGTTGATCCGAGCTGGAAAAATCTCGACCTACTGCACTCACTATACCTATTCTTTCCTGATTTTTTCTGACATTGGGCATATGAAAACAAGAGGATAATCCTGCATAAACTGCTGCTCCGCCTAATAGATCAGAACCGGATGTTTCTGGAGTTTCAATATCATCATAACCGATGCTGCCAACAATTACCATCTCCATCATTTCACCCCGTGTAGTAAATTTGGATGATCGTCCAAATATTTGATTGTAATTTCTCGTTGACAGAAATCGGGTTCAGCAAGAATTGCCCGATGTAACGGAATTAATGTATCGACGCCGAGTACAAGTGTTTCTGATAAAGCGGCGTCGAGCTTCGAAATTGCTTCGTCTCTGCTCGGAGCCCAAACGATTAATTTCGCCAGTAAACTATCGAAGGAAGCAGGCATATCATAGCCCGTATGAGCATGAGTATCAACACGAACACCTGGGCCACCAGGCCAATGACATTCCCATATTTTTCCAGGAGAAGGAGTTAGAGTCACAGGGTTCTCTGCGTTCAATCTTACCTGAATCGCGTGACCGGTGATGTGAATATCTTCTTGAGATAAACTCAATGACTCACCCGCTGCAATCTTGATTCCCATTGCAACTAAATCAGTGCCCGTGATCATCTCGGTCACCGTATGCTCGACCTGAACTCGTGGATTTACCTCTAAGAAATAGAAATCACCGTGAACATCTCGGAGAAATTCGAAGGTCGCCAAACCTTGGTATCCCACAGATTCGGCTCCTGCGACTACCTTCGCACCAATTTCGGCTCTGACTTCCTCTGATAGCCATGGTCCTTCTTCGAGAATTTTTTGATGTCGGCGCTGAATTGAGCAAAATCTCTCGCCGAAATGAATAGCGCTTTTTCCATCGCCAAGAACTTGAAATTCGATGTGCTGCGCACCTTCAATGAATTTTTCTAGGAATACTCTCTCATCTCCAAAAGCTGAGAGAGCACGCCCTTGACATAATCGCAGAGCTGCTTCAAATTCATCAGCAGATTCGACCACTTGCATGCCAATGCCGCCACCGCCGGCTGCAGCTTTGATGATGACTGGGAAACCGATTTCTGTGGCCATCGAGATTGCTTCCGAGGAATCCGAGATTGGCCCATCCGTTCCTTTCGCAACAGGTAATCCAGCTTTCACCATAACTTTTCTCGCGGTAATTTTGTCGCCGAGCGCCCTCAGAACATCTGGACTGGGGCCTATGAAAGTGATTCCTTCTTCGGCCAAACGCTCAGCAAAGGTTGGGTTTTCTGCTAAGAAACCATATCCGGGATGAACAGCATCTGCACCAATCTCTTTCGCTGCAGAAACAATCGCTTCGATATCGAGGTAACTTGCGAGAGGATCTGCGTGGGGTATGAATACACCTTCATCTGCGAATCGAACTGGCATCGAGAGTCGGTCCTCTTGACCGTAAACAACTGCAACTTCGATTCCTAAACTTCGGCATGCGCGGAGGATACGCAACGCGATTTCTCCGCGATTTGCAATCAGAACCCGCCTGAACATCGATTCAATCCAAGAGCAACAATCCTATGAGAGATTCCCTCTGGGTATTGGTAGAAAAGATGTATCAATCAGTAAACATCGCGCAGGTAGCGCTTTTCTGATTTCATCATGCCATCCTCGACATAGGATTTCGCCTCATCTTCAGACATGCCACCATATTCAGCACAGATTCCAATCAGGGTTTTGTGAACATCTTTAGCCATGCGAGATTTATCACCGCAGACATAGAAGTATCCTCCATTGTCTAACCAATTCCAAATTTCTTCCCCATGTTTCTTCATCAAATGTTGAACATATACTTTCTCTGTGCCATCTCGAGACCATGCAAGGTCATGCTTGTCGAGGACTCCACGCTCCTTCCAATCATCCATTTCTTCTTTGTAATAATACTCGCCAGATTCAGTCCTGTCACCGAAAAATAGCCAATTTCTACCCTGATCACCATTAATATCTCGTTGTTGTAAGAAAGCTCTGAAAGGTGCGATTCCAGTCCCTGGACCGACCATGATACAATCAGTTTTGCCATCCTCAGGGAGGATGAACGACCGAGTGGGTGACATGAAAACTCCAATCGAAGTTTCGCCGGCCGTACAACGGTCGGCGAGGAATCCAGTCGTCAATCCGGTACGGTCGCGGTCGTGATAGGAATATCGAACGATGCCGACGGTAAGGTGAACTGTGCCTTTTTCATGTTCTGGGCTGCTAGCAATCGAATAAAGACGAGGTTTGAGACGATTCATGCCCTCAATGAACTCTTGTGGAGTGAAACCGATATGCCCGAAATCGCCCAAAGCATCGAGATAATCGCGAGTCCACATGTAATCTTCCATTTCCTTCGAATCG
This sequence comes from Candidatus Poseidoniales archaeon, assembly GCA_012960975.1. GTDB lineage: Archaea > Thermoplasmatota > Poseidoniia > Poseidoniales > Thalassarchaeaceae > MGIIb-O2. The sequence continues at coordinate 17,536 of DUAE01000032.1, forward strand.
GAAGTCAAATTATTCCACAATTCTTCCGCATAATCATTTGGTGAGCAAATTTCTGTATATCCTACTGGGACATCCTCGCCCTCTCCTGAGCCATCCCAGGAAAGGATGGAGGATCCATCTACTGTCGAAGTTCTGACGCGCTTTACAATACTAATCGATATCCTTCCATCTCCTGATGCTACGCGAGAACCGAGTCCAACCAACCACTTCTTTGAAACTCGGTGAATTTCGTAACGGTAGGTCAGAGCATCTCGTAATTCACAAGGGCCTAGATGAGTCTCGACCTCTTCTTCGCCAGTGAATCCCCCAAGAGATAGTAATTCTTCTACCATATCCAATGGACAGGTGGGAATTATCCCTAGAGCATCTCCTGCTTTGTATTCAAGCCCAGAATCACCTAAATCGAAAACCATATGGCGAGTTTCTTTTCGAGAACCCTCTCCATTTAGAACATAATTATTAGTGAGTTTCGAATTATATGGGTTCTTAGCGCTCCAATTCGACATGAAATCATCTTCCTGTTGAGTCGGGCGAATCGTAGACCATTTATGAAAGGATGCGGAATTAGTACTATACAGTGATGAGGTTACAGCGATGAAGTCAAGTCATGACCGCCTCATCACAGCCCATGGCGCGAGTGCAGTTCCTCGGAACAGGCAATGCATTTTCACCCGCTGGCCGGATGAATGCATTAGTGTTAATCGATGAGAAAATTCTCGTCGATGCGCCGCCGACACTAATGCCTCAATTGCGGCAGGAAAATATTTCACCAGCAGAAATTGAGCACCTATTGATTACACATTGGCACGCGGATCATGTCTTCGGTTTTCCATTTCTGATGCTAGATAGGCATCATGTCTCAGATCCTAGCCAAGAGAGAAATCTAACCGTCCACTTAAGGCCTGAAGGAAGAAAATTACTTGAATCAATTACTGAATTAGGCTTTCCTGGCTCTATTGATAAAGGAACCTTGTCAGTCATCAAATGGAATGAAAACGAAATCACTGATCTAGAAAATTCTGATTGGAAATTTGAGCGATTCAAGGTTTGCCATACCCCTGAAACAGATCCTCATGGATACGAGTTAACACACTCAAGTGGTTTTGTATTTCTTCACACTGGCGACTCAGGCCCGTGTGAAGAAATCGAAGCTAGAGCCAGTAGGGCTGATGTGATTCTCGTCGAAATGGGTGTACCAAATTTTGTCAAAAGCCCTCACCACCACACACCGAATGACATTGCCGCGCTCGCTGAAAGATTTCCTAATTCAAAGATTCTTGTGACTCATAATTTTGCTAGTTCTGAATCGGAAGCAAATGGTTTCCCAAAACCAAAACTCGCCAATTCGATTGTACAGTTAGAAGATGGTGACGAGATGATTATTAGTGAAAATAGCGAAATAAAATTTGTTAAAAAAAACATTTGAAAATTTACAATGGTTATAATCAATAATATTACAATCACCATATTGAATTATAACCTCGACCAAAATTATAACATATTTAGTTTCATTCCAAAGTGAATATTATGAGTATTAATGTCCTTTGGGCCATTTACTGTAAACATCGGGCTTTAGTGTGAAATTCTCATTGGAAGAAAATGTTAAAAACAGTCACTAAAGCGATAATTACTAGTTAGAAGCCCATGATTACCGTGGGTTAATTCATCCATTAAACCCATGCGCAATCCTCGTCAATCAAAGAGAGAGATTGGAATGTTTTATTATCCCGAAGTCCTTCGTGAGTAATCCGTGTAATCCGGCTCACCTCTCTTTGAGAGGAATGAGTGGTGGTTTACTATTGGATTGGAAATTGGTGTTAAAAAATGAGTGGGAATATTTTCGAGAAGATTCTCGGACAAGATTCACTTTTCATCGATAGAAAAGCATTTGATCACGCTTTCGAACCTTCTCGACTCCCTCACCGCGATCATGAAGTCGAAGCTCTTGTTCGTAATTTAGTCGATGCTCTAAACGGCCATATTCCATCGAACATGTTACTCTATGGAGTCCCCGGTTCAGGCAAGACAGTTGTGACAAGATTCGTCCTCGGTCAATTGCTAGAAAAGGGTAAGGAAATGGGACATCCGGTAAATACCTACGAAATTAATTGTAGAAATGTTGACACAAAATATAGGGTTGTTCAAACCCTTGCTACGCAACTTCACCAACGTGGAGATACTCCGATCCCATTTACAGGCTGGCCAACTGATCGCGTTCTCGAAACATTGCTTCATCGTATGGATAGAGCAGGTGGTGTGCATATTCTTGTTCTCGACGAGATCGACAATCTCGTCGCTAAAGCAGGCTCAGACCTTCTTTACAGCCTAACTAACATGAACACTCTTTTAACCAACGCGCGATGTTGTATTATAGGCATCAGCAATGACCTTCACTTCACTCAAGAACTCGACCCTCGTGTCAGTTCAAGATTGAGTCAAGAGGATGTTGTGTTCCATCCATATGGTGCTCCTGAAATTAAAGATATTTTACAGGAGCGAGTTAGATCAGGATTACGAACCGATATTTTGGATGGTGGCGTGATTGAACTCTGTGCGGGTCTAGCGGCTCAAGAACACGGAGATGCTCGCCGTGCTCTCGACCTGTTACGAATTTCGGTTCAAAAAGCTGAGCAACGCTCACAGACAAAAGTCGACCCTCGTCACGTACGATTAGCTCAAAGTCAATTAGAGCACGATCAGGTTACGCCAATTCTTCGAACTTTACCACTTCATCAGAAAGTTGTACTTTTCTCCATTCGGCTGAATGAAGAAAATGGATTACGAAATATCTCGACCGGAGAAATTTTCCGAACCTATGCAGAGGCTTGTATGAAAATTGAGATCGAGCCTCTGACGCCACGGCGAATATCATCACTCCTCAATGAATTGGATACGCTCGGGCTCATCATGGCTAGAAATGTTAGCAAAGGCCGTGGCGGAAGAAGTAAACAAGTTAACTCTGCAATTCCAAAAGCAATAGACGCAATCGCAATTATGGGAGAAAATGAACCTCTAATCGACGAAGCAAGTCAAGGCAGATATATGCTCCAAGGTAAATTGTGAATTTAACTCACTCCTGAAAGCGTTATACCGAAAGGGTAGGTCGCCGACCTCGATAACCATGGTTCAAACCGACTGGAAAGAAGCTTTGACTCGCCCTAGTTGCACTGCATCAACAGCCGCTCTTTTGATTGGAGTTTGGGTTATTGGACTCACCATTATCAATATCGTTCAGGGTGCATATTCACCAGATCACAAGGTATTGTGGTTCGGTTTTCTGACAGGGGGAGTTTCAAATTCAACAGATATGGCATTTGTTATCGATGACGCCTTCTTCGGCATCATCGGTGCTGCTTTAATCGCTATAGGATACAAAGGATTGGAAAATTCACGCGAAGATGGCGCCGCAGCAGGAATTTTCGGCATCTTTCAGGGCGCATTTATCGCCGACCTATTCTCAAGTGAAAATGGATTCACCAACACAATCGCATCTTGGTTAGTGACTCTCGGAATTGGATTTTACTTATACTGGAGCGTATTAAACACAACTTGGGTTGACCCTGGGGTCTACTCAGTAATGATCGTCTTCGTCACATTTGGATTTGGCTTGCGCGTAATGACAAAAGCAGAAAACTGAATACGATTAATATTCAATCGTTGTGATTTATTCTGAACTAAAGGCATTTAGCAATCTACGGCACCTTGTTTTAGAATCAATTCCGGTCAGCCGTAGAACTACTCCTCGATGGGGCTGACCGTAGAGAACTACGCTACCGATTGGAGCGAGAGGGTGTAAGAATAGTGGAGCTAGATCCTCCTCTCCATCGACAATGATTAGAGTTGATTCATCGTTATGATAATTCACCATCGCGATTTCGCAGGCGTCTAGAAGTGATGGTGTGAGCTTTCCAGGAGGATTGATACAATTCAGAATATTATCGAAATTAGATTGATTAATATCATCATATCCATGCCATTTTTGCCTCTGTGTTTTTTCATCAATTAATCCTATGTCGGCATTTATCCCAACCAGTTGCAACCCTAGAATTGTAACATCACCGACCCCTATGATTGGGCTTGCACCATCCCCTGCTACCTCTAAGGCACCGAGGATTGCAACCGATAAATCATCCTCTGGTCCTTCACAAAGAATGCCAAAGGGATCTTTCAACTTAGATTCGATTTCCTTTGTGAGGGTGATAACTCCCTGTCGAGAATTTTTAGGAATCCAAGAATTCCCTTCAGAATCAATTTCACCTGCTCGAATTCTCGAACTTGAAATTGGTTTACCATCATGAGCTTCTACATATTCAGCCTGAATGATTTCAAGCACCCCTAATCCATTTTTCTGACGTTGTAAATTAATCTCTTCGCAGTTTGCCCTTGTTTCAGAAGTACAAATTATTGCTCCGGCTTCCGAATGAGTTGGTGCTGGTCCAACATTGTCTTCAAGTGAATTTATACTCAAGGATGAACTCAAATCTTCACCGATAAAATTCAACAATTCAGCAGCACGCTCATCCCAGGAAAGAATTCGAGAGTCCTTTGCCTGAACTAACCTATCGCTAGTCATCCAAACTTCTAATTTCTGGCATTTTTCAAGACCGGCGAGCAGAAGTGAATGGTGCCCAGCATGGAATCTGTCGAAGGTCCCCCCGATGAGGCCGATGCTGTGCATTGGTTGTCAGCAAGACTCGCCCATCTTGAGGACTGCGGAAGCGCGAGGTCTTCGAATTTTTAGAAAAGCACTGCTGAATCGAAAAAAAAGAGTGTGCCCCGGGATGTAACGGTTTCCTTCACAGCAATGCTCCGGCTCCTGACCCCACCCCAGGACGTATGTTGGACTGTGTGGTAGTCCCTAGAATCATCCCTTTTGGTCAACAGGGGACCTATCACAATCCTAGTCGTCCATTTTGCGCCAGTGGTCATTCCCGAGGGTCACACTGGTCTTCGACGGACGACAGGCCCAATTCTGTGGTACCGAGTGTCATCCTTCATCTTCCGGCATGGAGATTTCGTCGACGCGGTGTTGCCAGTTGGGCAACGCCGCCTCCCAAGTCCTCTCTATGAAGGCATCGTTTGTCTAAAAACTATAAAAATGAATGAAAAATCATATTGGAAACCTTTCTTCAAAGATTAATCGACAATAATTCAGGATGGAAACCAGTCTTTTTTGCTAATAATCTCTCACCGACCGCTGAATCTCCAATTAACGCCGATTCAGGACTAATATCGGGCCAGCGGTCGAGAGGTTGAGCTAACCATCCAACCAATGGATGGGTTCGTCCAGGTATTGGTGAACGATTCTCGACAACAGATTCTATTGCATCTAATAAATCCAATAATGAATCTGCAGACACTGACAATCCTTCTCGCTGCCTTCTACCCCTTAATTGTCGAGCCAGAGAAGAATATAGTTCTGAATCGCAACCCGGATGTTCGAACCCGCTCAGACCAGGTGCTTGGCTTGGCTCCCCTATTGGCCGCAGAATTACCGCTGACCAAGGCAGGGATTTTTCTATCAACCAATCAGTTGCGTCATCAAATTCTAGAATATTCTTCAAAAATTCAGGAGCAACTGGAGCCCACCAGTCTTTCGGTAAATGCTCGACAACTCTTTCTAAATCATCCAAACTCAATGGCACGTCGTCCAACATCCTATCCACCAATTTTGACCAAAGGCGTAAATCATGCCCCTCGGGTAGATTTTTGCTTGTAGACAAAATTCCTTGGAGAATTGGGCCAAAATCTATCGCTCTACCTCGCTTTGGTGAATACATCCACGATACACCCTCTAGAGCAGCCAACGAACGACTTGGAGGGTGAGTTAACCATGCTTCCATTGCCCATTTGAGCAAATCCTCATGCATTTCAATTGGAATCCAAGGTGCATTTGCAAGGAATTGAGCAGCGACCCAAGCAGCACCCTGTGAAGCTGCTGCTGGATCAACAGCGGGTCGGATCCTTAATGCAATCTCAGGTCTTTCTCTTATTTTTCGTTGAATATCTATAGAATAGTGATTCAATACCATCTCTGGGGCTTCATTGGCTAGTTCAGACAACCTCTCTAATGGTATAAAATCCAAATCGAATAAAATCATCCAATCGGCATCCAATCGAGTTCTCAATCTCTGCCATCGTGGCCATCTCGTCCCATGTGGTGATGCAATCCAAGCTGCAATAGGATATGCCGCCTCCATTTGGTTCGCCCAATCTTCGTTACCATTCGGATATTGGGCAACAGCAGAATTTACCATTGAGAGATAGCCTGATTTGAGCTGCTGTGCCTCACAATCATATATTTCTGATAGGCCGACAATTTGCCATGGTGTAGGTGCAGTACCAATCTTTTCATCCAAAATTGGAGTGGTTTGAGAAAGTTGATCGAGGAGACGAATTGGAATTGATAATCCAGTAGTCGAAGTGAGTTTCAACCAAGGAAGTGGACGAAATGAATCGATTTCAAGTACATCCATGGCCTCAAATTGCGATTTTTTTTGTTCTGAAATAATCAATCTTAATTTCGGATGAATAGAAATTGAAGAAAATACATCAGTAGGTAGCCCAGAATTCAACTCCAAAACCAATGGCGGTTTGTCCTCTTCTGCTAAAGACCATCTAATCAAAGATTCAACAGCTGAATTTTCTATACCTCTAGTTTCTAAAATTCTGATTCCGCTTTCGGCTTCTGTAAATATTGAATTCCCCCAATCTCTTCTAAATCGTCTCCAAGTTGATTCATCCGTTCGAATTTTTTTTGTAGAAACAATTCTATCACGAAGAGATTGAACGCGTTTTCGTCGCTCTGCTTCTGATAATCTTGGATGGGCACGTTGAATCCAAAAGTCAAGTGCAGATAATGGGTATTCATCGCCTTCGGCATCAATGCCAGATAAATCAGCAATGACTAGAGAATTAATTCTAGCCGTCCTCAACAACATCGATTTTGAAAGTCGGTCAGCTAAGATTGCACAAATCGGAACCTTAGGTCTGACATCTTGGGTTAATTCATGAACTGCTCCTAAAACCCAATCTCCTCTATGATAGGAGTTCTCAGGCAATGGGGGTGATTGGCCAGAACTTGGTGAATCAAACCAATGCCCTGGAGCTATCGCAATAGGCAAATCAGATTGAACCAATTTCGCTCTGATAATGCCGATTACAGTCGGCGTTTCAACATAGGATTCGATTCTAGATGGATCGGAGGTAGGCGGTGGTGATTCCGATATTTCCCTCGATTCCAAATCGAACCAACGAGGTGAACGTTCACGAAGGATGGCCCAATTCCACCGAACCCCTTCATTTCCACTGGAATTAGTATCTTCATTCAATCTGCCAGGAGGACGATTTGGAATCAAGACCATCGGCTCTAATAATGACGAAGTTAAGCCGATTAAAACATTTTCACCATCTCGATCCAATAAGCAGAATTTACCCTCTTCCCGAGGTAATGGTAACGCCTCAAGTGCCCGAGCTAATTCATCAGAGCGGATTACACCCCAACCTAACTCAGTTAGATGAAGCCTCCCTCCTCTACTACCTACAGCGGCATCACTAGCGACCAGTCCATCGTTTCTCAGTCGTCTAAGCTCCGCTGATGCGTGAGGGACTTGTAAATTCACATCCCTTGCTAGAGCACTTACCGTATCTCCACCGTCAGTTAATCGATTCAGAAGTCGACGACGGTGGCGGCTACGTATTTTTATCGGAGCTGAAGCGATTTCTGGATTTGATTCGATTTCAGACTCGTTCGACACCATTCTGCACCCCCGAATTAATCTAGCATCCTTCTCTGTATTAAATTATCGTTTGAAGTTACATTTCATTACACATTTCTTATGCAAAAATTAACACTTTCATTTCCGCACCACTCAAAGGTGTGGAAAATACACTTAATTATACAACAACATGTAACTAATTGAGTCAAAGAGTTGCAGAATGGTTATATTACCCCCCGCCGTCCTGTGGTCATCGGACCGGTTTCGGCGCTCGATTACTTACAGAGGACAAGAAAAATGGACGCGGGATCAATACGAACCCTACTCAGAAAATACCTCACAGAGCGACCGCGGAACACAACTGAGATTAGCCAGTGGATTAACCTCCGAGATGGAACTAATCCTATTGATTTTGATCTTGCAAAGATGCTTGAATCAGACGCTTCGATCGTTCGTATCGGCCGCGTCAGAAAAAGCGGTATGATAGAACAGGAATCACCACTTTCGGAATGGGCGACCGAAGAGTGGGTAGCTCATCATGAGCGGAACCAGTCTGTAAAAAAGGAGTGATAAAAGTGAGAACAACAAGACTACGACAGAAAATAAAGAAGTTCCTCGATGTAAGAGGAGAGGCAAATACCACTGAAATTCTTGAGCATGTCAACTCAACGATGCGACACGGCACAACCCCACAACAACTAGGGAATGTACTCTCAAAGGATAAAGACATCATGAAGATTGGGAATACCAAGCGTGGAGGGGCACTTTCTGGCCGATACGAGATTTGCGTCTGGCAACTTCGACCTGGTGCTCTAGACGAAAATTGATTTGTTTTCAACAAGTATCAACTAAACAAAGCCTCGATGATGAACACTCCCTTCATTGAGTTGAATTCTCTAATTCATCAAAAAATCAAAATAGAAATAATTAGTTTTCAAGATCTACAGACCAATTACCACTGCGCGCCAAACTATTCATTTTCGCACGGTGATTGAAAACTTCTTGACTTCGTTGGGCCGAATTTTCATAATCACCAGCCCATGAATTAAGTGCGTTCGCAAGAAGAGCTCTGCCGTATGAATACGAAAGTTGCCATGGGTGCTTTATATCCATAGAGTTCATCAAATTCAGATGAGCAGTTGCATCTTCATCTGATTGACCGCCTGAGAGAAATACTACCCCTGCTAAATTATGAGGCACATTCGCAGTCAAGCAATCAACAGTCATCATTGCCACCTCTTCCCTAGATATTTGTTCTGCACAATCATTGCCTGCGATAATCATATTCGGTTTGAGTAATGCGCCGGGTAAATGAACTCCCTGAATAGAGCAAGCGATGAACGTCGCCTCTAGTATTTCTGCTGAAACATTGTAGCAACGCTGTGCATCGTGATCTCCAGACATCAAAACTTCTGGCTCAATAATTGGGACTAGCCCTTGTTCCTGACAGATTGCAGCATATCTTGCGAGTGCATGCGCATTTGTCGAAATGTTCGCAGCGCTCGGCATACCTTCTCCGATTGCGATTACAGCCCGCCATTTTGCGAAACGAGCGCCCATCGAGAAATATTCAGCACACCTCTCGCGCAATCCATCTAATCCCTCCGTGACCATCTCACCATCATGATGCGCGAGTTCTTTCGCGCCTGTGTCCACCTTTATTCCTGGATGAACACCACGAGCGGTGAGAGCTGCTGGCACAGATGTGCCGTCAGCCATTTTTTGTCGAATCGTCTCATCGAAGAGAATAACTCCACTAATTGCCGATTCGTAGCCATTCGTCTCGAATAAATTAGTTCGATACGCACGTCGGGCTTCAACCGATGGTTCAATTCCTACCGCTTCAAGTCTACTCGACATCGTACCATTACTCTCATCAGCAGCAAGAATTCCTTTGCCAGCAACGACGAGTTCGCTCGCGGTTTTTTCAAGAAGTGCAGTGTCCATATCAGAACCTCATCCTCACGTAGGGACTAACAGAAATGAAGGCATCGCCGAACTATTCCGTATAATAGCACGTTCATCGAATGTTAGAAACGAATTTATGAATGCCATTCGCCACATCGATAACTTCTGATTCAACCGAATATCGCCCATCTTCTAACAATTCTACTCCTTTACTTCGACCGTCACAAACACCCGTTCCGATGAAAATCGCATCAGGGGAAGAACAGAGGGCATCTCGACGCCATAATCTCTCAATATCACCGTCTATCATTTGCTCGGCGCGTTCTCGATGGCCGGCATTTTTGAAGACAAGACGCCCCTCGAATGGAGCGCCGAGGCCACGAAGGGCAGTTGCAGTGATTACGCCTTCTGGGGCGGCGCCAATTCCCATCAGCATGTCAATTTCCGAATTAGGATCGGCAGCATTTAGCGCTGCCGAAACATCCCCATCACCGATAAGCACGACATTGACTGAAAGGTCACGGAGCTCCTTGATCAATATCTCGTGGCGAGGTCGATCCATGACGACAACATTCAATTCGCTCGCAGATTTATCAAGTCCATCTGAAGCAGCTTCGATATTGTAAGCAGTCGGCTCATCGAGTGAAATATTTCCCAATAATTCAGCAGGTCCAGCTATTTTGTTCATGTAACAATCTGGAGCATGTAGAAGGTTTCCTCGGGGAGCAGCAGCCAGAACTGCCATCGCGTTTGGCAAATCATATGCAACGTGATTTGTACATTCAAGAGGGTCGACTGCGATATCGATTGAAGGGGCATTCGAATCATTCTGTAGGGAGCCAAGAGGCTCACCAATCCAAAGCATCGGTGCATCGTCGCGCTCACCTTCACCGATTGCGACTCGTCCATCGAATGGCACAGTATCGAAAACTGTGCGCATGGCTTCGACTGCAGCACCATCAGCAGCTTTGCCATCGCCTTTACCTCGCCAAGCTGCTGCTGCAATAGCGGCCGCTTCACACGCTTCGAGGAAGTATCGTTCCAAATCGGCTGTTGCCATGAAGCGGCCGAGATGTAATCAGCATTCAATCATACGGGTGATTAGAGTTCAATGTAAGATTCAAAACAGGAGTTATTTTGACTCGCCTTTACTCTTCTTAATGACCCGAACACCCTCAATTTGAGAAGTTGGATATTGTCCATTTTCATCCTTCTCAATCGATTTTAACATATCCCAAGCACAGAGTAATCCTGCGTTTACACCACAAAGTGCCTCCATTTCAACACCTGTTGTCCAGTGAGTGCGAACACTGACCGTGCAACGAACTCCATTCTCTTCGATTGCCCAATTAATCGTGCAACCTTCAATAGGAATTGGGTGACAGTGAGGAATCAATCGAGGTGTTTCTTTCACCGCTTGAATTGCTGCGATGGTTGACGCCTCACGGACATCTCCTTTTGGTGAGCGGCCATTTTCAACGACATCTATTCCTGCTTCGGAGAGAATAAGTAACCCCGTTGCAATAGCTTCACGCGCCACGACAGGTTTAGCACCAACATCGATAATTCCGGTCCACGATTTCTCCACCCTCTCACCTACCAACAACTCCTCGGGGTCACCACTCCCTATTCAGATAAGCGGATTTTACACATATGGTTGAAAATAAACAGGAATCTGAAATAGTAGCCCAACATAGGCCATACATGTCTAAATCCTTCCGGGACCAAGCAACACCGGGAGAGGTGCCTCAACTTGAGTCTGGTATCAATCATGATAGACCGATTACCGATGGTCTGAAATTGCAGGTAATCGATCATTTATGCGTCGGGTGTTCCTATTGTGAAATGGCTTGTCAAGATGATGCTTTGGTAGTAATTGGATTGTGTAAAGTAAACCAAGAAAAATGCACGGACTGCTTGAGATGTCTTCTTTGGTGCCCTACTGGGGCGCTGGTCTATGATAAATAATCAATGAGGATTTGTAATGGGTAAACCAAAGGCAATTGTAATTGGTTCAGGAGTTGGTGGTCTAGGTGCTGCTGCAAAATTAGCTCAAACCGGCCAATTCAACGTCTCAGTTTACGAACGGCTAGCATTTGCAGGTGGCCGGTTCACACAGCACGACCATGATGGTTTTCAAATTCCAACCGGGGCAGTCCACATGATACCTCATGGCCTAAGAGGGCCTTTTGCCAAGTTGATGCTTGGAAAGAAAAGTGCTGGTGGATTAGATCTTGGCCGACACGGAGTCGAATTTCTACCAACATCTGCCTATGCATGTCAAATAAAAAATAACAAAGTAATGAGCGCGAATTCCCCCCTAGGAATTATGAAATGGTTTCCTGTAATAAACGCTCTAAATTTACCAAGATTGTTGGCTACTCGCGCGAATAAGCCGTGGGGAGAGAGAGATTTGAATAACGGAAAACTTTGGATGAAAAAATATTTCACAAATGATTTTATCGATTTTATGGACGCATTTTCAAACTTTGCCGTAAGCCTGCGTTTCGATCAAATGCCAGCATCGGCTGTAGTCAAAATAATGCAAAACGCATTTTGGAGTGGACGACCTTGTGTTCCGAAATCAGGTTGTAAAGGAATTATTGATGGGCTGAGGAGTGATTTGAAAGAAAATGGGGCTAGGGTGAAATTGTCTAATGAAGTTATGGAAATTTTACCAGGAGATGCAGAGGAGTCAACAAAGAAACATCGTTTTTGCATCGGGATTCGCAGAAGAGGTCGAGAGGAAGCAAAGTGGATTGGAGCAGATTCAATCATCTACAATGGAGGGCACCCTAACTTACTAAAATCCCTCTCAGATGACTTCGAAATCGATAGTGAAATAACAAGTAAAATAGAAAATACACAAGCTGTGGGGGGAATCGGTTTCGTATTTTCCCTCGATGAAAAGATCCCTCATCAAAATAGTGGCGTAACAATGATTCCTAACCTAGAGAGAGTTGGTGGTTACGTAATCCCAACCTTTACTGAACCGAGTTTGGCTCCAGAAGGGAAACACATGATGATAACTCACCAATTCGTGCCGGATGACAATATTCAATCAGAGATAGTGAAAGGCAGAGAAGACCTCTATGATTCAATCCCTTGGTTAGCGAATCACGGAGAGGAAATTGCAGTTCATTCCTATCACAGGAATTGGCCATGTAATCGGGCGCCGCAAGGTGCTGAATTACCCAGAGATATAGGTGTCGAAGGAATCAGACTTGTCGGTGATGGAGTTAAGGGACATGGATGGATGATGGTTGAAGGGGTTGCTTCTAGCGTAGATCCTGCAGTAAAAGAAGTCAGTCGGTTGATGAATTCTGGTCGGTTAACCTAATCCTGCTTTCCAAATTTCACCATCTAAACGAACTTCTTTTTTCCATAATGGCGCTTGGGCTTTCAATTCAGAAATTAGCCAAGAACAAGCTTCGAACCCTTCAGCTCGATGAGGGCTGCCAACATGAATACAAACGATTGGCTCGCTGGGCTCAACAACACCGATTCTATGAGCGATTACAATCGAGGAAACTCCAAATCGTTCTGCTGCGTTTTCAGAAATTTCTCGAAGTACTATCGATAATTTCTCCTCCCACGCATCGAATTCGAGGCGCTCCACCTCAACCCCATCATCCTCACCTCTGGTATGGCCGACAAAGGAAACTACACTACCACAACCATCCAAATCTAACAGGTTGCGTAAGAGTTCTGGGTCGAGGTCAGTAGAGAGGACTTCGACGGCGATGCTGGTCATGATTCGGCTAATCCAGCATCACCCTTCAATGCCACGGAGTGGAGGAACCATTCAAACAGGACTGCAGATTCGCTAAGCCATGTCTGAGCGAATCGACATCCTCGGCGCTGGTCTTTCAGGCCTAGCTGCTGCAACGATTCTGGCTCGTGAAGGCAAAGAAGTTCACGTCCACGATATTCGCGCAGATAGTGGAGCGAGATTCGATGGAGATTTCCAAGGAATTGAAAATTGGACTAGTGATATTGACTTTTTCGATGAGATGCGAAGTTGGGGGCTTGATCCTGATGAATTCAAATCAAACGGATTTGGAATCATTGATCTCATCCACCCAGACAATGTCATCACTCAACCGGTTACCGATGGCTACGCTTTCAGAGTTGTCGAGCGTGGGACGGATCCGCACTGCATTGATCAAGGATTCAAGAAAATGGCACTCGCCGCAGGCGTAAACATTCACTACAATGTGAAAAAAGACCCAAATGAGTGCCAAATCATTGCCGCCGGACCAAAAGATTCCAGCGCAATCGCATTTGGCGAAATTTTCCACACGGACCATCCAAATCATGTCGCCTTCCAACTCAATGACAAATTGGCACCAGGAGCATATTCATACCTGATTATTATCGATGGTATCGGTTTAATTTGCACTTGTTTGTGGCGGCAACAAAAAAAATCTAGTCGTTACCTCAACGAAACCATCGCTTGGTATGATGAGCACTACGAACTCAACCGGCAACCGATTAAACGAGTCGGCGGTAAAGGAGATTTTTCAATCCCTAACAAATATATTCACGATGGCAAAATCTACGTCGGCGAAGCTGGGGGATTACAGGATTTTATGTGGGGATTCGGAATGCGCTATGCGATAACAAGCGGAGTTTATGCTGCAAAATCAATACTTGGTGAATGCGATTATGAAAAGGAGATTCGTAAACAACTCCTACCCTTAGTAAAAACTAGTGCAATCAACCGATTTTTGATGAATCGCGTGGGAGATAGAGTATTCAAACAAATTGCAAATCACTGGATGCGAAACCAGAAGAAAACCGGCGATGGACTGACATTCATGAAATGGGTTTACCAGCCCGGAATTTTTCGTCGAGCGCTCTGGCCAATCGTCAAACTCGGCATGCTCCGCAAAAAAACTCTAATCGATGGTAGAACAGTTCATCGCATGCCCTTTCGAAAACCATTGGCTAGGGATGTTTGGGAACCGAGCGAGGGTGCAAAAGCCATAGGAAATCAGTGGAAAAATGCAAGAAAGGATGGGGGAAACCTGTCTTTCGGTGAAACTGATGTGTAATTTTTATTTTCAAAACTCTCCGTTTTATTCATTAACGAATCCTCAGTGGCACGGCTATGATATCATGGCCTAGCCTTGAACCAATGCCAAATAACCTCGTAAATTACGGTGTTACTGAAAATGGAATAGCAATTATCGAACTCGCTTCGAACTCGTCAGGTGCTCCTCTCGAAGATGGCGAGATTGGCCCGAATACCTACACTCATGAAATGATGCGAGACATAGACACAGCTGTCGTCAAGGCTCGCTTCGATGACGATGTAACCGTTATCGTTTTCACTGGTCATGGGCAGAAATTTTTCTCGGCTGGTGCAAGTATTCAGATGTTGAATTCAGTCACTCCTGGGTTCAAGTACAATTTCTGTCTACACGCGAACGAGACCCTTTCCCGCCTTGAGCAGACACCGAAATTAGTTATCTGTGCAATCAACGGTCACGCAGTAGGCGGCGGATTAGAAATCGCAATGGCTTGCGATATTCGTATCGCTCGCAAAGATGCTGGGAAATGTGGACTTCCAGAGATTAACCTCGGTGTTCTCGCCGGAACTGGTGGAACCGCTCGCCTAACCCGCCTCATTGGCAAGGCTCGCGCTCTCGAATACATGGTTAGCGGTGAATTAATGGCTTTTGAAAAGGCTAAGGAAATCGATCTTGTCAATGATGTATGGGATGGGTCACTCGAAGATTTCCGACAAGACATCCTCGATTATGCAACTCAATACACTCTTCCATTCAAGGCGACGATGGCTGTTGGAAACATCAAGCGCTCATGCCAATCAGGCCCAGAAATGCCTTTCGAATACCACCTCGCACTCGAGCGTGAGTTGCAAGCAGCACTATTCCACAGTAACGATGCGAAGGAAGGAATCTCGGCATATGCTGAGCGCCGAACGCCTCGCTTCGTCGGTAACTGATATTCATATTTAGAGTGTGAAAAGAAAAACACAGTCGGTGAAATTATGACAGAAACAGAAATAGTTGAAGATTACACACCAAACTTCGAACAATGGATTAAAGATTTCAGTGAATGGCAGACTCGTATTGGTTTTGATCCTTCTTGGTTAGGCGATTATCGATTTGATATCAAATTCGATTGGGATACCGCAGGAGAAATAATCGAATTTGGAGATTTTGAAGGAATGCCAAAATGGTCACGCCGTTTGCAAATCCCACAACAGAGCATTCGCGATGCGATCATCAGCATGGTTAGTGTCCAAGGCGATACCGAATTCGCAAGTGTAGAACAACAAAATCACCTGCTCGAAACCGCACCTACCGAATACGACAAAAAATCTGCATTACGGATAATGTGCGAAGAACAGCGACACGGTTGGCAAATGGCTTACCTGCTATGCACTTTCTTCGGTGAGCACGGCGTTCGTGAAGCTTCAAAATTGCTTGAGCGAAACGCTCAGGAAGGAACAAGAATTCTCGGCTCCTTCAATGCTCCAATCGACCATTGGTTGGATTTCTTCTGCTTCACTCACTTCATCGACCGGGATGGCAAATACCAATTGAAGATGTTGAGCACTTCCTCATTCAAACCTCTTGCAGCGTCTATGGGACCAATGCTGAAGGAAGAATCATTCCATCTGGGCACCGGTGCTAACGGTTTGCGTCGAATCGTCAAGCAAGGAGTGATTCCATGCTCATTACTCCAGAAATACATCAACAAATGGGTAAGCACTGGTCTCGATCTTTTCGGAACCGACGATTCGAGCTCCGCTCAATGGGCTTATGTTTATGGCGTGAAAGGACGCTATGATGAGCGAGAGAGTGATGAGGAAGCAGACCGACTTCACCTCAATGAGGCGAGCCGTGAACTTTACTTTCAGGAATTGAACGAAGAAATGCGACGGATTTCAGCACCGCGTAAAGATGGTGAGCCGGAGTTGTTCATCCCATCCGACAAATTCAACCGCGGCATTGGAAAATATTTTGGAAAGAAATTCACATTAGAAGGTGAGGCATTTGAAGGAAACCAAGAAGAGTGGGAAGCATATGTTGAAGAAAATCTTCCAACCGATGCTGACGAAGATCGTTTGATGAATGATTACATGCAACAAGAATGGATTCAATACCGTGAATGGAAGGGCAACTAAGTTCGTATTGTGGTGATTTGATGCAACACGTAGCATTATTGGCTTTCGATAAAGAAAAATGCAAACCATTTTTTGATGGATTGACGGAATTTTTCAATGAGCATCATCATTCTGAATCTCAAAATTCCGATGGATACGAAACTCTACTCTACAAAGTTCACCGACCTTTCGACGATAATATGTTGGACTTGATCGATGAATGGATGGGGTTATCGAAGCGTGATTGGCGAGATGAAACCACTCGCGAGGTAAAATTAGCAATGTATGCAATTCGATATCCAGATACGCTTCTTCTCGATTCGTTTACTGAAAAAGCCCGCTCCGATTTAACGAGACTTTCAGCTTACCTTCACTTCACCCAACATACCTACGCGATTTGGGATGAGGATACACGCCTAGGATTGGCTAAGTTAGGGATTGAAATTCCAGCGACCGAAGTCGCTGACCCATTCATTTACGGCGCTTATGTTTCTGCAATTGAATTGCTCAAAGATGTCGCTCCTTTCACTTGCTTCCTAGAACATGATGTACCAAGACAGCGGTTATTCCAAGCCGCACTAGCAGCATATGGAAGAACATAAATTCAAGCATTTCTTTTCTGTTCAATGAGTTTGGCTTATGTTGCATATTCGCCTCGGCCACTCATGGACGTGCGTGTAGTCACAGTCATCGGCGCTGGCACAATGGGCGCTGGCATAGCACAAGTTTGCGCTCAAACAGGTTGGGAAACTCGACTTTTCGATGCTTTTCCGAAGGGATTGGAAAGAGGTATGGGGATTATTGATGCATTCTGGGACAAAGGTATTGCTCGTGGAAAAACCACGGTTGAGCAAAAGGCCGAATGGTCGGCAAATTTGAGTGCGTATTCAGATATGGCTGAAGCGGTAACTGGCACCGATTTAGTAATTGAAGCAGTTCCAGAAATTCTCAAGTTAAAGCAGAACATATTCTGTGAATTAGAAAATTTAGCACCCGTGCATGCCATCCTTGCTACCAATACATCTGGGCTTCCAATTTCGGCAATTGCCCAAGCAACCGGCTGTGCTGATAGAATCGTTGGAATGCACTTTTTCAATCCAGTTCCAATCATGAATTTACTCGAGCTTATTCGCCATGACAAATGTTCTGAATCAACCATTACAGCCGCGCAATTAATCGGTTCAGCAATGGGTAAAACTACAATTTTGGTAAACGATGTGGCTGGATTTGCAACTAGTAGACTTGGCGTCACACTAGGTAATGAAGCGATCAAAATGCTTGCTGATGGTGTTGCGAGCGCTGCTGATATCGACACAGCAATGCATCTTGGTTATCGGCATCCAATGGGACCACTTGAGTTGAGTGATCTAGTTGGATTGGATGTTCGTAGAGATATTCTGAACAACCTCGCAGAGGCATTCAACGATGATTCTTACCGCCCTCATCCACTACTCGATGCGCTTGTAGCAGAGGGAAGTCTTGGGAAAAAATCAGGCAAGGGGATTTACGATTGGTCAACAGGTCAAAAAATCGAGCGAAGCGATTTACCGATGTGAGTTGAATGGAAGCGATTTGGGTCGAATCGATTGGAATACTTGCTGGAATTCTTGGCGTAATCGCTTGGATTCCACAAATTCAAGAGGTCTGGATTGAGAAACAACACGAGGGGATATCACTGCCTACTTTTTATTTGGTTTCTACAGCCTTAACATTATGGTTGGTCTACGGATTATTAGTTGAATCGACTGCGATGATTCTCGCAAATATCGCTGCGATAGGTTGTATTCTATCGATAATAATTGGTGTCAAAAAACTGCGCTAAAATGGCTTATTCTTCTTCGAAAGCACCGAAAACCGGTTTCCGCTTTTCAAGGAAAGCAGTTATTCCCTCAGCGAAATCCGGTGTTAGAGAAGATGCAGTAATCAATGCTCGCTCAAACTCTAATTGCGTCTCCATGAAAGTCGATGTCGACGCATCGAGAAGTTGCTTTGTAGAACGGCGACTCATCTCAGCCCAACTACCCCATTTAGCTGCAATTGCCACAGCCCGCTCGACTAAATCATCTGGCTCAGCCAGTTCATCAACCGCACCAAATTCGAGTGCTTGCTCGCCAGTCCATGGCTTGTTATCGAAGAAAAAACGTTTTGCTCGTTGCGAGCCAACAAGCCGAGGAAGTAACCAGGTCGTGCCACCATCAGGTGAAAGTCCCAGCGAGAAAAACGCCGGAGCTAACTTTGCTTGTGGCACGCAGACTCGGTAATCTGCAACTAAAGCAAGCCCGAGTCCTCCACCAGCAGCAGCACCGTTAATTGCGGCAATAAACACAGTCTCAGATCCGCGAATCTTTAATTCCAGTGGGTGTAAGATTCCAGTAAGGTTATCGACGACTTCACCGATGGTTCCGTCGTCGATACAAGATGCAAAATCATCGATATCAGCACCGGAGCAAAAAAAATTCCCAGTGCCGGTCATGACGATGGCTCGAACACTTAAATCATCTAACAAGCCTTCAAATATTTCAGCCATCATCTGCATAGAATCTATCGAAAATGCATTTCGACTAGTTGCTGCGGAAAGAGTCACCAAAGCAACTCCGTTTTCGAGATGGTCGACGGCGAAGGTCATGTATTGTGGGTTAGGGGCTCTCTACTTGAAATGCATGAATGTGATAAGTCGGGGCTTAATCGCCTAATCATGTTCGCACGTGAGAAGCTGTACATCGATGGTCAATGGGTGGATGCAAGTGGTGAAGGGATTATCGAAGTCATCAATCCAGCAAATGAAGAATTGATTGGGACTATCCCCGTTGGAAACGCTACTGATATTGAC
The DNA here is from genome assembly GCA_012960975.1 of Candidatus Poseidoniales archaeon. Lineage (GTDB taxonomy): Archaea > Thermoplasmatota > Poseidoniia > Poseidoniales > Thalassarchaeaceae > MGIIb-O2. Next base: position 37,130 of record DUAE01000032.1, read on the forward strand.
AAGGCGGTCTCTGCTGCACGTCGGGCGTTCCCCGCCTGGTCACAGAGTACAATTGAAGAGAGAATCGAAATTTTAAATCGAATCTCGGCAGCAATCAAAGATCGTGGCGAAGAATTTGCTCAATTGATTACTGCCGAAGTCGGTACACCGATTAACTACTGCAGAATGGCGATGGTCGGCACGCCGAGAGTCGTTTCCCGCTCTTATGCGAAGATTTTGGAAACCTATGAATGGGAGCACGAAGTAAGAAATTCGCTAGTTGTCAAGGAACCTATCGGTGTGGTTGGCATGATTACTCCGTGGAATTTTCCGCTTCACCAAATTATTGGCAAAGTTGCTCCGGCTATTGCTGCTGGGTGTACGATGGTACTCAAACCCTCAAAAGAAGCGCCTCTCAACGCTTTCATTTTAGCTGAGATTTTAGATGAAATCGGCTTACCTGCCGGAGTTTTTAATCTTGTATCAGGCCACGGTCGTGATATCGGTGAAACAATATCTGCTCATCCCGATATCGACATGGTCAGTTTCACTGGCTCTACTGGAGCCGGTGTAAGCGTCAGTGAAGGTGCAGCACCGACAGTCAAGCGCGTCACCCTTGAATTGGGTGGAAAGAGTGCCAATATTGTTCTTGATGATGCAAACTTTGGACGTGCTGCTTCAGCAGCTGTCCATGCTTGTTTCTCTAATACCGGCCAAGAATGCTCAGCGCTGACGCGATTATTAATTCCAGAATCAAATCGTGACGAGATCGTTGAAATTGTCGCTGCGAAAGTTGCGAACTATAGTGTAGGAGACCCTCTTGATGAATCGAATCGCTGCGGGCCAGTCGCAAGTAAAAAGCAACAAGACACGGTGACTCATTATATCCAAACCGCAATAGATGAGGGGGCAACACTAATCGCCGGCGGTTTGGGGAGCCCAGAGGGACTAGATTCAGGATATTTTGTCAAGCCAACAGCCTTCGCTGATGTCACCAGAGAAATGACTCTCTTCCGCGAGGAAGTTTTCGGCCCGGTTTTGGCAATCACCACTTTTTCAAGTATCGAAGAGGCGATTGATTTAGCCAATGATTCGGATTATGGGTTATCAGGTGGAGTTTGGTCAGGAGACGAAGAGCGAGCAATGGCAGTTGCTCGACAATTGCGAACTGGACAAGTTAGCATCAACGGTGGCGCGTTCAACACGAACGCTCCTTTTGGCGGTTATAAATTATCAGGAAATGGCCGAGAATTAGGCGAACACGGACTTGATGAATTTCTTGAAATCAAGTCTATTCAGCGCTGAGGTGAGCGAATGGTTGGCCGATTATTGGTCATTGCAGGGGCGAGTGGAGTCGGGAAATCGACACTGACCGCTCGGGTAGCTGCTTCACTTGAATTCAACAAAGTCGTCTCGACTGATACAATTCGAGAAACACTACGCACACAAATCTCAGTAGAGGAATCACCAGCTCTGCACCGCTCATCATTCCAACCCGGCGGCAATAATACAATTGCGGACTGGAATGATACAATCATCCCACTTTCCGATTCAATTTTTGCAGTAATCGAACGCGCTAAAAAGCGTGGCTCGGACTTACTTATCGAAGGGGTTCACATCGCGCCTAGTCTCAAACTTCTTGATGATTGGCGGGCTCATGGAGGCACTGCATGTGGTGTTCTATTGGTCGTCGAAGACTCTGATGAACATCTGATGATGATTACACGTCGACAACAGCATAATGGTCGACCAGCGCGACATTATCTCAGGCATTTTAATAGGATTCGAGAGATAAATCATCGATTGACCTCTCTAGCAATAAAAATTGATTGGATTGTAATCGATGTCACGACTGAAAATGATCCGATTGGGTTAATCGAATCAAATTTCGATTGAAAAGATTTCAAAGATGCTATCAGCGACCAACCCAATTTGCCGATTTACGCTCAAGGAAGGCAGAAACACCGATTTCCTTGTCCTCCGTATCGAAAAGTGCCACGAACTCAGATCGCTCAGCTAGAACTCCTTCGCTAAATGGTAAATCCAATGCTGCGCGAACCGCTCTTTTTGCTACCTTGATTGTATATGGTGATTTTTTTGCAATATTTTCAGCCAATGCCATCGTCGTCGCCTCAAGTTCATCTGGAGTTGCAACAGCATTAACCAAGCCGTTTTGAAGGGCTGTTTCAGCATCGACCATCTCTCCGGTCATCACCATTTCGAGGGCTTTTCCATAGCCGAGCAGCCTACATAATCGTTGGGTACCTCCACCGCCAGGAATCAAGCCGAGATTAATTTCGGGTGTGCCAAATTTCGCTCTAGTCGAAGCAACTCGAAGATCACAAGAAAGTGCTAATTCTGCTCCACCGCCAAGAGCGAATCCATCTACCATCGCGATGGTAGGTTTGGTCAAATTCCACACGCGTTCCCAAGCATTATTTTCAAAAAATGGTAAAACTTCATCAGAACTTTTACCAGCAAATTCTGAGATGTCAGCACCCGCTGCAAAGGCAGCTGGCTTTGGCCTCTTTCCTTCCGGCGCTGGTAGTGGCGCAGCACCACGGATAACAACCACACGAATATTGTCGTCAGCTTCCGCACGAGAACAAGCATCTCTCAATAACTCATGCGATTCAGTATTCAGAGCATTCAGTTTGCTAGGTCGGTTGAGAGTCCATACCGAAATTACTCCACCTTCAGGGCTAGAGCCCTCTACCAGTATATCATTTACCAACAAAACATCCTCGCTCATTGTATCGACGGAGAGGCGTTCGGGCTTCAATTTACGCGTAAGCGAACTTAGAATCCGAGGCCGGGAACTCATTCACTAGGTGGTTCAGAGGGAGGAGGCAGAGGAGGTAATCCAGGGGGAGGGGGCAGGGGAGGAAGACCAGGGGGTGGAGGAGGTGGAGGTGAGCCTGGAGGAGGGAATTCAGCAGAACCCGGTGGTGGGAATGGCTGTAGATCAACAGAACGTTCTTCAGTTTTTTGAGACTTTTTCTCAACTTCAAGTGGCACTCTTAATTTCAAAATTCTTTCTTCATCGATGCGAACATAAGTTATGCCAATAGGCTTGCTATCATCCACTTCTTGAGATCCTTCAAGCACTGTCAAACCATGATTAGGGTCATCCAGTAGAGTAGCTAAATCCTCTCCATCTTCAACATCCGCCCACATTCTTGCTTTCGCCGCACGTCGGTAGGCCAAGGCCATCCTTCTCTTGCGTTCTATGGATGCGCGGATTGCTGCTCTTTTCTGCCTGCGCTCTTCGACGAAAGACTCGACTTCAGTTTCCATCTCTGACTGAGCGTCTGAGGAGATAACAAATTTCTCAGCTAATTTGGTGCCTTCAGCGGCTTGAGCTCCGACTGAATCAGGAAGTGGAGGCATAGATGGAGCTACAGTAGGTGGTGGTGGAAGCAGAGGGGGGTCTTGTTGTGGAGGGGCTGGCATTCCAGGTGGTGCTGGCATTGCTGGTGGTGCTGGCATTGCTGGTTGAGCAATTTTTCCACGACTTCGCTCAATCTTTTCTTGGCGGCGCTCGCTAGCACCCTCCAATTCAACAACGGGCGGTGGTATTTCCGGTTCTACTATTACTTCCTCAATTGATGTTTCTGAAATCTTAGATTTTTTTGGTAAAGGTGCTCTAGATTTCCCAGAAAACATTAGAGTTGCGAGGATGGCTAATAGCACGACAGCGCTAGCGATTTGGCTAATTTGGTTAAGAGTTCCTTGCAAAATTAAGAACATAAATCCTCCACCAAATATTGAGAACCAACCGAATAGCCGAAGCAGAGATGCCATCTTATCGAGTCCTCTGAAACGGTACTATGCCTTCACTTTGACGGGGCGCTGAGAGACTCTATGAGTCTCATCATAGCTTTTGCGCGATGGGATGTCATATCCTTTTCGCTCTCTTTCATCTCAGCATATGTTCGACCATCGCCGGATTTAGGTATGAAAATTGGATCATAACCAAATCCATTCGTTCCTCGTATTTCCAAAGCGAGTTCGCCTCGGCATATTCCAATGCTTCTCCAAACATTTTCGCCATCGGAAAGAATGGAGACTGCGCGATATTCTGCTCCTCGTGATTTAGAATTCACCATTAATTTGAGAATTCCATCAAGGCCTACTTCAGCTTCAATATCTGATGAATTTGCACCAGGCCATTCATCAAAATCATCAATAAAAATTCCAGAATCTTCAACTAAAATCGAACTTCCCTCAAATTCAGTTCCCAAAATTAACTCCAGAGCCTGTTCAATCTTAGATTCAGCAACGTGCTCCAATCCAAACTCCTTCGGTTCGATAAATTCCGGCCTGTTACCATCGATAACCAATCCTTCAACAGTATGGCCAAGCGGTTCTAGAATAGATTTGGCTTCGTGAATTTTATTTGAGTTTCCTGTCGCAAATAGAATCCTCAAAATCTCACCTCAGGCATGGTATCTAACACGGCTTCTAATCGAATTAAAACGGTTGATTACTTCATTCGCACTTGGCCCATCTACACCACCTGAATCAGCAGATTGGTAACCCTCTATCATTACATCTAAAGCTGATTCTATCCTATAATGACTAGCTGTTAAACACTCGCTGAGCACTTGTAAATCAAGGCCAAGTTGCTCTACTTCGGGGACAATTTTTGCGAGGCCGAAGTCAATAAGTGTGAGATGCCCCTCATCATCGATTAATACATTGTGAGTAGTAAGATCACCATGAGAAAAATTTTGTTCGTGAAGACGGCGAATCAAACAACCAAATTTGCTGATTTCATCCAATCCTGCAGACCCATCATTGAGAGCCTCATACAATGGCCGACCTTTGATCAACGATAGAAGCATCCAGCCCTCATCGAGATCAAAGTCCAATAACGAGGGTGTAGGAATTTTCGAGTTATACAATTTCATCAAAACTCGTGCCTCGACCGAAAGTCGTTGTCTAGTCAACCTTCTATCCAAATCGGGATGTCGATAAGCACGTGGATTCCGCATTTTCAAGACCGCCGACCTGCCCAACCACGAGCCAGAAGTTACGGTCGCTTCGGCGCCGTGATGTATGACTTTGTCAGCAATCCACATAGGAATAGCACCGCCAACCATGTCAATCCGAGAGGACATACCTTGAAAATGGTTCAACCTGACGAAAGTTCGGATTATATGCCAATGGACATGCCTGCGGCCCCTACGCCTCGAGGAACCGTCATACCTCTGACTTACTCTGACAAAGAGTTGGATGATGAATCTCAGCGCTTATTTTCTGCGATAAAACAGCCTAGGAGATGGACATTAGATGTATGCCAAACCATCGCCCCATATACCTTGGAAATTAATCGGTTAAAGCGTGAAAAAGAGGTTTATTTAATCGCACATTCTTATCAAACTCCAGATATTGTTTATGGTGTCGCAGATGAAGTTGCTGACAGTTATTCGCTGTCTAAATCAGCTCGCGACGCCGAACAAAAAATTATCCTTTTTTCCAGTGTTCGGTTCATGGCGGAGACAGCAAAAATACTCAGTCCGCACAAATTAGTACTACATCCATCACCCGAAGCGGGATGCTCACTTTCAGAGAGTATTACCGCACAGGATGTCAAAGATATTCGCGCTAAATATCCTGGTGTTCCAATCGCTTGTTACATCAATACGACTGCAGCGGTGAAAGCCGAAGTTGATGTTTGTGTCACCAGTAGTAATTATCTGAAAATTTGTGAAAAATTACCAGGAAACAAACTCATTTTCGTGCCAGATAAGTTCATGGGAAAGCATCTGCAAAACGCATTAGCAGGTAAAAAAGAAGTCCTCATTTATGATGGTGAATGTGAGGTTCATGCTATTTTTACTGGAAAAAAGGTACGTTCATGGAAGGAAAGCGCTTCTAAAGCAGGTTATGATTTGATGGTTCTGAGCCACCCTGAATGTGATGCCGATGTTCTCGAAGAGAGTGATATCATTGGTAGTAGCGAAGTTTTGATGACTGAGGCCATTCGCCTTGGAAAGGAAGGGAAAAATGACATCATGCTAATAACAGAATGTGGCACTGCGGATCGAATTCAAGCTGAAACTGATTCTGAATTGAATTTGGTCGGTACATGTGTAATGTGTCGTCATATGAAGGCAACACAATTAGAAGATATCTTACAAGCACTGAGAGAACCGTTGCCCGATCAAATCATTGAACTCGATGATGAGGTAATCGTACGAGCAAAGAAAAGCCTCGATGAAATGTTTCGTTACGCCGAAATGTGATTTCAGCGCTTTTTCTCTATGGTTATCTGATGCGCCCAGACAATAAGAAGTGGAATCATCATAACAATTGCACATTGTAAAATTACAGAAGAGTACTCTTCGAAAGTAATGTCAAGGGAATGTATTTTCAATTCAATAATCCCTTCATCATCTGTTTCAATCCAAGCAACTGCGTTCATCAAGACATTCGGTTGGGCGTGATCAATATCCTCATCATTTGTAATTTGGGTTGTAATATTGAGTGCAATCTTGTGTAAAAAAACATCGTTTGCGGATGAAGCACCAACATCAGGGTTTGGATCGAAGCGAGGAATTTGTAGAAACACGATTTGGCCATGAGCGATACTCGGTGAACTCGCTGGCCAAGCCGGATCGGAGAGCAATAATTGCTCACCGGTCACCGTATCGATTAGGATTACACGGTTTACTGGACCAACATCGACTACAGCTAGAATATGTCTTCCATCCATCGCTAAATCTATGATTGTTGAGTGTTTATAGTCAACTTCTATGCCGTAAATATCAGTGAGATGTTGGTCAATTATTTCATCAGAAAATTCTTGGATTGCGATTTGAATCGCTAAGCTAGGGTTGAATGGCGAAGAAATGTTCACTGCCGGTCCAAATTCTGTTTCAATCGCCCATGCTATCTTTGATCCAGCAGCATCAATTATTGTGAAATCTGTTGAGTTAATGGTAACTGTAATGGATTCTTCCCTATCATCTATAACCATAAGTTGATTATTTTGCACATAAGCGATATATGGAATTCCATCTGAAGAATAACCAACCGATAAATCATTGATTGCGATTATTTCAAACCGAGAGAATTTAGGTTCGATTATTACTGATTGAGTACCATTAAGTTCAAAATAATCAATTCGATTTTGGCCAAATAATACTAAAGAATCGCCTGAAATTTCAATATTAGGCATACTTCCCCAGTCTTGACCACCGGCAGTTATCGAAACCTCTTCACTTACATTCCAAATGGTTACTAGAAATTCTCCAGCCGCAGGCTCTTCAACACCTATCACCCAGCCTTCTGAGCCTGCTGCATGACTCGGAGTTACACCTTCAATAGGGAATGACTGATGGGTAGCATCCCACAATAGTACGGTACCCGTTAACATCATCAAAGTAACTATTATTGCCTTTGTTTGAGTTGTACTAGGTTTTTGAATTGGCTTGAAACTGTCCGCAACCATTTTCCAAGATTTATTCAGCCAATCGGTTGGATTATCAATAATATGAGCCAATCTTCGAGAAAATAATCGTTCATCGGCGAAGCGCCAGAACGGTTCGTGAACTTTTGCAGTAATTTGGACCGCTATCCCGCCGATGATGATTCCGCCAAGAATATCGAGAACCCAATGGATTCCAAGATAAAGAATTGCAAACCCAGTCAAAGCGATGTAAACTACCAAAGCTCGACGGAAAACTATCCATCGATTGTCCTCATCCCACAATTCATATGTCAACCAAATAGCGAACGGTAGGCCTATGTGTAAGCTTGGCATTCCATTAGTAAAAGGATCGATTTGCGTGAACCAATTGTGTATTTCTGGGGTCAAATCATAAGCGATTGTATCCATCATCGGAATGTAATCACCCGTGACTCGAACATTGAAGAAAAGATAGAAAGGAACTGCTAAAATATAAACGAAAAACATCGATAGAGAAACCCTATCGGCCATGTACCTGTCATCAAAATAAATCGGATAAACGAAAGATGCAAAAGTTGCTGTCATGAATCCCAACACATAAAAATGAGTCATGCCAACAGAAAGAAGAGTATTTTCGCTGGCTTGTTGAATCGACAGAACAATATCGCCCTCGACCGCATATACATATGGAGTAAGGTCGAGGTAAGTATTTGCCATCAATATCCTGTCTAACTGGTCGAGCAAATCTTTCCACATATATATCGAGAAAACGATGATCATATGAGCCCAGTATCTTCGAAACATATCGATGAAACCAGATATGCTAATCTTGGCGTAATTCGGTTTGAAAATCGGCATTAATGCCAAGGTTATAACAATCGCACCAGTAATCCAAGTCAGGTAAATTCCGCTACCCGTGGCCATAGTATCACATTCTTCGGAGATGCCCGACCGTCATCAATACGACCCATTCAAGATTTGACAATCAAGAAATATTAACCGTTGGACTGCGAGACTGTTCAAGTGTAATCAGAACCTTTTCAACGACTTTGTCGAAGGCTTTTGCAGTTTCTCCCTCGGGATCAGCGACAATTCGATGAACTCCGTCGTCCCCACCACGAACAATTCCTGGATCGAATGGTAATGCTCCAAGGAAAGGAACCTCAAGATCTGTTGCTGCATCTGCTCCACCGCCAGCTTTGAAAATGTCTAATGTCAGCGACCAATTTCCTTCTGTATCAGTGGTCGCTTCGATCGGCACGCCGCTCGGTCCCTGAATTGTAATCGACGAATTTGGCTGGGCTGAACCTTGAATAGTATAACCACTCATATTTTCAACAACGCCAATAACTGGAATCGAAATCGTCTTTGCAAAATTAATCGATTTACGGCTATCCAATAATGCAACTTCCTGAGGTGTGGTCACAATCACCACGCCGTCAATTGATGGCAAACTCTGAGTGACCGTTAACGGCTCATCGCTTGTCCCTGGAGGGAAATCGATAATCAGCGCATCAAGTTCTCCCCATTCTACATCACCGATGAATTGATTGATTGCCCCAAGTTTGATTGGACCTCTCCAAATCACTGGCTTATCCGGATCTTCGATGAGGAAACCCATCGAAATGACCTTGATTCCATAAGCTCCAATCGCGGGATGTATTCTTCCTTCCTCGACGTGAAGATCGACGTTATCGAGGCCGAGCATTTTCGGAACATTAGGTCCAGTAATATCAATATCCATGATTCCTACCTTCTTGCCCCGACGGGCAAGTGATAGTGCTAATCCGACTGCAACGGTCGATTTACCAACCCCACCTTTTCCAGAAAGAACCATGATTTTATGTTTGATATCAGTTTCTAATTTCTGCATGCGCATTTTGCGTTGCATCTGTTGATAGGCTTGTTCCATCTGAGCTTTCTGCTCATGAGATGCCTCTGGTTTCTGCACTTCCTCGATTGTATCGCCTTGGTGATGGCTAATCGGCATGTCTCCCATTGATTCTTGGGCAAGGTGGGGACTACTTCAACCTAATTCTGTAAAAAATCGAAGAAGAATCTTAAAAAAAATTTATCTTATCGCAATTTATTAGATTAGTTCATTAATCCTCATCGTTATTGAAAAATATGCGGATACTTTTTGTCTGTGTTGGTAATACTTGCCGAAGCCAAATGGCTGAAGCACTAGCACGCGACAGAGGCCATTTTGCTCAGTCTGCGGGTACTCATCCCGGCACGCGAATCGCACCGAATGCAGTAGTTGTTCTGAATGAATTAGGAATCAATGCAGAAGGGCAGACACCGAAATCAATCAATGATATCGATTCTGAAGGATTTGACCAAATAATCAGTATGGGTTGCGGAGTCAAATGTCCTTCGCTACCCATTTCAGCAGACTGGGGATTGGAAGACCCAGTTGGTCAGTCGATGATGGTATATCGATTAACCCGAGATCGGATTCGAACATTGCTCGATGAACTCCCTCAAAGTTAGACCGACGCTTAGAAAAGCGATTCTGGTTTCCCGGATTACACACGAGTGTAGTGTAGTGGTTATCACCGGGCGTTGCCAACGCCTGAACCCGGGTTCAAATCCCGGCACTCGTACCAATTCAGATTTAGATAATCAGCGAGAGCGCATCTGATCTATCTGTGCTTGTGACCAGCCAGAAGCGAGCAATTGCTCATCGGTGTAAAGGGCTGCGGGATTTGCTGAAACATGGTGAGTTTGATCTTGCGGAAGAGATTCAGCAGACTTACCCTTGCCTTTTCTCATCATCAAGATTGTTCCAGCTAATAGCCCAATTAATACTATTGCAATTAACGAGATATCGATGATCATATCGGTCGAAGTTTGCCAACGAGAAATGCTTGGATATTCATCAGAATTATCTCCCGTCCCATCATTATCAGAATCTTTTGACTCAGACGCATCTAGTGGAAATGCATCATCTCCATCTAGAACTCCATCAGAATCAGAATCAGCAAGTAAAGGATTTGTTCCGAGAGCGATTTCATCGACATCACTCAATCCGTCATTATCGTCATCTAAATCGGCTTCATTACCGATTCCATCGCCATCGCTATCGAGATGTTCTCCTGCATCAAATGGGAATGCATCTTCATCATCGACATATCCATCATTATCATCATCGGGATCGATTCCGTCGCAGAGCATATCGTCATCATTATCCGCAGGAGTGACTGATGCATCCAATGAATCGCTGCCGCAAGATTCCTCGTCCGTATCCAACCAGCCATCGCCATCATCATCCAAATCAGCATTATCGCCGATTCCATCCTCATCGACATCTGCCCATTCACTTGAATCGAGTGGAAATTTATCGAATGCATCAGTCCACTTGTCACCATCGTCATCGATGTCAACAGCATTGCACAAAGAATCACCATCGGTATCAATTGGATAACTCTCAGCATCGAATTGGTCGGTTAGGCAATCAATCTCATCTGAATCGAGCCACAAATCATTATCATCATCAGTATCAGCATTATCGCCAATCTCATCTGAATCGTAATCAGCCCATTCCGAACTATCACGTGGGAACATATCCTCACCGTCATCATATCCATCGCCATCATCATCAGTATCGAGTGCATCACATTCGCCATCACCATCTAAATCAACTGGAAACTCTAAGGAATTGAGTGGGTCGGTACCACAATCTGTTTCTAGGGTGTCAAGGACGCCATCATTATCATCATCGGTGTCGGCATTATTGCCGATTCCATCTGAATCTGAATCATCCCATTCCGAACTATCTAGAGGAAAGTCATCCTCCAAATCTCTGACCCCATCATCATCATCATCGGAATCAATTTCATCACAAATTCCGTCGCCATCAGTATCAATCGGGTAACTTGACTGGTCATACTGATCGGTATTACAATTGATTTCATCATCATCGAGAGCACCATCATTATCATCATCTGTATCTGCGTTATCGCCGATACCATCGAGATCAAAATCGCTGCACTCAGTAGAATCTTCAGGGAATGAATCACTCTCATCAGGACAACCATCACCATCGGTATCGATTATAGGTGCACCTTGGTGATTCCACATCAACATCTCGACTAAACCGGTGCTATTTTCAGCATCAAAATACATTCCAACTGCACTTCCCCATTCTGAATAAAGATATTTTCCAAGTAATTCACCAGTAGAACCATCATCTGTGATATTGTGAACATCGACTTCCATCACTTGAATACTGGTCGGTGAAGAACCTCCTTCAGCTTCATTATAGCCATCAAATTCATTCCAAAAGGTTTGAACTCCGGTGAAAGAAACATTTTCCCAATAATAATCCGTGCCACTATCTTCGTATCTAGTGCCATTTTCATCGATTTCCACATATGTAGAATTTTCCCAATTTTCTGATTGAATAATGAATGAGTCGCCAGTTCGAAGAATATCTTGAGCACCGATTTCCCAAAATGTAGTCGTTGTATTCTCCCAAATTTCTACTGCCTCTGTTCCACCAAGCATTCCAAAATCGTAGACAGAATCTTCATAATATTCTTCAACAATTTCTCGCCAATCTCCGCTGAAAGCTCGATATAGAGATTGATTGACCAAATAATCTATGTCGAATCTAACCGAATATGTTGTGTTAATTAGAGTCAAGTCCAGACCCATCCTCATTTCTCGAACATGACAATCGCCTGAATAATTTCCAAAATTGCAAGGTTCGTCAGACAAATAGTAGAAGCCTGAATCGATGCGATACGAATTCAGGATAGCTTGATCCCAGAATTCATCTTCCTCAATATCTTCTTTAGTCAAAGCGCCGATTTGTGCACCATCTAACTGAACATAATCACCGGGTTCGTGAGTCCAGGTGAGGTCTACTTCAATCTCAAGAGGTAATGGATCATCGGCAACAACATTGGTTGGAATCATCATCAAAAGAAAAAATAAGGCTATCAAAATGTGTGAAACTCTACTGAACACAGTAATATTGCTAGCACCCAACCTATATTGTGGTTTGGACTTCGCGAAATATATTAAAATTGAGAATATTACTTTTGCGATAATTGATTATTTACTCTAATTCAGAATTTTTTAGAGTGATTACAATTCCAGTAATTGCAAGCATAGTAAGCAGGATTAAAACTCCCCAAATAAGTGCTGTTGTCATTTTTGCTGTCCAAAATGTACTACTGGTTTCAGAATCTGTTTTCTCTAGATTCAAAACCACTTGTTGGTCTTCTTCAGCAGTGGTTGATAGATAGATATCGGTTCCTCGAATCAGAATTGTCATTTCACCTTCTGGCAAGCTCGACCGTGCATCGACAGAAAGGGTGTAAATTCCATCTGAAGCGATTCTGTCGCCACCAGTTCCATCGTCAACCATCAAAAGCCATTGCTCAGATTGGCCGATAGGTGCAAGCCGGCCAATTTTTGCCTGCACCGAGGATATTCCATCAGGGTCGTCGATTAAGACTTCAATTAGTTGGGAAATAGGTGAACCATATTCTGGGACTGCGATATTTTCGCGAACTTCACCATTTCGATAAATCGATATTGTATCAACTATTGGTGCCTCATTCAAAATCGTTAATTGAGGCGCATCAACTAAATTCCCATCCATAATAATAGAATGAGAAAGCCTAGATGCTCCATCCAAATCAGTTAGGCGAATAGGTAAGAACATATCTCCTGGAATCATGCCGTTGGCGACAGTAAATTCTCCCTCCCAAATTGGTGGCGAGATTTCTGCATCAGATTGGATTAGTGAAATTACTTCACCACCAAAACCAAGTAGATCAACCGAAATTGAAGCAATTCCATGACCGTCGATGGCTTGAACAGAAATTGATACCGAATCACCTCGATATACAACACTTGGACTGAATTGCAATGAAACCATTCGCGGTGCAGGATTCTCGATTCTTAGCACCGCTATTTCAGAAACTTGAGCCCAATAATCTCGAATTTCAACCTCGACATTCTCGGTACCATAAACCAAACCTGTTGCTTCGATTGCGGCTGTCCAAATATCATCGTGTATGACAAGATCACCAAAAAGTCCTCTATCAGAAAGTTGGACGATGCCCAGACCATATGTGGTCAAATCCACCTCTACTTGTTGGACATCGGCATCGACATCTTCGATTACAGCCTCAAGGTGAGCCAAACCCCCTTCAGCGTAAAGAACGCCTTCACGAAAGCGCAACTCAATCAACTTAGGTTCAGTATTTTCATCGGAAGTAATAATCAGAGGTAAGTGAATCCTCTCGAGGGTTTGATTTTCAACAAGATAACTACCAACCATATCATTAATTGTTATTACTCGCCTAACTTCATCGACCAAACCAGCAAGTATTCCTTCGTTAATAACAGTCCCATTAGCCATACTATTTCCGCCATACTGGCCTCTCCAATTCATCACTACGACCTGATGTCCATCGACTGTTGAAGAACCAACTGATTCGGCGAACACATGCAAATTAATTTCATTTTCAAGAAGCCAAAAGGTGTCGCCCTCAATCAGAATTTCGGGAGCTGCACCTGATTCGCGGGTGATTGGTGTTGCATTTGCACTGGAAGAAATCGGGGGATCTGATTCAGAAGGAATTGGTGAGTATTCGGGATATTCATCATTAGTACCATTTTCTTCGACATATTCGTAGCGAATTGTAGGTGAATCCCAATCGGCTTGTGGAACAGTATATTCGAATGTCAAATTGTGTTCTGCCTGAAATTCTTGGTCGATAGGGCCTATGGGGGTTGCTGAAACATTGAACCAATATTCATTGTAAATTTTGTTAACTTCAAAATAATTCCCACTCGCATTCTGTTCTGTCGTCCTTTCATCGATAAATCGAACCATCCCAAAAGTACCTGATGCATCACCATTATATTCACCATTAATACGAATTGTATCTGCAATAATTAAGCCATTACGATCTTCGTAATGCACATTATCAATCGTCCCATTTACAACGATATAAGGTTGAGATTCTGAAGCTACAAATCCAAATTCGCCCTCTCCGACATACTTCAGAAGGCGTTCTTCTTGAACACCGTAAACCCATTTATCATTCATGCGGAATTCTTCTAATTCAAGCTCCGCATAATCGCCATCTCCCATTTGTATTTGTAACGTCATTTGAGCAATTAATTCGGTATCTTGTAAAGTTCGCTCACCATTATAATCCTCATATTCAAAGAAAAATACTGGAACTATTCCAGATCCGGTCATCGACTCATTATCATCACCGGAATTGAAGTTAATCGAACCGTTTCCATTCAATAATAGGTGTTCACTCAAATCATCATTTGCCAATGTCCGATTGTAAAGTGCATCAGTAACATCGATTTGAACAGCAATGGATTGGGAGTTGTTTTCAGTGAAAAACATCGAACCATTTCCAACCATTTCAAATTCTTGATTTAATAATTCTTGATCAAAATAAGTTTCATTTAACCATACTTTATCAAGTTCTAAATAAAGTTGAATGGAGGTGTCATCTTCAAGGGAATTGATCGACAAAAAACCAGTGCCAAGTTCATTAGAAATTAGTGTGGATCCGATGCGTTGTTGCCAACCTCGGCCGTTGAATTCAAGTTGAACATAGGAAGTTCGCTCACCATCGTCAGAGGAATCTGCGAGTCCTGAACTCCAAGTCGTAGTTCGGGTAATTTCATGGTCAGCAATAGGTTGATTCCAATTTGTAATACGCAATTCTCTACTACAAATTGCATCTTCAGTCATAACAGCAATCTCAATTTCATCACCAAACTCTGGATCTTCAGCAAGCGTGATATCTATTTCTCCGCCAGCGATGAGGATATCAGATGAGTTACTGTCACCTACGATTATTTCACCTCGTTGATGTAATAGGGTCACATTGACCTCATTTGGAGATGATCCATTCGAAAATGCAGGTTCAAATTCAACACGATATCGATGGATTAATTCCCATTCTGCATGAAGAATGTCTCCGTTCTCGTTTGGAATTGAAATCAAATCTCCCCTACCCCAATCGACAAAAATCGTACATTCTCGGTCACTGGAATGATCGTTCGCAGCCACCATCCCTGCCGGGCCGGTAAGAAGCAACATGCAGAGCACGAGAAGCGTGAACGATTGACGAGGCACAAGCCGTGCCTCTGTTCAACCAATTTCAATCAAACCCATTGATGATTAAATGAAAAAGCGACAATAGTCAAGAATAAATGAGAAAATTAGAACAATGGTTCTTCCCAATCGTCGTCTTGACCGGACCTTTCACGCCATAATTCACGAGGCATATCGTTGTATATTCCAGCATAAGGGTCGACATCTACAGACTTCTTCTCACGTGAGTCCATAGCCGAAAGAGCGAAAGCTTCTGCCGATGATTTAAATTTCCAATAATGGATGCGCCATTCTCGTCCATCCCAGAGCGTGGTTTCTTCCGACTCGGTCGTCAATAAATCATAATCTTGTAATTGATAGAACAAATTTCGATCTGTCGGTTCGAGAGCATTATCGATAATTCGATTTGAGAAGCCGAAAAAACCCAGTGCATGCTCAGCGATTGACTCGGCAACAATCACTTCCATGTCCTCGTCAACCTTACGACGAATCGCCTCAGTGAGTTGTGCTAGTGTTAGACCCATTGGCTCCGCTCCAGTAGTGCATATATGCAAGGGCGTGACTTATCAACCATCCTTCGCTGTGGCCTAAAATTTTGATTTTGTTTCCCGAAGTGGTTAATGGAAGCCAATGATTCGACAGCCGCATGGATGGCGAAACTACTCCAACTTTTCTCGGGCTCGAGGAGTCCGAGTTCGCTCCTTGGGACGTTGTGTTATTGCAGATTCCATTCGAGATGACGACCAGTTACCGAGAAGGTACTGAGTTTGGTCCTGCTGCTTGTATCGAGGCATCATCCCAAGTCGAACTTTTTGACCCAATCTTACCTTCAAAATTGCCTTGTGGGATGAGAATTCATACCACTACGCCTTGGTCGAGTGAGGCTCCAACATTGTTAGACTCACTCGATTCTATTCGAGATTATGTTGCACCTTGGATGAATGGAGAACAATTTCCAATCGTTCTCGGTGGAGAACACGGAATTCTTCCGCCGTTAATGGCTGCTGTTTCCAATCACCCCGCTCTCGATGGTGATCTATCAAAACTAACGCTTATTCAAATCGATGCGCATGCAGATTTACGCGATGAGTTGAACGAAGAGCGGTTTTCTCATGGCACCGTAATTCGTCGCTCATTGGACGCGGGTGTAGGGAAAGTAATCCAAATTGGAGTGCGTGCTTATTGTGAAGAAGAAGCTGAGTTTATTGAATCGGATGAGCGTGTCGAAACTTGGTTTGCAAAAGATCTTTTCTCGGCCTCAATTAACAAAGCAGGATGGAAAAATTTGATCCAGCGAATTTGTGATATCGAAGGTGCAATTTGGCTAACATTCGATATCGACGGGCTTGATGGCTCCCTAGTCCCTGCAACTGGAACTCCAGTTCCGGGTGGACTTGCCCATTGGGGTGCTGTCGAAATAATCGAGAAACTCTTCTCGAACAAATCTGCGAATGTAATCGGAGCCGATGTCAATGAAATATCAACATCTGAAGGAACCAATCTGACCGAATTTTCAGCAGCTCTAGTCGCAACGAAAATTCTAGCAGCCCATATTGCAGCAACTCTTGCACAGATTGGCGAATGATTCAACATCAAACACTGACTAGCGGCGCTATGCGCCGCTCAGCAACAATCATTATTCTCACCTCATTGTTGCTGGCTTCAGCAGCGCCGATAGCAACGGCACAACAACCAGATATCATCCAAGAGCACTGGTATCACAGTTATCTCACTCTCACCGAAGACGTTCAAGCCTGGGCAGATGATTACCCTGAAATTGTTCGACTTGTCAATGCTGGACAAACACTCCACGGCCGCAATCAATGGGTGGTACAAATTTCCGACTGGTCAGTCGATAACAAAACCGATGGAACACAAAAAGAACAGGTGTACATCGATGGTGGTCACCACGGTAATGAACACCTGGGAACAGAACTGGCTTTCCTCACAGCAGAATTCTACATCGAAGGATGGGGCGCCGGAGATGATGAAGCAATCGAGGTTTTACAAAATACCGAATTACACATTATGATTTTACTGAATGCAGATGGAAATGATGTGGATAGTCGCTGGAATATGAATCAAGTCGATTTGAATCGAAATTACGACCACCATTGGACAACTGATGAATCACGCTCAGGAGATGGTCCGTTCAGTGAACCAGAAACGAGAAATAACGCCGATTACATGAACGAATGGGTGATCGATGCCGACCTTTATGTCACGATGCACACCGGAACTTGGATTCTCGCCTATCCTTGGGGATTCACCGGAGAAATGCCCTCAGACCGAGAATTGTTCGAGTATATTCGAGACACAATTCATGATGAAATTGACTCCGAGCTTCCCGTACGCAATGCAAACGCAGGAATTTACCCAACACACGGCACCTCGCGTGACTACGGCTATGGGGTCATGGGATATCCAACTTTTACTTTCGAAACCGATGATGAACAATTTCTATTGGGAACTTTTGAATCTCTTTCAGATCGGCTTTCGGTAGAGCTTGAAGTTATGAGATATCTGATTTCCAATGTGTGGTATTGGCGCGCTCGGTTGGATGTTGAGAGCCTCGAGATAAGTGGCCATACTGTCGAGGCTCACGTTGTTAATTCTGGCCAAGCGAGCACAGAAAATGCGACGATTCACTACCTTGATTCGGATGGTGAAGTATTGTGGCATTCTGAGCCCTTTTTGGTTAATGCAAGTAACCAAACACTAGTTTCACTCGATGCTACAAATTTGACTATGGTTGCCGATGGATCTTGGGCGATTCATTATCAGAAGCGAGTTATCGACTCTTCTATTTGGGTTGAGGAGACAATCGACAGTTCTGTTGTCAACTCAAAATCTGGAAGCAATGGATTTTTACCCGCACCATCGATTTTGCTTGGAATTATTGCTATATTTGCAGGTGCAATTAACCAGCGGAAAAACGATATTTTTGTAATAAAATGAGATTTGTTTCGGAAAAAATACGATTAATGCAGTTTTTCAATAGCAATCCTTTGTAAAGCAGGCCGTTATCCGCAGGTTTAGTGGAAGTCATGAAAACAAACGTAAGCGCATTTAATAAACCTAGAGACATAATGATTATTCCCGTTTTCGAAGGAATTAACAAGGCCCCAAATCATTCGACATCGGGCCTTGGTCGCGGCGCAAGTATCCCCGTGAAAGCCGCAGCAGCAAGTGAAGCATGTTCGGGTAAACTAGGAAAATCACTCAATATTTGGACCAAGGGTTGCCAAGTGATTTTCGTCGGTGTCGGCGATGCTAGAAAATTAACTCACAAAACAGCTAGAGACACCGGAGCGAAAACTTTTGCAAAATTATCAAAAAGGTATGGAACAAATGTATCAATTCGTTTTACATCCGGTTGGAAAACCGATATGATGGCAGCATTTACTGAAGGGATGATTCTCAGAGATTACAAATTTGACAAATATCAGAAGCAAGATGAAGAGAAGGAAGACGAGGGTGAATGGTCTCTTGAATGTCAAACTTCAGACCGTCACCTCGAATTGCTTGCTGCAGCGGTTGCAAAATCAGTTGCAGTAGCAACTGGAGTCCACATCGCTCGCGACCTAGGAAACGAGCCAGCGAACAAACTCTACCCTGAAGAATATGGTATCAGAGCACTCGAATGGGCGGAAGGAAAGGCGAATGTCGAAGTTGAAGTTTGGGATTATGCCCGACTCCAAAAAGAAGGAATGCACGGTCTTATTGCAGTAGGAAAGGGAAGCATACACAAACCATGCATGGTCTTTTTCAGACTAAATCCCAATGCTCAGAAAGATGACCAAGTCCCGTGTATAGTTGGTAAAGGGATCACTTTTGATTCAGGTGGTATTTCGATTAAGGGTAGTGCTGGTATGGATGAGATGAAACTCGATATGCATGGTGCTGCTACCGTTTTCGGTTTATTCCAAGCACTGTATGCAACCGGTTACAATGGACGAGTCAACGGTATTGCTTGCATGGCAGAGAACATGCTTAGTGCAGAGGCATACCGACCAGGAGATGTCATTGATACCTACTCTGGTAAGACAATCGAGGTTCTCAATACCGATGCTGAAGGTCGCAATGTTCTCGCCGATGGTCTTTGGAAGGCAGGAGAATTTAATCCCTCATATATTGTTGATTTAGCAACACTAACGGGTTCAATTGTCGTTGCTCTTGGACATGAAGCAACAGGACTATTCTCCAATGATGCTTCATTGACAAAGAGATTGCAAGAGGTGGGTGATTCTGAAGATGAAATCGCTTGGCCTATGCCCCTATTACCGGCTTTTGAGAAGCAAATGACCTCATCCAAGATTGCTGATGTTCGAAACCAAGGCAAGAGCCGTTGGGGTGGTGCCAGTCAGGCTGCAGGCTTCCTGAAACAATTTGTTCAGGAACGCCCTGATGCTGATGGGATTGAGTCTCAGATTCCTTGGGCGCATTTGGACATAGCCGGGACTGCTGGCATTTGGGCCACTACAACAAATCCTCTCGTAGGACATGGGGCGACAGGGATTCAGGTTCGCGCTTTGCACCGACTAATTACAGAATATTGAGTCTATCCAACCAATTCATAGCCGAGAAATAACAAGATTGCGACTACGATTATATCACGCGATTTAATTCTCTTCAACTACTTCAAAGTCTACATCAATCGATTTTGAAGAGAGGGGTTCTTGAGGAATGAATAGCCAAAGAACACCATAAATCAACAAACCTGGTAAGATCCCTGAAAGGAGTGTTCCAATCACATATACAGCTCTAGTTAGAGTATTATCGAATCCATACCGGTTAGCAAACGCAGCACAAACACCGAAGATAATTCGGCCATTTCGCGGCCGGAAAAATGGTTTAACACCTGTCTTAATTTTCTTCAGCGATTCGCTCATCAGATTCACTCTTCATCTGAATCGACGACTTCAAAGTCTGCCTCGACGACACCGTCGTCATCAGCTTCATCTCCGCCTTCAGCGCCTTCATTCTCTGCCATTTCAGCAGCAGCTGCTTCGTAGAGTTTTGATGAAAGAGCATGCATTAATTCTTCGAGTTCCTTTATTCGGGCCTGAATTCCAGCCTCATCCAAATCTTCGTCTGCAACCTGAACCTCGTCACGAATAATCATCGATTCGAGTTCCTTCAATTTATCCATAACTGGGTCGATGACATCTTCAGATAACTTGTCCTTAGTTTCCTCAATGGTTCGGCGGGTTTGGTAAACAATACTATCTGCAGTGTTGCGAAGTTCGACACGAGCCTTTCTACGCTTGTCATCTTCTGCGAAGTTTTCTGCATCTGCAATTTTTTGCTTAATATCATCATCACTGAGAGAAGATTGACCCTCAATCTTAATCGATTGCTCGGTTCCAGTTCCCAAATCCTTAGCGGAAACACTGACAATTCCATTTGCATCGATATCGAAAGTTACCTCGATTTGAGGTAATCCACGAGGAGCAGGGGGGATTCCCATCAAGTGGAATCGACCGAGCGTGATATTATCATTCGCGAACTCACGCTCGCCTTGTAAGACGTGAACTTCGACCGCTGGTTGATTATCTGACGCCGTCGAAAACGTTTCTGAGCGTCGTGACGGAATCGTCGTATTGCGCTCAATCATCGTCGTCATAATACCGCCGAGTGTCTCGATCCCGAGAGTTAGTGGAGTAACATCGAGAAGCAGAACATCAGTTACACCTTCATCACCGATGATGATTCCAGCTTGTAGAGCAGCTCCAACAGCAACTGCTTCATCAGGATTAATTCCCTTGAATGGAGCCTTGCCAACTTCTTTTTCGATTGCTTCTTGAACAGCAGGTACACGAGTTGAACCACCGACGAGGAGAACCTTGTCGACACTACCCTTACTAAGACCTGAATCCTTCATCGCCTGGCGAGTTGGACTCATCGTGCGTTCTACTAATTCAGAAATCAAATCTTCAAATTTTGCTCTTGAAAGAGACAAATCCAGATGCTCAGGTTGTCCATCGACCATAGTGATAAATGGAAGATTGATCTGAGAGGTATTTGTTCCTGATAATTCGATTTTTGCTTTTTCAGCTGCCTCTCGAAGGCGGCTCATCGCTTGCAAGTCCTTCGACAAATCGATTCCGGATGACTTCTTGAATTCAGCAAGAATCCAATCGACTACAACTGCATCGAAGTCATCACCACCAAGGCGATTATCACCGCTAGTGGCCTTGACTTCAATCTGTGGCTGACCATCAACTTGGTAAATCTCAAGAATGGAAATATCGAATGTTCCACCGCCGAGATCGAAGACAAGAATCGTTTGATCATCGTCCTTGTCGACACCATACGCAAGCGCAGCGGCGGTCGGCTCGTTAATGATGCGAAGAACTTCTAATCCAGCGATACGCCCAGCATCTTGAGTCGCTTTTCGCTGTGCATCGCTGAAGTAAGCCGGACAAGTAATGACAGCTTGCTTGACCTCTTGTCCGAGGTACGCCTCAGCATCCACCTTCAACTTCTGCAAAATAAATGCAGAAATCTCTTGAGGCGTGTAATTCTTTTTGTCGATTTTTTGGGTCCAATCTGTCCCCATTTCCCTCTTAACAGAAAGAATCGTTCTAGCTGAATTCGTCACGGCTTGACGCTTAGCAGTCACACCGACTAATCGCTCTCCATCCTTTGTAAAAGCAACCACAGACGGGGTCGTACGTGAACCCTCCGAGTTAGCGATGACCACTGCTTGGCCACCTTCCAGTGTTGCTACGCAGCTATTTGTTGTTCCAAGATCTATTCCAATTACTGGTGTACTCATATTATTCATCTCCTTATTTTCTCTCACTCATTTCCGAGTTCGAATGTGATATCGAGAATACCGTTATTTAGGCTCCACTCGACTATTTTTGACGCTTTTTGTGGCAAATCAAATCGCCTAAATGGACGAAGTTGCGTCTTCTTCATCAATTGAACAACGGTACCACCATCACTCAAATTTAATTCTAATTCAGATTGTTTCAATCCTTCTTGACGACTTACATCAATAGTAACATACATTCTGTTTTCATGGACATAAATATCATCGCAAGGAAGTAATACATATTCATCTTCTTCCTCAGCTTCTGCTTCGACAACATTTACTTCTTTGTCGACTTTAATATCAATTCCCATATTTTTGAATAAATTCGCAAATCCATCAGGACCATTCATCATCGTTTCCATTTGTTTACGTAATTCTTCAGGGTTGCTGTTCACATCGACCCGCATCTCCGTATTAGCGAGTTTTTCAGGATCAATTCCCATTTTCTCAAACTGCTCACGAATCTGCCCCATCATTTGTTGGAGCAGTTTAACATCGATTGGCATACCCATATCGCTGAACATTTTGGCCATTTCCTCTAGGATTTGATCCTCCCAATCATCGCTGCCAGATTCAGTCATTTCTACCACTACTCAACTTGAGGTTGTATAGACGGAGTCGGCAGGCATATATGAACCTCACGGAATTTAGAATTCTAAATTTGTATTACTTAGTGGCCTGATTTTACAATTTATTGAAGTCTTAAATTGAAAAAATAAATGATATCGGATGAAATTTGATGATGAACGGTTTCAAATCATGCAGGTCGGTCGGCGAGTTTGCATGAGTGAAGCCGACCACGATGTGGCTTTGGAAGACACCGACCGTGTTCAGGGGCGTACAGCGTTAGTTCGAAACGTTGCTGCTGCGGTCGCATTATCCGGCGCGGTCAGATCAACACTCGGTCCGCGCGGAATGGACAAAATGCTTGTCGACGATTCGGGAGAAGTCCTTGTTACTAATGATGGTGTGACGGTTTTAGAGACTGCAAAGGTCGAACATCCAACTGCTAATTTGTTGATTGCAGCATCTAGCGCACAGGATAGGGATGCTCGAGATGGAACGACCACAACTGTAATTTTGATGGCAGAGATGCTACAAAACGCACTCGAATTGGTCCGAACAGGAGTTCATCCTACAATAATTGTGAATGGTTTTCAAATCGCTAACGAAGAGGCTCTTACCGAATTGGATAGATTGGCTCGTGCTCCAAAAAATGATGCTGAACACCGTGCGGTCGTCTCGACTTCTTTAGCTGGAAAAATCGATACGAAATTAGTTCAACACTTGACTGATTTGGCACTTGAAGCAGCAGCAACTCTGATTGGTGAAGATGGTGGTGAAGACCTTGAGAGATTGCGTATCAAGCGGTTACAAATCTCAGATGGAGTTGCATTAGAAAGTGAATTAATCCCTGGCCTATTCATCGCAAAAACTCGAACTGATATCTCTTCGGATGCAGAGAGTGAAGGTGGAAAAATTGCTATCATCGATGGGGCACTCGAGGTTGCGAAACTCGAATTTGATGCACATATCGAGGTTCACAGCGCTGGCGTCTTACGTGGATTCCACGAACGGGACGAAGAAAATCTTCGAACGATGGTTGACCAACTCTCTGAATTAGATATCGAATTACTCGTCGTTCGAGATGGTATCGCAGACGAGGTGATACCTATGTTAACAGCGGCAGGAATTACCGCTTATCGCCGTTTTGAGCGAGAGGATTTAGAGCGGCTTGCTCGAATGACTGGAGCAAGGATGGTTCGCGATACAAAGCGCATGACTATGGGTGATGTTGGTATCTATACAAAACGAAGTGAGAGAGTCATTGGAGGTGTCAAATACACACGAATTGAAGCCGATAAAGGAGGAGCGATGACCGTCCTCTTGAAAGGTACATCTCCCGAACTTCGTGAAGAGGTTAGTAGAGCATTTAGCGATGCACTAGGTGTTGCCCACCGTCTCAATCTAAATCCAAATATACTACCAGGAGGTGGAGCAACACAAACTCATCTCGCAAGACATCTTCGATCTTTTGCAACAACACAATCTGGCCGCGAACAAATGGCGATTGAAGCATTCGCGGCTGCATTAGAAATCGTTCCTCGAACTCTCGCACAAAATGCTGGGCGAGATCCGATCGACGAAATTCTTGCACTTTCAGCAGCCCAAGCAAATGACCAAGACAACGGTGCTTGGATAGGTATTGACGGAATCGAAGGAGTTGTTACAAGGATGGATAAAATGGGTATTATCGACCCATTATTCGTCGTAAGTCATGCAATTTCTGGTGCGACAACAGCAGCGATCTCAGTTCTCAGAATCGATGATGTTCTTTGGGCAAAACAGGGTCCACAAACACCAGATTGGTCGGATCAGATTGAAGATAATTGAAGACCCGCAATCATCGCATCACAGAGTGCATCAAGGTCATACTCGGCTCGCCAACCCCAATCCTGTCTCGCCAACTCATCATCAATTGAATCAGGCCAAGAGTCGGCATATTCCTGCCGAACATCCGGTTTGAAGTCACAAGTGAAATCGGGAACTCGGGCTGCCACAGCATCAGCTAACTCGGCAGCAGTGAACGAAATACCTGCAATATTGTATCCCACCCGCGATTCGCCAAGACTCTCTGCGGGTGCATCCATGAGTGAAATCGTCGCGCGTATCGCATCATCCATGTACATCATTGGAAGACGTGTATCAGCGCGAACAAAACAGTCGTAGTGTCCATTCGCGAGAGCCTCGTGGAAGATGTCAACGGCGTAGTCAGTCGTGCCACCACCAGCCGGGGCCTTGTAGGAAATCAGACCAGGATAACGAATCCCACGCACATCAATTCCATATTGATTCCAGTAATTCCTCGCCAATCGCTCTCCAGTCACTTTTGTACGTCCATAAACGGTTGTCGGGTTCAATGGCGTAACCTGTGGTGCATGATTTGGAGAATCTGGACCAAACACGGCAATCGAAGATGGTGTGTAGACGCGCAGAGAATGTTTTCGAGCGGCCTCAAGAACTGTAATCAGACCTCCCACATTAACCCGCTCGGCCAACTCCGGAAATTTCTCAGCAGACACGCTCAAAAGTGCCGCAAGATGGTAAACCAATCCGATGCCTTCCTCAACGATTACAGCATCGAAGGCATCGGCATCAATCACGCTCAGATGCCGATAATGGCCACCGATAACCACTGGATGATCGGGCATATCGCGGACATCACTGGCGACTACCGCATCTATCCCGAACCGAGCGCGCAGCGCCTCTACTAATTCCGTGCCAATCTGCCCTAAGGCACCAGTAACCAAGATTCGGTTCCCAGTAGTAGCCTCCATCGTGCCCTCGGAAGTCAGGCGACACTTAGAGTTGCGAGATATTTTGTTCAAAGTTTGAAGTGAAGTTGACGAATTGAGCCATATTTTAACTGAATACAAGCCAATGTTCATAGGAGAGATATATCGGCTTCAAACCCCGTTGATTGCATGAAGTATGTCATTGTCACGGGAGGAGTTCTATCTGGACTCGGAAAAGGAATTACCGCTTCGAGCATTGGGGTTTTGTTAAAATCCGCTGGACTGCACCTCACCTCAATCAAAATCGATCCCTATCTAAATTGTGATGCAGGAACCATGTCGCCCTTCGAACACGGCGAAGTTTTCGTTTTGGATGACGGTGGCGAGGTCGACCTTGATTTAGGGAATTATGAGCGGTTCCTCGATGTTGCTCTCGCTCGTGAAAATAATATCACTACAGGTAAGGTGTATGCGAATGTTATCGAGAAGGAGCGTCGCGGAGATTATCTCGGCAAGACCGTCCAAGTCGTGCCGCACATTACCAATGAAATTCAGGATTGGATTGAGCGTGTTGCAAATGTCTGTAGCGACGGTTCTGGAAAAACTCCAGATGTTTGTGTTATCGAATTAGGTGGAACCGTCGGTGATATCGAAAGCGCGCCATTCGTCGAAGCACTTCGGCAATTTCAGTTTAGAGTTGGTAAGGAAAACGTCTGCTTCGTACACGTCAGCTTGGTCCCAGTTATGGGCCCAGTTGGTGAACAAAAGACTAAGCCTACCCAACACACAGTGAAGGAATTAAGAGGACTCGGAATTATTCCAGATATTCTCGTCTGCCGCTCGGAGAAACCTCTCGAAATGGAAACCCGAGCGAAATTAGCTGCTTTCTGTCATGTCGCAGAAGATGCTGTCGTCTCAGCTCACGACGTTTCGAATTTGTATCAAATCCCAATTTCACTCTACGAACAATCGGTTCTTGGCAAGGTAAGCCAACAACTCGGTTTTACTGTTCCAGACTCGCTGCCTAAACTCGATGAGTGGAAGGTAATGGCTGACAAAATCGATAGTCTCGAAGAAGAAGTTCATATTGCCATGGTTGGCAAATATACAGGGCTTTCGGATTCCTACCTCTCGGTTATCAAAGCTCTGCAGCATAGCGCTTTTGTTGTAAATAGAAAGTTAGTAATCGATTGGATCGAATCCACTGATCTCGACCCAACCGAAGATTCAGAAAATCATGATGAAGCGTGGAGAATTGTCAAGGCTGCGGATGGAATTCTCGTACCGGGTGGATTTGGAGTACGTGGTATCGAAGGAAAAATCGCCGCCGCTCACTATGCTCGAACGAACAATGTCCCGTATCTCGGTGTTTGTCTTGGTTTACAGATTGCAACAATTGAGTTTTGCCGTAATGTACTCGGATTAGAGGGTGCTAATTCCACAGAGTTTGATGAAAACACTCCGAATCCGGCTGTTGTATTTATGCCTGAAATCTCCAAAACCCAAATGGGTGGAACAATGCGTTTAGGCACGAAACCAACCCCATTCCTTGTTGATGACTGTAAGATTCGCCGTCTTTACGGTGACGCTGCCCACGTCGATGAGCGACATCGCCACCGCTACGAAGTCAATCCAGAACTCATTGAACAAATCGAGGCTGCTGGCCTAGTTTATGTGGGCAAGGATGAGACCGGCCAGCGCTGCGAGATCATGGAACTCGAGGGACACCCGTATTATGTCGGGACACAGTATCATCCCGAGTTCAAGTCCCGACCGAACAGGCCAAGCCCGCCATTCCTCGGATTGCTTATGGCGGCCGTCGGACAGAAAATCTGAATCATTTCTTCATTATTAGGGCACCAATTAGGATTCCCAAGAAGGCGAGTTCTAATTGCTCATATATTCTAGGTATTTGCATGAACTCAAACCATGAAATACCACCGCCCCAGCCGTCGTCTCGATAAAATGAATCGTTCAATTCTCTAAATCTCAATAGTAAATTCATCCCACTTAGAGCAATTAGATAAATTCCCAAGCTCCTCTTTGTATTTTCCGAATTGATTAATCTCACTAGATACAATCCTGAAATCAATAATATTGAGATTATTGTCAATGAGAATATTATTGAGTAACTAATCCACTTAAAATCTCCATATTCAATCAGATCTAATAATTCAAACAGTGCAATAACTGAGGTAGGCAAGAGCAGAACTAGAGCAGTGGTTCCAACAATCATACTAATTTCGGAGTTATTTTCATTCGGCATTTGAGAACCTGAATTAGGTATGTTTCCTTCCATCATCAATATTTGATATTGAGTTTAGTCCTTGAACTTTAACCCTGCATTAAATTTAATCCACAATGATAGGAAGAACTCTAGTCGTCCTAAATCCTTGTAAGACTTTGAGATAGCGCTTAGCAGCAAACTCTGCATCGAGTTCATTATCACCGGTCTCGATTCGCAATCGTCGTACAGTCAACAACTTCGCTGGAGTGCAAACACCCAATACATCATCAATTCCGACAGCGCGAAGCACAGCGGGAGAAAGTTGCAGATTACCGCGACCAATCAAGAAGCCCTGCCCACCCATAGGAGAGAGTAGGAGAGTTACCGGCCCGTCATGGCCAGCAAGCAATTTGAGCAGATCGGATTCATTCAGATCAGTCCCAACCTGCTCGCTGCCGACGCTAGCATCAATTCCAAGCAATGTCGGGGCAATCCCAACCTGATTTCCGATAGTTCGCAGTGTTCCTCCCGAGCCCCAGATGAGCAGTCTATCTTTGTCCATTAGCAACTCGCGAATATGGTCAGATAGACCCTCGAGAACCTCTTCTTCCCCCGCAGTTTCGACACGTTGTTTCGCGCCCTGCATCCATCGCGGACTAGCTGGAGTCATCGCCTCCGCATAGAGCCGAACAACCCACTTACCTTGACGATAAACCTCCTCATCCAAATCCAAAACCTCGGTACTCGCTACCAACAAATCTCCATTCAACCAAGCAGAGAGCACCTCTGCTGCCGCCTTAGGAGATGCTGCAAAACATCCAGAATGCATCTTGACTCCACACGGTACACCGATAATTGGTAAGTCGGAACGGTCAACTGCAGCCAAAGCCGCAACAATATCGCGTGTGGTGCCGTCACCACCACCGTAAACTAACAGATCGATGCCTGATTCGAGAAGTTGTGTGACTAGACCTGCGGTGTCTTCAGCTGTTGTTAAGCCAGAAGAAGTGTGAACTGTAGAGATGCTACCGATTTCAGAATCGATCCATTCACTTCCCATCCGCCCGCTGGATGTTAACCATTCAAGTGTGGAGAAATCTGAATGTAATCGAGAAAAGTAAGTCAAAGCATCGCGAACTCGCGGACCAGCACGATCTTTAGCACCTTGAGAGCGAGCATATTCGGCCTGTCCGTCCGAGCCTTTGAGTCCGAGTCGGCCACCCAAGCCAGCATCAGGATTGACAAGCAAGCCGAGGCGAGGCATGCTGAGCCCAGCACGATGGTGTTCTTATCGCCTCGCGTCCACGCCTTATCCTCATGCGAATCGTAGTGGCACTCGGCGGCAACGCACTACTGCGCCGCGGTCAGCCGTTAACTGCGGCGAACCAACGCGATAACGTGCGTATTGCCGCCCGAGCGCTGGCTCCAATAACAACCGACAATCAACTTGTAATCTCGCACGGCAATGGTCCACAAGTAGGACTGTTAGCCCTACAATCGGAAGCCTATGAGGAGGTGGAAGCATATCCATTGGACGTATTAGGAGCTCAGACCGAGGGTATGATTGGATATATGATTGAGCAGGAACTTGGAAATTTACTGCCAATCACTGTTCCATTTGCTACAATTCTAACTATGGTAGAGGTCGATCCAGAAGACCCTGCATTCGATAACCCAAGCAAGCCCATCGGCCCGATTTACACGCAGGAGAGAGCGGCGGAATTAGCCCGCCAAAAAGGTTGGACTGTGAAATCTGATGGGGAACATTGGCGACGTGTCGTACCCTCACCCGAACCACACCGAATCTTCGAAATGCGCCCTATCCACTGGCTCCTCGAGAAGAACACAATCGTCATCTGCGCCGGTGGAGGAGGAATCCCTACTGCCTATGATGAGGACAGGAATCTACATGGGGTTGAAGTGGTAATCGATAAGGATCGAGCAAGTGCTTTGCTCGCCTTTGAATTGGATGCTGATTTGTTAATTTTGGCGACTGATACTGATGGCGTCTATCTAAATTGGGGGACTGATGATGCGAAGAAAATTGAGCATATCACGCCTGAAGAAATCGAGCATTATGAGTTTGATTCGGGCTCGATGGGGCCGAAGGTTGAGGCTGCTACAAACTTTGTGCGCCGCACCGGGCAACGTGCTGTTATTGGGGCGCTAGCCGACTTGGAAGCAATGGTTGCAGGTAAAGCCGGAACACAGTTCGTTCTTGAAAAATAGACGCTTTAGGACTGAATAATTCCCCAAGGGCTTGATATTAGATGTACTCCGCGAAAGCGTTGAGGGTAGCGTAGATGTCGATGATATCTGTTGAAATTGGTTCTGAGGAACCGCATGAGTACGCCAACGGCATCAGCGTTGGCGAAGTAATCCTCAATGTCCATGGCAAGCGCTCTGGTGCTGTCGCAGCCCTCGTAGACGGGATTGAGAGGGACTTTTCCTACGAATTAGAAACGGATTGCAGTGTCGAACCAATTCTTGGCGATTCGGATGCTGGACTCTACATCCTGCGCCACTCATGCGCTCACCTTCTAGCACAAGCGGTTACTGAATTATTTCCTGACGCAAAACCAACAATTGGCCCCCCAATCGATCACGGCTTCTACTACGATTTCTACATGGACCCGATTGGTGATGAAGAATTGCGAGTCATCGAGAAGAAGATGAATGAGCACGTTCGAGCTAACCACAAAATCGTCCGCGAAGAATTCGACAATGCTGGCCTTCGTGAAGTAATCGCCGATAACAAATTCAAACTCGAAATCATGGATGAGAAAATCGGTGAAGAAGTCGGCTCCTCAGCATATCGCCAAGGCGACTTCATCGATATGTGCAGAGGACCCCACGCCCCATCCACCTCACATCTGCGCTTCTTCAAATTGACAAGTACCAGCCAAGCCTATTGGCGCGCAGATAGCAAGCGCGAGCCGCTAACCAGAATCTATGGTATGTGCTATGCGACCAAAGAAGGACTCAAGGCTCGCCAGCAGCAAATTCAGGAAGCTGGCAAGCGTGACCACAAGAAGATTGGAAAGGAGATGGAACTCTACATGATTGACGAATTAATCGGAAAGGGATTACCCGTCTGGCTCCCAAACGGAGAGATTCTCAAATCTGAAATCGAGCGCTTTGCGGTCGAGACCGAAGAAACTTACGGCTACGATCGCGTCACCACCCCAGTGCTCGCAAAGCAGCAACTCTTCGAGTGCAGCGGTCACCTTCCCCACTATGCGGATAGTATGTATCCACCAATGGAGATGGACGATGGCACGTATTATCTGAAGGCAATGAACTGCCCGATGCACCACTTGGTTTTCCGTAATAAGAAGCGAAGTTATCGAGATTTGCCGATTCGAATCGCAGAATATGGCACTGTTTATCGCAACGAACTTTCTGGCACTTTGACTGGACTGCTCCGCGTTCGCATGCTTTCGATGAATGATGCGCACATCTACTGTACACTCGACCAGGTTGCATCTGAATTCGCTGACAATATTCGAATGGTTCAGGATTACTACGCGACATTCGGCTTTACCAATTATCACTTCCGATTGTCACTTTGGGATCCTGAGAATACTGACAAATACATTGGTCAACACGAGACTTGGGAAGCGACTCAGAATCATTTGAGGAAAATTCTAGACGATTTGGGCGTCGATTATGTCGAGGCCGTTGGTGAAGCAGCTTTCTATGGGCCGAAGATAGATATTCAATTCACAACCGCTCTCGGGCGCGAGGAATCTATGTCGACGATTCAGTTGGATTTCGCAGCGAAGGAGCGCTTCGAATTATCTTACAAGGATGAGACTGGGGCTGAGAATAGCGAAGTTTTCGTCATTCACCGCGCCCCTCTTTCGACTCACGAGAGATTTGTGGCTTTCCTGACTGAACATTGGATTGGAAATTTCCCAACATGGTTGTCGCCTATTCAGGTACAAGTGATTACGATTTCAGAGAAGCACAAGGAGTATGCCGCTGAGGTTAGCGCTGCTCTGAAGACAGCTGGAGTTCGTGTAAAAGTCGATGATTCGGATGCGACAATCGGCAAGAAGATCCGCATGCATCGAAAAATGCGCCCAGCTTACATGTTGATTCTGGGTGAAGAGGAAGCAACTGGTTCAACTGTTTCAATTCGGGCGAGGAATGGAGACCAATGCAAGGGTATTTCTCTGAATGATTTTATTTCGCAAATTTCTGAAGAAATCTCAAACCGTTCGGGCGAGTTAGCGCTTGTCCCAAGCGAAAAATGATTGAGGTGAAATCATGGATGATACGAAGATGCAAATAGTCAACATCGCGGGTTACCGGTTTGTCGATTTACCTGATCGTGATGAATTACGCAAGCCATTTCAAGTGAAATGCAAGGAACTAGGGCTGAAAGGCACGATTTTGCTCAGCCCTAACGGAATCAACTTTTTCTTGGCGGGAACTCAAGAAATGATTGATGAATATCTGCAATTTTTAGAGGAAGATGAGAGATTCATCGGCATTCCCACACATATTTCTTACACTGATTATCAACCGTTCCGCCGAATGCTTGTTCGCCTCAAGAATGAGATTATATCCCTTGGTATGGATGAAGTTCGCCCGATTGAAAATACTGGTAAATTCATCGAGCCAATGGAATTCAAAGAATGGCTCGATGAAGGAAAAGAAGTTTTGATTCTCGACGCGCGCAATGATTACGAATTGCGTGTCGGAACTTTCGATAATGCAATTGACTTAGACATCAAATCTTTTCGAGATTTCCCTGCAGCAATCCGTGGCCTACCCAAAGAGGACAAGAACAAGCCATTGGTAATGTTCTGTACCGGCGGAATCCGCTGTGAAAAGGCGAGTGTAGTCATGGAAAATGAGGGCTGGAATAATGTTTACCAAATCAAAGGCGGAATCCTTGGTTACTTCAAAGAAACCGGTGGTGCTCACTGGAATGGTGAATGTTTTGTCTTTGACCAGCGTGTTGCTTTGGACAAAAATTTGAAAGAAACCGACACCCAAATGTGCTTCGCCTGCCGTGAACCACTCGATGAAAATGATCTGAATTCTGAAAATTATCTAATCGAAGAATTTTGTCCATATTGCATCGAAGCAAAGAAAATTACCATTTGATAAATTCTGAATCAGAAATTTCCAGTGTATCCGAATCGGGCCAGCCGAGTAATCGAGCGAGGAAAACCAATGCAGCTCGATTGGTAATATCTGCAACTTCTTCAACTGTAAGTTGGCCTTCGCAATATTCCGCATATGCTTCACAAGCAATTGGAGCGAATTGATAGTGTCCGGTATTATTGATGATTCCAAAAGTCAAATCAACCTCATCGCCAATATCGCTGACGATATGTAAAACATGATTCAAATCAGTTGTCTCATCAGAATCTCCAGTGAGAATCATAGTTGGAATCGAGAGGTTAAGGAGTCCAGATTTGAGCACTGCTCCGTTCCAAGGAGCGAGGGCAATAGCAGCCCAAATTCTATCATCACTCAAATCGATTATATCTTGATTGGGTTCGGATTCCCACCAAATATCTCTGATCTGACAGCCTTCTGAAGATCCAGATTCACACGCCTCAGAAAGAGCCGCAGTATCGATTGTTGCGCCTGCCAATACCAAGGTAGTATAGCCGCCAAACGAATGGCCAGACACCGCATATCCATCATCTTCGTTCAAGCAATTCTCGAAGAGCCCACCGGATTCTGATTCGCTGACAAGCCAGTCAAAAGAATCGCTTATATCAGCGGGTCTTCGCAAAATTAATTCAGAATATTTCTCTTCATCATTATCGAAGAATGTGTTATAGACATGATCTGGTGCAGCGACAATAAAGCCGTGTGAAACGAGTCGCTGCATAAGAAATTCAGAATTCCAACGCATGCCAGTATGTCCATGTGAGTACATCATGACAGGGTGTGTTTCGGAGCAATCAATCAGCGCTGAATCCCACGAATAACCTTGAAAGAGAGAGTCGTAAATCACCGGTGTTCCCGAATCATCAGAAGTTGGATACCAAACTTGTACTGTGATTTCTAGACCTTCCGACCCAGTGAATTTGTAATCTTTAGTTCCAACCGAATATGGACCGGACGAGAATAGAGAAGTTGCGATTGTCAGTGGGAACGGGTCGTCGTCGTCGTCCATACCATCTCCGTCGTCGTCAGCATCTGTATTGTCACCAATACCATCGCCATCTGTGTCTGCAGATTCTGTCGAATCATCTGGGAAGACATCGTCACCATTTTGGATGCCGTCGTCATCCCTGTCCGAATCTGAATTATCGCCGATTCCATCGCCATCGCTATCTATTGTCTCGCTGGAATCGAGTGGAAACGCATCATTGTCTGTTGGAACACCATCGCCATCAACATCCTCATCGCAAGCATCGCCAGATCCATCGGCATCGAGGTCGTTTTGGTTAGGATTGGCTGTATTTATGCAATTATCATCTGCATCTGCGATACCATCACCATCAGTATCGTCGATGCCAGTACAGCCGGAAAAAATTGAAAAAAATAGAATCAAAATTAAAGAAAATTCTGGTAGTTTCATTAATATCACTCAGACTCTACGACGTAAATTTTCTATTATCTCATCAGCCTTACCAAGTGCTTTCAAAGTCGATTGAACATCACCTGTATAAAGTGATTTTGTTGCGGTTGCTACAGCCGACTCAGCGGAGGTTCTCATCTCGTCGTCGGCCTTGATATTCGCTGAATCGAGCCGACGACGCATTTCCTTCCATTCATCTATGACAAAAGAATGCAATTCCTTAGCCTCTTTAATTTCAATTTCATAGGCCTGTAAATCAGTACTTAACGAGTGTAATTTTTCATTTGCAATCGACCATTTTTCATTCTCGGTAGCTTCACTTACTTCAGCAAGCCTAGCCAACCAAATTTCGCCAGCAACACCTTTTGGAAATCTCATCTGTAATTGTTTTCGCTGGCGAAGTGCTCGTTGTACCTCCTGCATTGCACCAGAAGTTTCTCGAACATCGCGAATGATACTGCTCGCCAGCCCTTTCGCTAGAGCAGTATCGCCGGAAGCCATCGCTGATTGTGCCTCTTCTAAGCGATCTTTTGTGAAGATTGGAATGTCCCCTGCTGCTCCAGCGATGGCGTTCTGTGCATCCAAAATCGCTTGTTCAGCCTCACTCGTGGTTGCGATTAAACTGTCGAGGTGACCTTGAATTGAAGAAGTGATATAAATGGCCTCTTTGGGATTCTCATCTGCCATCGCTTCTCTTGCAGAATGTAGTATGCTTCTGACATTATCCAATTGCTGACCCGATTCAGAACCGATTGCTGCATCCGCTTCTCCGATTGCATCCAATGCATCCTGCCAATGTTCAATAATGACTGCTGAGCGATTTTTTGCCCTTCTATACATCAATTCAGCTTCACGTAATGCTCCGTGCTGGGCTTCTCGATCTCCTAACTTGAAGGCTTTACGTGGGCTCGCTGCCTCGACTGTAATTGCCTCCGCTCGCTCGACTGCAGCCAATGAATCCTTACGAATATCATCTAAATCTAGAGCGATTGCTTGAATTTTTTCTGCATCGATTAGTGCATCTTCAATCATCTCTAATCCACGCTCAGGGTTGCTCCAACCCTCTTCGCGCGCGGTTTTCAGAATCGATGATGCCTGTTCAAGAGAAATTCCTTGTCCGCGTAGTACAAGTAATTTCGATTCTGCTGCGTCAAGAGCAGTCCCAAATTTCTTGCGAGCAGCATGATCTTCATCTTTTGTTATCAAATCTGGAACCATCGTCACCGATACTGTGAACAAAATTATTGCAAATAATTCGATTGGAGCGGCTAAAGAAAAAATCAGTGCTGTAGACAGTGCTAGAGCGCCGAGAGAAGTCAAACCACGATAGCGACGAACATTCAAACTAGAACCCAATAATCGATTACTGACCTGCCTGAGTACCAAAGCGATTGAAAACATTATCAAAATTGCAATTAGCGAATCACTTTTTCCAAGATATTCGCCTAAATCATCACCTAAGTCACCTACTGCAATTCCAGCAAAAACCAGTACTGCCGGCCAAGCAACATTCGCAGCAGTTCCAATTCGAGAACGTTGGACTGGTCCGTATTCAATCAAATCTGCCAGCAGCAAAGCTGCTGTAAACATCACGACTACAGGCCCCATTCTTGGGAGCAATTCTGCACTACCATCCATCGCTGGAAGCAACCACCATGCTCCCGTACCAATCAATGTAAGTGTCCCCAATAATGCCAAGCGTTCCACACGAATACGATGAGCAAGGATGACCTTGTCGGGGTAGTCAGGTAGGAGAATCATATATTCACACCCATTGAATCACTGATGAGACCTGCGGCTTCACGGACGGAGAGAATCCGCCCCCCAAAGTCGATTAGCAAAGTAAACAATTCCAGCAAGAATTGCAAAAACACCAATTACGACTTGCAATGGTCCTTGCCAAGCCGGCTCAATTAGATAACCAGGTTCAAGGATTATTGTTCCTTCATCATCAGCAGATTCACTGCTCCATTCAAACGAAACTTCCAACGGCTGGGTTCCGTCAATTTTAGTGTTTATTTCAGCACTAAAATATCCCGGGCTATCTGGCGTTGCACCTGGGATTCCAATATATGCTCCACACACCCCTCCTACGCAAATTCTTCCTGACGCTGGATCTGCTCCGTGATTTTGCAGTGTCGCCATAAAGACAACTATTTCTCCATCTATGAGTTTGCCAGCATAACTCGAGGTTTCAACAGAAATATTGACGCCAAAATTTGGGAATGATTTCAATTGGAAAGCTAGACCACCTTTGTTGCCTGATGAATCCCAAGCCTCGAGGATGATATCGTGAGTACCTGTTGCTAATGGACCGATTGTGAATAACTCAATTTCTGACCAATCGGCATTTTCTACAAGAATGATATCATCGACAGTTATCGTCCAAGATGTATCAATAATCGCGTCGAGGTCATCGTAGGAAGGTGTGAAATTGAATAGAACGGAATCACCGTTGCGAACTACGTTTTCTGAGGAAATTATCACATCATCAATGAATAAATCTGGAACAATTGTTGGACCATTTCCATCTAGGACGAGAATTATCCAATCACGGGAATGAGTATTTCCAGCATTATCCGAGACATCAAGATGAATTGACCAAGTGGTTTTTTCTCGAGAAAGATGGCGTTCTGTGAAATTAAGATGCATTCCATTAACATCTCCGCTCTGTGAAAATCTGTCATTAAATTCGAGATGATTATTGGCTTGATGACGATAGCCTTCAGTCTTATTCGAAGTCAGAACTATGTCAGTAGACGACTGAGAATTCGGATCATCTGCTGAAATACTGAACGAAATGTAACTATCAGAAGGTACCTCGAAAACATCCAAATCGGGATCGAGAGTGGTGATTTCACCATTTGGACTTTCGAAATTTATTGATGCTTCCCAGGTTGGGAAAACCGAATCAATAACGATGTTATCGTACCATGTGCTTATCGAATTAAACCAATCTTTGCAATGCATTACTACACTCGCAACTTGGCCACCAATGAAACCGTGATTTCCTGGAATAAAATTCAAAGTTTCATTGAACTCAGTAAGAACAACAGTCCCATTATTTGAGACAGTCCACCACTGTTCGTTCGCATCCAAACCACCATCTTCACATTCACCAAAATAAGTTGTCACACTGCTAAGAGGAATCATCGAGCCACCGGTTTTTCGCTGACCTAAGGCATTTGGAGCTTGATTCTCTGCGATTGTGATTCTGATATTGGTAGCAGCGCCAGAAGCGGCTCGATCTACTGTGAAATTACCAGGTTCACCGGTGATTATTTCGCGCATTGCGCTATATCGATATTCCCAACCACTTGGAAGGATAACTCGGATTGGAATTTCTTCTATTAGCGCGCCGACGCGAGGCAAGTCTAGCAATCGCGTCGTTCTCGAATCAGTCGAACCAACTAAATTCGCTGATTCAATCCATCCCCACGTCAGATTTTCATCTTCTATTGACCCTACGTTTGGCTCTTGAATGTAAATTGTTGACCCATTTGCAGTAATCATCGGTGTGTAGTCGAATGCACAACATCCAGCTGATTCTGCATTTGTCCAATTTCTCGCCTGATAAAAAATATCGGCAAATGATTCGATTTCGGTTCGGTTAATCCATCCATCAGAATTACCCAGATTAATATCGATTTGAGCACGAAGCCCGTATTCGATATTTGGTAGTAAATCGCTACCGACTTGGTCTGAAATGATTAGTCTAACTTCCCAAGTCGCATCAAATGTTGAGTTTTCTTCAATTGGTTCGAAGAGAGTGAGTGTTGAATAACCATCAACAAGAAATTCTGAATAATTTTCTTCATTTTCATCTCCTCCATCTGGATCATCTGCATTAACAGGTAAAGCCAATCCTCCAAATAGCATCATAAATATGATTATTATTGTCAAAATACGTCGTGTCATAAATTCACTTTCCTGAATCATCGTAGATTATCGTCGAGCCAGAATGGTCAATTCCTAATGGAATCATTCTATGCTCGTCACCCAATATTATTGCAAGATTATCTCGTAGCATGGGGTTTCCATGAACTAAGAAAAACCCACCGCCGCCAGCACCAAGTAATTTTGCTCCAGTGGCGCCAGCCGACATGATGCGCTCGTACAAATCGTCGAGTGTATCATTCGAGATTCCAGAAGAAATCCCTCGCTTCATTTGCCAAGCTTCATTCAGAAGTGAGCCTAGTCCTGATAAATCAGCACATTCGAGTAAATTTCTCGCCTGATCTGCTTGCTCGCGTATTCGACCTAAATTAGTTGTTTCAATCGACGGATCATCTGCACCTTTAGACAAAACCTCGCTAGCAGAACGGCTAGTTCCAGTAAAAACCAAAGTAAATTCTTCAGCCATTTTAGCCATCGTTTCCTCTGGTAAGTTTAATGGATCCACAGAAACGTTCCCGTCTTTCCCGAACGATATCGCGTTGACACCGCCAAAAGCTGTAGCATACTGATCTTGGCGACCAATCGGCTGGCCGAGAATGTCAATCTCAATTCGACATGCTTCGGCCGCTAATTGCGCTGCACCGACATCACGCCCAGCAAAGTGGTGCAGCGCATTTAGCAAACCAATAGTAACGGCGGAAGACGAGCCAAGACCAGTTCCTCGAGATGGAATATCTGCGATTGTAGTAATTTCAATTCCGGAGGTCACACCAGTGAGACGCATGGATTCGCGAACTAATTCATGTTGAATATCTTCGAAATTATCGACGGTTTCCATGCGCGAGTACGAAACGCGAACGCGGTCGTCAAAACGCTGATTCACAGTTACATGGATGTAGCGAGAAAGTGCAAGAGAGGTCACCATTCCTCCGGTATGAGAACTTTCAGTAAAACGATCAGTATCGGTTCCACCACCACAAAATGACACGCGAACCGGCGTCCGACTGATTATCATCAGCCTTGGGGGGTCAATCATCACTCATGAAAACGACGGAACGCGGATTCAACGCTCTTTTGTCAAGGGCAATGCCTATGACCGGCGTGCTACCGGATTTGAAGGAGGATAGACATGGCGGACCTCATCACGATGGATGATCTCACAAATGAAGAGATTGTTGAATTATTAGACATTGCACAAAGACTGCTCCCCGTTGCAAAGGGTGATGTTTACGCTCCGCTGCTTCAAGGCAAGGTTCTCGGCAATCTGTTTTTTGAAAATTCGACCCGCACTAGAATGTCGTTTGAGACTGCAATGAAGCGTCTTGGCGGCGAGGTGTTGAATCTCAGTTCAATTGGCTCGAGTGTTGCAAAGGGCGAGACGCTTTACGACACTATGCAAATGGTGAATGGCTATACCGACATCGCTGTAATTCGTCATCCACGACAAGGTGCGGCTCAATACAGCGCCGACGCCGTTGAAATACCAATTTTGAATGCAGGCGACGGCGCTGGAAATCACCCGACTCAAACCATGCTCGATCTGTTCACGATTAGAGAGGCTCACGGAACTTTAGAAGGACTGAACGTGATGCTAGTCGGAGATTTGAGATTTGGTCGAACCACTCACTCACTTTCTCACGCTTTGGTTCGATTTGGCGCAACATTGACACTCGTCTCGCCGAAATCATTGCAAATGCCAGCCGAAATCGTCTCGGATTTGCGCTCTAGCGGCAAAGATATCACCGAGACTGAAGATATGTCAGCCGAGATAAACTCGGCTGATGTTATCTATATGACCCGAATTCAGAAAGAAAGATTCCCAGACGAAGACGAGTACGCGAAAGTCGCGGGAATTTACAAACTCACTGCGAGTGATTTAGGTGGGGCGAAGGGCAGCATGATCGTCATGCACCCATTACCGAGAGTGAACGAATTATGCGCATCTGTCGATTCGACAAAACACGCTAGATATTTTGAGCAAGCTTTCAACGGTGTGCCGACAAGAATGGCATTATTATGTCGAAGTCTCGGAATAAAAGTTCCAAAGAAGGTGACATAATGGCTGAAATGCGAAGAGTTACTGCAATTTGCAACGGAACTGCAATCGATCACATCCCTTCTGGACATGCTCTGCAATTGTTGAAGATGCTAAGATTAGATGTTGGACGTTCTAACCCAATCTCGTTGGTGATGAATGTACCGAGTGGCAAGATGGGACGAAAAGATGTTTTGAAAATCGAGGATCGTGAGTTGAATCAAGAAGAACTCGACCGACTCGCATTGATTGCACCGAAAGCGTCGGTCGCAATTATTCGAAATTATGCGGTAGCAGAAAAACGCCGCATCGATTTAGGTGAAGAATTAGTAAATATCGCTCGTTGTTCATTCTCAAATTGCATTACTCAAAACCCCAATGAACCACTGCCGCACAAATTGCGAGTGATTTCTGCAGATCCTCTTGAAATCCGCTGTGCCTATTGTGAGCGCGGGCAGGATATCGACGAAATCGCCGACTATATCCTCTGAGGAAGTTGGACTAATGGTCAGAATTGACGTTTCCTACGACGGTAATCTCCGCTGCACTGCGACTCACGAACCTTCAGGCCACACTCTGATTACCGACGCTCCCCTCGACAATCATGGCAAAGGTGAATCGTTTTCACCAACCGATTTGTTAGCGACTTCGATGTTGACATGCATCATCACAATCATCGCGATTCGTGCCGAATCGCGAAATATCGATGCAACAGGATTGGGTGGTAACGTCGAGAAAATAATGGGAGAAAATCCTCGACGAATCGGCAAACTCGAAATCAATATTCTACTTCCAGATGGAATTTCTATCGAGGATAAAGCTTGGCTGATTGAGCAGGGCTGCTGCTGTCCAGTTTGCCTTTCAATTCATGAACAGGTGGAAGTTGAAGTCAATTTCATCTGAATTCTAAATCCCAGTTTTAAATTTTCAAATTTCAAGCTGATTCGATAAGCCAATCCTTCATGGTACAGGCTTGGCAAACCTTTCGACTGGTTATTTCACCACACCTTTCACAATTCAAAATTTCAGAGGAATTATTCGGGTGTACGGCACGGTGTAGGACTCTAATTTGATCAAGAGAATGCAATAATCCGTGACGTGCACCAGGAGTAATCGACTCAAGGTTAGCCACGATACCACGGCTCAACTGACGCATCGCGCCAGCGGCGTGCGGACAGTCGCCGTGATGAATAGGCAAGCCAGCACAAACCGCATGTGCATGAATTTCTTGCTCAGGAATCCAGCGTAATGGCACGATTCGAGGTGCTAAACCATCTATTGGTATGGCTGTGTGAGGAGCGAGTCGAACCGAACGTTCGATATCGCCTTTCTGTAAATTCATCAAAATTGATTGAGCCATATCATCGAGATTATGCCCGAGTGCCATCACATCTGCATTAACTTTTGCAGCCAGTGCATTGATTCCTTGACGACGGAAAACCCCACAATACGAACATGGCATCATACCTTTTGCCTCATCCTGATTTTTTGCCATAATCGGCATACGACGAACTACTTCGTCCATTCTTTCGTAGCCCATTTCTTCGTATGATAATGTTTCGAATTGCACGCCTAAATCATTTGCAAGTTGGCGTGCGAGCTCGAGTGAGGGGGATCTGTATCCATCAATTCCCTCATCGATACATCCTGCGATTATTTCGACATCAC
This sequence comes from Candidatus Poseidoniales archaeon, assembly GCA_012960975.1. Classification (GTDB taxonomy): domain Archaea; phylum Thermoplasmatota; class Poseidoniia; order Poseidoniales; family Thalassarchaeaceae; genus MGIIb-O2. The sequence goes on from DUAE01000032.1 coordinate 79,132, forward strand.
GGCGTTTGCCGATGATGTCGACAAGCATCGATAAAAGAACGGCTGAATCTTTACCCCCCGAAATAGCAGCAAAAATTCGGTAAGACGAACCATCCTGATGACGTGCGTCTTTGGGAAGTTCTAGTTGAGCACGGAGTTCTTTTGCGACCCTTCGACGTATAGAAGAGAACAAATGTTTGCCACAAAGGTGCTGACCACTGTATTCTTGAAACAGCACCGAAGGTTTGGGACAACGAGAACAAGTCTCGATTACAAGCCCCCCATTCGCCGCTACCATGGGCTCGCGTCCAGCCCCATCTGCTTGAACCCAACTGGAAGTATATCGCTTCAAATTCTGCTTCAAAAATATCTTTCGAATCTCTTTTTATTGAGGAACCCAACAAACGGTGCATTCATTGACTCAATCCCTCTGAGGATGCCATGACCAAGACGAAGGCTCTACCAATCGACCATTCGCCTGGAGTCAAAACATCAGGACCATGGCGCCATCGTGCCATTTTCGCTGCTGCACTCGTTGGTGCAATATACATTGAACCAACCATCACATCACAATTTTCGCCAATGGGAAAATTAGCACTTCCAGCTTCGATTTGTGGATTAAGCATCACTGTACTAATCGTCATCGGCATTATTCACAAAATCGTCGAACGCCGATAGAACCCAATTGAGACAACACTCAAACATCTCTTGAAACCAATTTACGGATATTTGTCTCAATGAATCCAGTAAATCTCTGCCAAGGAATAACGAATCGTCCACCAGCGATTACCACCATGAATAGACCTGCGGAAATCACCTTTCCATAAGTCAATTGCAATTCGAGGGATTCTCGGACCTGACCTGACCATTGTGAACCCTCAAGAGCACCGACAAATCCAATCAAGAAATCATCGAATTCGAGAGCCATTGCGGTCGTTAAACCAACTAGAGACATAATTCCGATAAGATGCCATAGATGACCATTCAGAACATTATTGAATTGGTTGACATATTCAGGATCTTTCTTCGAACCTTCGGGGAGTAATGAGGCATATTCCAGATTAGTAATCACAGCAAGACCTGCCTCTAAGAAAACCAGAAGGAGCAAAGCAATAGATAGCAATTCGAAGGCTAATGGTGAAATTAATCCACCGAATAATGTAGCCTCACCAATTTGTGCAGGTAATGGATTTAGCCCAACATCGACAGCTTGTGTGATGCCTTCGAAGGTCAGCATCGCATGGATGCCGATTATCATCAAAAAGTATCCAACAGCCCAAGTTAACATTCTCTTCGAAAGTCCCCAAATGCCTATTAGTCCAGCCAATATTGGAGCAAAAACAATTCCCAAGAACACCAACTCGAAGATGAATTTCAGAGGTTGGAAAATCAATGCCACATGATCCATATTTGGATCATTATTACCAATTGGCAAATAAAATCCGCCATAGGTAACGATACCTATTAACCAAGACAAAAGGAATGGAAGAGCTATCCAAGCGACGATTGCTATCGACAATACTCGCTTGATATTTTTCTGAATCTTCTCACTCCGACCCATGAGAATTATGAAAGCGACAGTGATGACAAAACAGAGAATTAACGGTGCGATGAAGGCATCGAATCCAGTTTCATTAATGCCGCTCAAGAAATCTGGAAGCACCAAATCGGAATTCCGCGACATCCATTGTAATCCACGTGTATGTTCGTAGGAAGGACACCAGTAATTTACACCTCCAGCACCAGCGATAAAAGTTTCAGAACATGAACCATACAGATCGCTCATACGACGCATTATAGTCAATAAAGAGCCTGTTGCGATAATTTGAAGAAACAATATTTGCCATCGTTTCCTCAATTTACTTATGTGAAGAGTTTGCGAATCAGGGACTACTTCGATAACCATTCATTCAACTCCTAAACTGTCCTTACCTGCAATAATGCCTCTGAAAGCTCAATATTTGGAGTCCAGTCGATTACCTTCGCTCCGTATCCTGAGAGTGCTGTAAGACGATTCTGACGCTCGAGTTTCAGTACCTCATAGGCCATCCGTGGGATTCGGCTCACCAAGCGCTCTAAATCAATGCTGCTCGGTGAAAGTACGATGACTTCGTGACCTTTTCCCGCTAAATTTCTAATCGCCGGTAGTGTCGTGCCATCACCTTCTAGACTGCTGATGATGAAAACGGGTGAGCCGCGCGAAATGCGCGGCGAGAGAGCGTTTGTTACTGCTTGCAGTGGCATACTGCCCTTCGATGAAACCGCTGCAAGTTGACTCAGAACTTTGTAATGCTGTTTATCGCCGGTTTCTGGTGGTAGGTAATCCATGCGCTTACCATAGGTGACTAGAGAAACCGAATCGCGGCGATGAATGAAATAGTTTGCAAGCGAAGCCGCCGCAACCGTTCCCATTTCGAGAGGATTTTTCAGAACGGTTCCGATACGAGAAACATCGCGAGTATCAAGAATGATGAAAACATCGGTAACCGCATCTCGAGTTTTTTCGTTGACCATCAACTCACCCGTACGAGCGAATGCTTTCCAGTTAATTGAACGGAATGAATCACCAGGATGATACTCTCGCAATGCGTAGAATTCCATACCTTGTCCTGGAGTTTTCAATGTCGTCGCTCCAGTATACATTTTCGGAACATCAGAGCGAACAAGAGATTCTTCGATATCACGAACTTGAGGGAAAACTGTGATATCGGATCGATCCTGAATTTTTGTTTCATTAACGAAAAGATTGAACGCATTCCGATATCGGATTGATATCGGTCCAATCGTGTAATGACCGCGAAGAGGACAACGGATAGTATAGTGAATTTTCGCTGTTTGACCAGGACCGAGATTCATGCGCATTCGATTCACACCTTTTCGCATCTTCATTTCATGAGGGACGTTATCGAATACCTCCAATTGTTGAGTCCGGCGATAGGAATTGTTACGAACAGTAAGAATGACATTGATATCATCACCCTTGTAGACATTTACAGCAGAAATTTCTCGAGAAACATCGAGCTCAGAATGACCCTCAACCCAACCATTAATCGCTAAGAAAGACATGAAAGTTAGGCCAACAATCATCAGTTGAAAATTTGCAATCATCATACCAATTAGGATCAAACTGAACCCACTGGTCAACATTATTGCAGCCTTACGCGTCCACAAAGGTATCATCCTCCTCTATACTCGTTCTGCCCCATTCCTTGATTCGCTTAACGAGACCGACCAATTCATCTGGCTTGTATCGACGATCCTCGAAAATGAAACGCACGAGGATCGGGTCCTCGACCATACTCTGTAACTCAGCAGCAGGTAGTGCGTCGAATTCTTCACGTGAGAGGGTGTTCAAATTCCTTACACGCGTGAGTAAAATTTGTCGAATTTTTTCGGGACGCTGGTAGTATTCGTAACGTCTGGCGTCACCGAAACCATAGTAGATAATTCTGAATACATGACGCCAATTTTCAGGATCTTCCTTGCGTATTAGAACTGCTTCAAGAGCGATGAAGAGCCCAAGGAAAAGAATCAGCATTGCCATCCAATCATTGGTGAAATATATCAAAAGATAGTACATTAGATTGTAAGTATCACCGAATAAAGTAGGTTGCTGATGACGAGATTCATCGAAAATTACCATCGAATTCTCACTACCATGAGTGCTTGAATTTCCAATCAGCAAAGCCTCAGCAATAATGTCAAGAGCCCATTTTCGATTATCATTTTTGGCAACATCAATAAGGGTACCATCATAGAAATTCTCGTCATAAAGCGAGTTGATTAAAACAGAACCATCGGCGACAAAGTGAACGCGACCCGAATTTGAGTCGTAGCAAAGTCGGTCAGCACAATAACGAACATAAACTGCAAACGGACCTTGTTCATCGCCGGCGATACCGAGGCTTTCTGCACCGACGGTTAATTCGCCATTATCATCGACATCAAGATATGAATCAAGAGTTGATTTTCCGATTGCATAGCGATTCTCAACCGGGTTGTAGGATGAAGCTTTTTCGAAGGCAGAAGGGCCGTTGGTCAACAGGTCATAGCCTTCAGAGAAATCCCATTCGGTCGCAGAAATCCAACGGTGAGCACAAAGACCTGCTTGTTCCTCTGTAATGCCAGCTGGTTTGTTATTCGGGTCGTATGGATCGGTGTCTAGAAGATCAATAACCCCATCTAAATCAACATCCTTCAGACATGGATTAATGTTTGCAAGAGAACCGGAATTAGTTGTGAAATTGAATGCAGATGTCGTGTTAACCCAAATGAAATTGTAATCTAATTCGGCAGCATATGCTTCACCGTCGTAAAGTCGATGGCCTGAATATTCCAAACCAAATTCTTTCGCCAGAGTTGCAGAATAACCGAAATCATCCATTAGTAATACCGTTCCACCAGCATCGACAAATTCCTTTATTGCAACGATTTCAGAAGTTGTATACCCCGATCCTTCAGAAAGTTCAACAACATTCTTATCACCTGTGAATCGAGGTAATGAAATCGTATCTTTTTCGACACCGGAAACAATGAAAATAGCTTCATCAGGATGGTCCAATTCGCTCAGCAATAAAGGGCTCGAAACCAACGCTGTCGTATCGATACCTATCGCGTTGATGTCTTTGCGGAATTCACCGAGGTCATTCCAATCATCACCGTAAGCGGATTGATGCGTATCACCTTCAATCAAGTAAGTCATCGCAACGGTTGAGACTAGAATTAACAGTAATGCCCAGAAGGCAGCGACGAGCATATTCCGCCTTGCCTTCGGCGTCGAAAAACGTCGGGCATAATCTCGAAAATCTATCATGCTGAACGCCACCTCACCAAAGGAACGTCAAACGAGCCTCAACTTTGACTTATGACCGTTGTGAGCCGATGAGAGGATGGTGCATCACGCTTATCGAGCGAGTTTGATTTTGATACCAACACTCATAACCTCTTCCACAGGGACTGTTAGAAGCCCTTCTACCGTTGGCCATGGCAGTAATCCTGCATCGATATCTCCTTCTATTCGGACAAGCAATGCCAAAATATTTCCACTATCGAGATCGATACGGAAATCTGCGACAAAACCGAGCGTATCCCCGGCAACATCTTCGACTTTTCGATTCAATATCTCAAGTCCAAACGTAGTTGGCATTTCTTTCCCTCAAACAGATTCTATTCCAGATAACGTATCCGATGACCGACGAACTGATTCAAGACCACTCGTCAACATAGATTCCATGCGATTGTAGTATGCCATCATATCTTCGGTCACAGTTGGACGTACACGGCCAATTGCTTCTTCAAAATTCTTTCTCGAAACTGATTTTTTACCAGCCCGCATTGCGATAAGCGCAGATTCTCTGCAAACAGCCTCAATATCTGCACCGGTATAATTCGTTAATTGTTTTGAGAAATCTTCAACCTTAAATTTTCCAAGTGGCATATCGTTAGTGTGAATTTTTAGAATCGCTTTAATCGAATCATTATCCGGTGGTGGAATGTGTAAAACTCGCTCAAAACGACCACTTCGAAGTAGAGCGGGATCAATCATCTCAGGACGATTGGTTGCGGCAACGACAATAACTCCTTCCATCGACTCGACACCATCCATACTACTGAGTAATTGATTGACTACTCGATTCATCACATCAGAGCCATCCCCAGAATTGCTTCTTCGAATACTTGCGATGCTTTCAAACTCGTCAAGGAAAATAATCGAGGGAGCAGATTGCTTGGCTTTCTTGAAAACCTCTCGGATTGCTTTCTCGGATTGACCCACCCATTTGGAAATCAATTCCGGGCCTTTAATAGTGATGAAATTAGCTTTCGCTTCGGACGCAATCGCCTTTGCGAGCAAAGTTTTACCAGTCCCTGGTGCACCGAAAAGAACGATCCCTCGGGGTGGATTAATACCGAAATGCTCAAACATCTCAGGCTTTGTTAACGGCCATTCGATACTCTCCTTCAAACGTTCTTTGACCTCATTCAATCCACCTACATCTTCCCATGAAACCTCTGGTATCTCGAGATAAATTTCGCGTAGTGCGCTCGGCTCGATTTCCTTCATTGCTTCACGGAAATCTGCCATTTTTACTTCCATCTTTTCCAAAACTTCCGGCGAAATTTCTTCCTTTTCCAAGTCTATTTCTGGAAGGTATCGACGCAGTGCTTTCATTGCTGATTCACGCACTAGCGCCGAAATATCAGCGCCGACGAATCCATGAGAATTGTCCAGAATCCAATCGATATCGAAGTCATCGCTAATCGGCATGCCACGTGTGTGAATATTGATAATTTCAGCGCGGCCATTTTTATCAGGAACTCCAATCTCTAGTTCTCTGTCGAATCGACCTGGGCGGCGAAGAGCTTGATCGATTGCATCGGGGCGATTTGTCGCGCCAATGACGACGACATTGTCCCGTCCTTGCATTCCATCGAGAAGAGTCAGGAGTTGAGCGACGACACGTCGCTCGACTTCGCCACTGACATCCTCACGCTTTGGCGCAATCGAATCCAATTCATCGATGAAAATAATGGCTGGCTCATTCGCGGCAGCCTCTTCGAAAATCTCTCGAAGTTGCTTTTCACTTTCACCATAATACTTCGAGATGATTTCAGGGCCATTTATCGAAGTGAAATTGGCCTTCGTTTCATTGGCAACCGCCTTTGCAATGAGAGTTTTACCTGTCCCTGGAGGTCCGTGTAAGAGAACTCCGCGAGGTGGGTCGATTCCAAGGCGGCGAAATAAGATTGGATGCTTCAATGGTAATTCAATCATTTCGCGAACTTTCTGCAATTGATTTCTAATTCCGCCAATATCCTCGTAAGAAATAGAAGAAATTGATAGTTTTCCTACATCTTCTTCTTCATTGATTGGATCTTCCTTGATGATTATCTCAGTATCGGGAAGAACCTGAACAATACCTTTAGGATTAGTTTGAACGATTTGGAATGGTAGAGCCTCAGCGAACAGAGTCATTCCAGGAATAAATATCCGATCCCCAGCAACGACGGGTCTCTTGTTTAGTCCACGTCGAGCGAATCCTTCGATTCCGGGGCCGAAGCGAACCTTCTGCTGTTTCGCCATGACCGGGCTCAGAACCAACCTTGTGCACGGCTGAGTTTCGACCTTGCGGATAGCAACCCTGTCTCCGAGAGAAACTCCCGCATTTTTTCGAATAATTCCATCGACGCGAATCACTCCAAGATTCGCATCTTCGGGGCGGCATCGCCAAACGATTGCAGCGGTTTTCTGCTCACCGGTAATCTCAATGATATCGCCTGGTTTCAAATTTAACTCATTATCAAACGGAACACGGGCACGCCCGTGGCCTACATCACTTGGGATAGCCTTTGCAACTCTAAGTTGAAGGTCTTCATCTGAATTGTCCGACATCACATCACCCTGAACAGAGACTTCTCGTTATCGGGGGTAGTTAAACCCACTAATTGCCCAATGTCGAATTGCTGGACACGTTATCGGAAACAGGCAGTCGTTTCAGTAGGATTCATCAAAGGATTGCGAGTCGCGCGCATTATGACCCATGTATTGGAGACTGGATTTGAGCAGATGAAGGCAAATAATCCGAATGGAAGCCCAAAAATTCGAGGATACAATATCATTAACGGAGAGATCTCACTTTCGAGTGACGGCTCTACATTCGAGAGCCTAAATCCCGCAATTCTCGCAGACTGTTTAGGTGAATTCCCACTTTCTACAAAAGAAGATGTTCACAACGCACTCGCCTCCGCCCGTGCTGCTTTCCCAGCTTGGGCTGCAACACCGGCTCCGACTCGTGGACAAATTATTGGTAACATGGGTAGACTTTTGATGGAATACAAAGACGATATTGTTCGTGTTGAGACTCGCGAAATAGGCAAGACGCTGAAAGAAAGCGCTGGCTCGGTTCAGGAAGCTATCGACACTTGTCATTTCTTCCAAAGTGAAGGGCGCCGACTCTACGGTCAGACAGTCAATTCAGAGCTTCCAGACAAGGAACTCTTCACCTACCGCCGACCGCTCGGTGTTTGTGGAATCATCAATGCATGTAACTTTCCAGCAGCAGTTCCATTCTGGAAGATGATCCCAGCAATCATGTGCGGAAACACCTGTGTTTGGAAATCTCCGCAAGATGCCCCGCTTCTCTCATTCATGCTCACACGCATTATGCATGAGGCAGGACTCCCAGACGGAGTCATCAACCTCGTTCATGGAAAGGGTAGCGGTGCAGGCCAAGACTTGGTCGATGCTGTAGACCTTGGCATGATAAATAAAATCTCATTCACAGGTAGCACCGCAGTCGGCAAGATGATCGGTGAAGTTTGCGGACGAAACCTAGTCAGTGCTTCACTCGAACTCGGTGGAAAAAACCCACTCGTCATCATGCCGTCAGCGAACATGGAAAACGCTGTAGAAGGCGCTTATTGGTCGGCATTCGGAACAGCGGGACAACGCTGCACAAGCCTCGGTAATCTAATTATTCACGAGGACATTTATGATGAATTTGTCGAGAAATTAATGGCAAAAGTGAAATCGACTACAATCGGCGATTCGATGGTTCATGAGAACGTGCTTTACGGACCGATGTTGTCCGCACGATACGCAAAGGATTTCCTCAGAGACCTACAGATGTGCGAGACCAGCGGGGCCACCAAACTTTGGGGTGAAGGGATGATTACAGAAGACAACAAACCACTCAACTTCCTTGGAAATCCTTCGGAAGGATCCTATGTCTGGCCACACGTTTACGCAGACGTCACAGAAGATATGGAATGCTTCCATGAAGAGATTTTTGGACCAGCTGTGACCATCGTCAAGGCAAAGGACTTCGATCATGCGCTTCACCTCGCTAACGCTAGCCCATACGGCCTCTCCTCGGCGATCTACACAAACGACCGCCTAGAAGCATACCGCTACAAGATTGGAATCAAGGCTGGAATGACTGGAATCAATAACTCCACCACCGGCGCTGAGGCTCACCTCCCATTCGGTGGGGTCAAGGGCAGCGGAAACGGCACTCGCGAGTCAGGAATTTGGGTTATTGAAGCTTATTCATACTGGCACGCAGTCAACGACGAGCTCTCTGGTAAGTTACAACTCGCTCAGATGGATGTCGATGAAATCGAACTCGAAGAAGCCGATGCAGACTATTCCTCCCTCGCTTAAGAAAGGGTTTAACGGCTTTTTCTTCAATAAAAGAAGCGGGTCGCTGATTCACAAAAAAAGTTCGCCGCACTCGGGACAAGGAAGGCCGGGAAGCCAAGCACCAGGCATATGGCCACAATTTGGGCAGATTGAAGATTCGATTCCACCCGTACCGCCGAAGACATCCATCTGTATCAACAAACGAATATACCGAACTAATTTGAATCCATCGCTCGACATGATGAACGGTTTCGATGCAATCACTTATGGACAATCGGCATTGCGCTTTGAGCGTCAGGAGATTTCCCAATGTCGAGCGGAATGAAACTTCCAATGAAGAAAGGCTTCGGGGCCACAGACAGAGTCGATGCATGGTGGAAAGGACCTACTGCTATGGCTGCCTATCTTGGAATCATGATTGCTTACTCTACATGGCGAGGATTTATGGAAGCTGATTTTTGGATTTTTTCTGATTTTGGGCTCTCAGCAGGAGTAGGCCATGGTAATGGAACTATGGCCATCGAGAACAATCATTCTCATGTGCTTAGTCCTCTGTTTAGTCCTCTAATCATACCTGGTGAGAATTCTTGGGTTCCGTCTCAATTTCAGTGGATGAGTCCGGCAATGTTTATCCTCATTTTCCCTGCCGGATTCCGAGGAACTTGCTATTATTATCGTAAAGCATATTATCGCGCTTTTTTGCAACAACCGACCGGCTGCGCGGTATCAAAACCGTGGGATGAATACTCTGGTGAAACTGGACTTTTGTTGATTCAAAATCTTCACCGCTACTTCATGTACGCTGCTCTCGCATATCTTCCAATTCTTTCCTACGATATTTGGCTATCGATGAATTTCCACCACGGTGATGCTTCGGCTCTAGGCATTAGCGTTGGAACGTTGGTCCTCGCACTCAACGTTATCCTCCTCGGTGGATACACCTTGGGTTGCCATGCCTTCCGCCATCTTGTAGGAGGTGCTTCTAACGACTGGACTTCGACTCCAATGAACCGCTTCAAGTACAAACTCTGGAAATTCTCAACCATACTAAACGAACACCACAAGGATTGGGCACTCTACTCACTCTTTTGGGTCATGTTCGCCGACTTCTACGTCTATGCTTGTACAGATCCTATGTTTGGCTGGTCGGATGTCATTCTCTGGGGAGGATTGTGAAATGTCTGAAATTAACACCGATTATTTCGTCCACGAGCATGATGTTGTTGTTATCGGTGCTGGAGGTGCTGGATTGCGCGCCGCGATTGAAGCGAGCCAGAATGGCGCGAGTGTTGCGATGATTTGTAAATCGATGCTTGGCAAAGCGCATACTGTAATGGCTGAAGGCGGCGCGGCAGCTGCTCTTGGCAATGCTGATCCACGTGATAATTGGCAGGTACATTTCCGTGACACAATGAAGGGTGGAAAGTACCTGAACGATTGGCGAATGGCAAAAACTCATGCTCAGCAAGCAGCAGACCGCATTCGCGAATTAGAAACATGGGGGGCGGTCTTTGACCGCACTCCGAAGGGCAAAACCAACCAGAGAAATTTCGGAGGACACACCTATCCAAGGCTAGCACATATCGGCGATGCCACCGGACTTGAACTGATTCGAACCTTACAAGAAAAAGGCGTTCACATGGGAATGGATGTCTACATGGAATATACCGTTCGCAGACTATTCCAAAGTGATGGACATGTCACCGGCTGCTTCGCATACGACCGAAACGATGGTTCACTTCACGTGTTCAAGGCAAAAACGATTATTCTCGCCACCGGTGGAATCACTCGCTGTTGGGCGGTTTGCTCAGGTAGTTGGGAATACACCGGTGAAGGACACGCGCTGGCATATTGGGCCGGAGCAGAAATGGGCGATATGGAATTCGTTCAATTCCACCCTACTGGAATGATTTGGCCACCAAGCGTGAAAGGAATTCTCGTCACTGAGGGTGTTCGTGGCGAAGGTGGAATATTGCGTAATTCTGAAGGTGAACGATTTATGTTCAATTATGTCCCAGAGATGTACAAGAGTGAATTTGCAGATACCGAGAAAGAAGCTCTTGAATGGGTCGACGAAATTATTGCTGGCAAGTTAGCGACCGTTCGCCGACCACCTGAACTTCTTACTCGTGACGTCGTCGCTAAGGCGATTAATTCCGAGAAGGATGCTGGTCGAGCGAGTGAGCATGGTGGAGCCTATCTCGATATTTCTTGGAGAGATGAGGAACAAGTCAAGAAGAAATTACCAGGAATGTATCATCAATTCAAAGAATTAGCTGCAGTTGACATCACGAAAACTCCGATGGAAGTCGGTCCCACTGCACATTATGTGATGGGTGGAATCAAAGTTCATCCTGAAACTCAAGAATCTACTATCGGCCGACTTTACGCGGCCGGTGAGGCCTCGACCGGTTTGCACGGAGCAAACCGCTTGGGCGGAAATTCATTATCTGATTTACTCGTATTCGGAAAGATTGCTGGAGAGAATGCAGCCGCAGTTGCAGCTGATATCGATGGATATACTGAAATCGCTGAGGCTGAAATCGCTGACGTCATCGCCGAAACCCTCGCCCCATTCAACCGCGAAGGTGGAGAGAACCCAGCAAAGGTCGTCGAAGATCTTCGTGAAATGATGCAAAATAAAGTTGGAATCATTCGAACCAAGATACTTCTGGAAGAATCATTGAGTGACCTCGACAAATTAGAATCGCGAGCAAATACAACCAGCCCAGGAGGAAGCAGAATCTACAACCCTGGCTGGCACCAAGCTCTCGAACTCAGTGCGATGCTCGATGTTAGTCGAATGTGCGCTCTAGCAGCCTTACACAGAGAGGAATCGCGCGGCGGGCATACAAGAGATGATTTCCCAGTTCCTGATTACAGCCATTGGGGTAAAATCAACTCAGTTATTTCTATGGATGAGGCGGGCGCGATGAACATCGAGTACCGTAGATACCCACCGATCCATCCAGAACTGAAGGCACTACTAGATGCGGCCGATTTACATGAGGAGGAATGAAATGTCAGAAGATATAACTTTCCGAGTTTTTCGAGGAGAACCAGATAACGATGGTGATCCATTCGGTGAGATGGTGGATTATACCGTCGAGATGGATGAGGGAATGGTCGTTCTCGACGTTGTTCACAAAATCCAAGCTGAGCACGCACCCGATCTCGCTTGCAGATGGAATTGTAAAGCTGGAAAGTGCGGCTCTTGCTCAGCAGAAGTTAACGGAATAGCGCGACTAATGTGCATGACTAGAATGGAAGATATCATGGCAGAAACGCCTAATGGCGAGCCTGTTGTCATTAAGCCAATGCAGGCATTTCCACTGACAAAGGACCTCGTCACGGATACATCTTGGGCATATCAAATGAATAAGAAAATGGTTCCAATCAAGGGCCCAGATAAGCTCGATTGGGAATTCAAGCAAGAGGAGGCTGATCGAATTCAAGAATTCCGTTCATGTATCGAATGCATGCTATGCGTCAACACGTGTCACGTTCTCCGAGAACATCAGAAGTTCGACGAATTTGCTGGACCACGATTCTTTGTACGCCTCGCAGGATTAGAGATGCACCCACTCGACACCGAAAGCCGTATCCCAGAAATTAAGGATGATTTCGGATTGGGTTACTGTAACATCACCAAGTGTTGCACCGAAGTTTGCCCTGCTGGAATCAATATCACTGACAACGCCATCATTCCACTAAAGGAAAGAGTCGTTACTGAATATTACGACCCTCTTGCTCTAATCGCTCGCAAGCTTGGTTTGCGCGAATGAATCAACTAGATTGATGATGGCGCTTTCGCACCGCCTTAACTAATTGAATAAATTATCTTCGAATTAGAAGAAAATTGATTTGATTATACCCTCGCCGAGCAGGCCCGACGGGGGGTTTGTGTAAATCCGCAAAACGTGCGATTCAAGGTCGCGCGTGAAAAATGATCACTCAAAGACGAGTGATGCCGTTTTTCTTCACGTTAGCCTTCTTGATCTTGTCCGGTAACCATGCAGGCCCATTCGCTGGCTTAGCAACAACTTCAGTCCAACCGTCAAAGTTGTGAACACGGTTTGTCCCGCGCTCACGCAGTTGGATGTCTGTGTGTCCACGTGTAGCTGCTTTGAGGGCAGCGCCGCGTGGTTGCTTGCTTACGAACACCTGTGTGGTATCCTTTCCGTTCTCCATCAATACAAAATATTTTTTATCTGACATAAAGTAATCCTCCATTCGCGCGCCTATTCAAAGAGATTATGAAGGTATGGGCGGAAAACGGCATACTGCGCCTCTATTGGCACTTTTTCAAAAATACCGAGGTGAAGAAAATCATCAATTTTTTCAGGTATTTTATTCAATCTCAGCACAAGCGAGTGTTTTTGTGTTCAAAACACCGGGAACTGATCGAATAGATTCAACAACTAATCGAGCGATTGCGCCCATATTATCTGCTTCTAATTTTACGATTAAATCGTGGTCGCCGAATAGAAGATTCGCATCGCTAACAAATGGGAGTGCAGAAGTGACATTGAATACACTAATCTCCGAACCTGGTTCAACATTAATGAGCACATAACCGACTGACATTGTTTACTCCGTGAGCACGGCCATCAATCAAACCTTCGCTCCCTCGTTAGAGAATCGTATTGAGAAGAATACAAAGCAGATGGGTTGCTCTGAGATTGCATGGCAGAGGTCATCATAGTCCGTGAGTGTAAGTATGGCCAAGTTCGCGTATGCTTCGGAAATATTCTTCGAGTCGAAGGTGATGTCATGGTATTGCCAGCAAATAATCGACTAGCAGGCCGTGAAGGCCTCGATGAAAAGATGCAACTTGCAGCCGGGCCTGAACTTCGCGCCGCCTGTATAGAGATAGCGAATGAGAAGAGAAAAACAAATTTACAACCGTGTGGAGTCGGCAATGCAGTTACTACTTCTGCTTACAATTTACCAGCTGAGCACCTAATTCATGTCGTAGGTCCTGATTGTCGTCGTCCGACTCAAGATCAATACCGTCGAGAATTACTCGAAAAATCATATGTTGCAATGTTCGAGGAAGTTTCGGCATTAAAACCCAGAAGTACGGTAGTTCTACCACCTCTCGGCACCGATGTATACGCTTATCCTAATCGCGAAAACGCCCGAAAGACAATGGAAATCATCCTTGCTTGGATGGATGAGGGAGAAGACCCTGGAGTCGATATGGTATTGATTGTCACCGACGATAATACGTATTTGAACAACATGAAGACAGTATATCGAGAATCTGAGGATCAATTTCCTGGAGTCGATAAAACCCGACTTTTCCGAAAAGGAAAGTACCCTTGATAGTTGATTCTGGCAATTCACAGAACCAGCCAAAATTCGCTCCAATCAGAGATTGCAAGCGATGTCGTCAATAACCCTGAGAATTGGCTCGATGCATGAGCAGCATTTACGAGCGTGAATTACGCTCGGTTCTCGCTGGTGAAGAGAAAGGTGTCCGAGCAGTTACAAGATCTTGTACAGAATCTCAACGCGCACAAACGATGCAGGTTTGCCAACGGCCATTTCTTGTCGTTCGCGCACCAGGAAGCGGTTCTGAAGGAACTGGAGATTTGTTGGTCTTGCGCGGTGACATGTGCTTTCCAATCGAGGTGAAATCCTCGAAAAAATCTCGATTGTACCTCTCTGGTAGAACAGTGTTACAATATCAAGCTCTGGTAAATATCGGCGAGAAATGTGGTTTACAACCATTTTACGCGTATAGATTGAAAGGTGTCCGAGGGGATAGTTGGAGAATTTTTCGAGTTAATGTCGATAATTTGACTGGAAAATCTCGCCGACTCGCTTCACTTGTCCCCGCCCTCCCACTTACTAGAAACGGAACGCCGCACCTAGATTGGGAACAAGGCCTTCCTTTACACAAGTTCATCGCGCTAGTCTGCCGTTCTGATGGCGCTCGCTCGATTGAATCATTACAAGCGAGCGCTGCGATTTACAGCAATATTATCGAGACTGAAACAGATCAATATCAATCCAGTTCACCCGATAAAAAGGCACCCAGTCTATCGAATTCTTGATTCAGTTTCTTCACTTCTTCAACAAGATTCGACATCTTTGCTTGTTGCAATAATCTCTTGATACTCTCACGCTCTCGTCTAATTGAATCAAGTTTACGATTATCGCTCCGATTATCATCATCCGCGGCATCGACCATGAATGACCGTAGAGACTCTCTGTCTTTTTGATTACGCATCGAGCCACACAGGTTGAAGAACATCATCTGCGGCCTAAAGCCGATGGAGGAGAGGCAATCATCAGGTTTCGATTACCTCGGGCCAATTATTTTTCTATGGTTCCTCAATATAGTAGGTATGCCTATCTGGGCAATTGCAATTTTAGCAGCCTGGTATTTCTTGCTGGTTTATCTCGAAAATAATGGTACTCTCGACGATTGGAATGCTACTCGAGTAATGGGTTTCATCCTGATGATTAGGACTCAACGTGGAAAAATATTGCTTGACAAAATTTCTCAGTATCGAAAATTTTGGAGAGGATTTGGTGAGTTTTCAATTTGGCTTTGCTTTTTGATGATGTTTGGTGTAATCCTCTTGCTGGTGGCGACAGCAGTTTTTGCTGCAATCCAGCCACCACAACAAAGTTTGCCAGCAAAGGATCTACTCTTGATTCCTGGAGTGACGAGTTTCGTACCATTTTGGTGGCCGGTAATAGCATTGATTGTCGCTCTCGTAATTCATGAATATAGCCATGGCATTCAAGCCCGTGTACATGGCATGAGATTGCGAAGTTTCGGCCTACTTCTCGCTGGCCCACTGCCGATGGGGGCCTTTGCTGAACCTGAATTAGAAGAAATTGTTCGAGCACCTAGACGGGAAAGAATCCGACTTTATGCAGCAGGCCCGTCAATCAATATTGTCGCAACATATCTGGTCTTGATTATTCTCTCTGCGACAGCATCGGGATTTGTTGCCCAAGACGAAGGGGTTCATGCAAGAGCGATTATTGATGACACCGGTGCTTCTGAAGCCGGTTTGTTACCATACGAAATCATTACCCATATCGATGGCCAATGGGTCCCTGATTTCGATTCATTCTCACAGACTCTTGACCAAAGTCAAGCAGGGGATGTGGTGATGATTTCGGTATTATCTCATGAAGATGAGAATGGAGAAAGGGAAGCGAGAAGGATTAGTGTGATGCTTACCGATCAACGCCAATATTATCTCGGAATATGTGAAGGAGAGCAAACTTGCCTCGACGATACCGCAGAAATACTAGATCTGTGGGGAATTTACGAAGGTAATGCATTCCTTGGAGTAAGTGGGCTTTCTGCTGGCACGAGCGGAGTCGATTACTATGAATTATCGACCGATTCAGGCTTGATCTATAATTCCCTCTCATTCTTACTACGCCCGCTCGGCATAATGGGGATTCCAATCATTAATGATGGCCAAACTATGGCTCTAGAAGAGCGCGCTTTAATCAAAGCAGGAGATGGTTTCGTCGCATCTAGTCTAGGCACAGAAGGCATGTTAGGATTGTTCGATTTCCTCTTTTGGCTAGCTTGGATAAATTTCATCCTAGGATTCGCAAACCTGATTCCAATGATTCCCTTCGATGGAGGTCACATTATTCACGATACTATTCACTCTACGATTGCAATGTTAAGTAAAAAAATGCACCCGATGCAGATTGAATCTTTAGCCGGAAAAATTAGTAATTTCAGCAGCATCGGCATGCTATTAATCGTATTATTTCCAATTCTATTACCAAAATTAATCTAATTTTTTGCCTCTTCGAAAAACTCATTCCTCTTCATCAGAATCAGTTTTTCGATTTTCAATAATAGCTTCATACAGCATCGGTGCCGCAATTACAGATGCGAATAGCAAGCCTAAATTACTCCAAGATTTGCTGGTCACCGATGAAGAAGTCCCAGAAACAAATAGTTTAATCGCACCAATCCATGGAATTTCTGTCGCAGATATTCCTTCAATCCAAATATCACGAACAGCCGTTACTGGATTGCCATTCTCATCTTTCAATCCTCGACTTCTTATCCATTGCTCATCAGCATCGCTCGAAGTCGCACGTAATTGGTCGATTGTACAACCATTTGTTCGATAATTATCGCCGGTTGTCAGGTATCCTTCATGGTTTGGAACCCAACTATCGATGACTAAATTACCATGCGGAGCGCATGAATAATCTAATGTCATTGAAATTTCTTCGACATTAGACTGGTTGGTTCCAGGAACTGACCAGGTTAGAACGCAAATATCCTCCAAACCATCGTAAACACCCGCCGTGCAAGCTCCACCTAGCGCAGGTGCAGTAGTTTCAGCAACCGCTTTGAGCAGAGCCCTGTGAATGATTGGGGTGTCGCTGCCCCCATTCTTTCGATAAATAATCACATCTCCCTCCATACCAAGAGATTCGTAACCATAATTTTCATTTCCAACTTGCTTCGCTTCGACATACGTGATGATTTCTACACGATTTGGGTTCATTACCAAAATGAGATCGCCAGGATCAATTGAGCCGACTGCGCCGTCATCTAAATCGTGCATCATTGAACCAGATTCTACGACTACCATGGGGGGAAAAGATCCGGTCGCCAAAAACATCGAGCAGAGCAGCAGTCCAACTAAACCTGCAGCCAGCATTCCTTCGCGCAACCAATCCTGCGAGGCTGTCATCCTCATTCCTCCTCTTCATCAGAGAATGCAGGTTTGGTTGAATAAAGAATTAATCCAAAGAATCCTATCAATAACATGCTGACAGCATCGAAGTGAGGGGCAATTTCGTGGAAACTCGCTTCGCCGCCTAATCGCGCAGTCAAATCGATTGTATGATCCCGCGCACCGGTTGAGCTGACGGCGAGACCGCTGATTGAATTATAGATGAGAAAACCAACAATTCCAGCTGAAGCGATAATTGTTGAACGGTGGAATTTAATGTTGTCGAGTGCTTTCATTCCTGGTAATTTTTCAGCAAGGATTGAGTTGGTATCATTCCACCAACCGTTGGTTGACATAGAATCACTACCTTCGCTTGAGCGATTCGGCGCGCGAGATTCCGTTCCCAATTTCTTTCCTACTGGAATCTCGTGTAATTCAAGCAAGCCTCGGAATCTTGCCATAAACGGTTTGCCGAGCATAATTGCCGCATCTTCACCTTCTTTTCGGCGGCGAAGGATTTCGGCGCGAGAATCAAGCGCTAAAATATCTTCTAAAATCTGACGCTCACCCAGATAAACAAAAAATTCTGGCAGAACATAGAATGCTCCGATAGAGCCGAAGAAGAATCCTAACCAAGTCCAATTTCTCAAATCAGATTTGGTTGGGTCGCTAGCGCCAGAGAGTATGATGAAGAAAATAATGCTCCAGAGTAGCAATGCGACCGAAATTATTGTCACATATGTGATGATTTGGAAGTGCGAATCACTCTTGCTTTCCCACCAGGACTCAAAACGACCGACTTTTTTCCCCCCTCGACTTGCCATTTGAACCAGTTATGGGTAATGCTTCGCGTCTTAGTCCCTTATGCTGTGACGCTCAGTTGAACATGCTGCTGACGGAGGGTTTTCTTCACATCACTCTCACCGATGAACCATGTCGGAAGATGCGCTTAACGCACTTCACCCGAAAGTCCGTGGACTAATCAGCAGTTTAGGATGGGATTTGACTCCAATTCAACAGAAATCGAGTGCCGAACTTTGTGATGGAAAGGATCGTCTCCTCGTTGCACCCACTGGAAGTGGAAAAACAGAAGCTGCGATATTACCCCTAGTTACTCGAGCCTTAGAAGAGAATTGGGAGGGGCTATCAATCCTCTATGTGACTCCACTTCGCGCTCTCAACCGCGATATCAATCGTCGGTTGAGTTCTATGCTTGAACCGCTCGGATTAAGCGTTGGATTACGGCATGGAGACACTAGTCAGAAAGAGCGGACTCGTCAATCAAAAAATCCACCAAATTTGTTGGTAACTACTCCAGAAACAGCTCAGATAATGTTGCTTGGTTCTCGATTACGACAACATCTAGCCGGCGTAAAGGCAGTTGTTCTCGATGAAGTTCATGATTTGGCGGCAAGCGAGCGGGGCGCTCAATTGATGGTTGGACTCGAGCGAATCGAAGCATTATGCGGCGCACCGTTTCAGCGAATTGGCTTATCAGCGACTGTAGGGAATCCCGCTGAAGTCGCTGGATTTATGTCGAAAACAGCAACACATATTCTCGGTCCCGCACCTCGAACTACCGATGTTATAGTTCATCATGAAATACCGAGCCCTGAAGATGAAATTCTCTCTGTTGAATGGTCTGTTTCAGCTTCATCCATCGCGGCTTTTCGACGACTTGCTTATTCACTGATTGCTGATTCTCCAGCCCTCGTTTTCGTCAATTCACGCTCAACTGCAGAAACCGTTGCTCAACGACTGAGCGCAATCGCACCCGAAATCAGATTAGGAGTTCATCACGGAAGTTTAGCTGCAGAAACTCGTCGAATTATGGAAAATCGCCTTAGGGAAGGTGATATGCACGGTATGATTTGTACGAGCAGTCTCGAACTTGGAATTGATATTGGTTCAATTCGGCGCGTTCATCAATTGCAGAGTCCACGCGCCGTCGACCGATTATTACAACGAATGGGACGTGCAGAACATTACCTCGGAGGAACTGGTCGAGGAGAAATTCTTGCTTGGGAAGTAGATGGAATCTCAGAGTGTAGTGTCATCGCACGACGTGCGATGGCCGGTGAATTGGAAGGCATTGAATGGCGTACAGACCCAGGTATTGTTGCTGCTAATCAATTCATTCAAATGGCTATTGAGAGAAGCGTAGTCCCTCTCAAATTTGCAACTGAAATTATTCAAAATTGCACAATTTTTCATGAGTGGAATCATGATTCTACCCTAGCAATTTTGCACGTCCTCAACGATCGCTGGATGATTCGCCTAATTGAAGAACCAGCAGATTCTGACGTGATGACTTGGCCAGCAAAATTATGGCGTGAATTAGCATCACGCGCAAAAGGTGACATTCCACCCGAAAGACCACCTTGGGACGAGGAACAGAAAGAATCCGATACTAAAAAATGGCGAGCCTCTATGGTCAAAGTTCTTCCTGAATCTCTCAAAAATGGCTGGTTCTCTCCTGCCGGGCGTTCAAGCAGAAACCGTGTTGAACACATATCAATGATACCTGACGATATTTCATACCGAGTCCGAGATGCGGTGACTAGAACCGTTCTCGGCTCGGTCGACGAAGCTTTCGTCCTGACTCTAAACAATGATGCCAGCGACGATTCTCTCGGCCGAGCACGACGTTTCGTTATGGCCGGTAGGACATGGCAAATCATCGATGCCGATCCAGAAAAAGAAGAACTTCTAGTTGCTCCAATTCAAGAGACAGGAGAGGCACCTGTGTGGTCAGGAGAATTACCACCGGTGCCGAAAGAAATTGCCAACGAAGTGGGAAAAATGCGCCGAAGTGCAGCTATTTCGATGGGGGGGATGGAAGCTGATGATTCTCTTGTCGATTTCGATGAATATCCATTATCTGAATCGGCCAGAGACACATTGATGACTACAATCGCCGAACATTTGGACACGACTGGAAACCTACCCAGCGACCGCTTGATTACCATCGAAAATCGGCACGGAACAATCGTATTGAACACCTGTGCCGGTTCAAAAATTAACGAAACATTAGCACATTTAATCCAAGCTTTGGGCTCGCTAAAAGAAGGCAAAATGGGACGAGCCGTAATCGATCCGTACCGAATCGCATTTCAAATCCCGGGGACAACCTCGGCTGATGTCATCAAATGGCTCAATGAAACACCGCCTCTCGCCATCCCCTCGCTCCTCCGTATGACAATTCCCAATGGCAGGGCAGTTCGATGGAGGGTTGTGCAAGTTGCAAGAAAAATGGGTGTATTGAAGAAAGGTGTGGATCCACGCAGAGTAAATATTCCAGGATTAATGAAGCGCTGGAGAGGAACTCCCGTTATCGAAGAAGCCCTTGACAAATTATTTCATGAACGAATGGATATTGATGGAACTGTCGATCTGGTAAAAGACATCCAAGATGAGAATATTGATTTGATTAATACGGCACCTGGGCCACTCGGCCTATCTCCAAAAAGTGAACGAGATCTTTTGCTTCCATCTTGGTCGGACAAAGAATTACGCGAGCATCTTGAAGTGCGTTTGTTGAACGAGAGAGCGGTCCTGATATGCCTGAATTGTGGCAATAAAAAACGTCGTCGAGTTGATCGTTTTTCTAATAAAATTGAAGCGTGCACAACATGTTCTGGAACTATGCAAGCCTGTTCTCCAGAAAGAATGGAAACAATGCTTGCGGATTGGGTTGCAAGCAAGGATCCAAAAATATCCGGGAAAATGCAGAAAAATGCAGAACTTGTTCGTACTCATGGCAAAGAGGCAATCATTTGTTTGATGGGACGTGGAATTGCCGAAGAGACAGCAACGCGTGTACTCCGTGGACACGTTGCTGGAGAGCGAGTGAAATTGCTGAGATCAATTCATCTCGCGGAACTCAAGTATGCTAGTACTCGGCGATATTGGAGTTGAGGGAATAGTAAGCGATATGGACATCCGACCATTGGCGTATTTCATGTTAATCGGATTGACCGGCAGAAATGCATCTGGAAAATCGACAATTGTCGCTTGGTTTTCAGAGAAGGGATTGCGAACCGTATCCTGTTCAGATTCGATTCGAACTTGGCTCGCCGAACAAGATATCGAACAAACTCGGGATGCATTAATCGAAGGAGGTCGAGAATTACGCCGCCAAGGTGGTCCCGGAATTCTCGCAGAACTATTGCTAAAAAGTCTCGATGGAGAAAATGCGGTTATCGATTCGATTCGCACGCCAGGAGAGGTTGAGGCCCTTCGCCAGCGCGGTGATTTCACTCTCATTGAAGTCGTTTCGGATATGGAGGCGCGATGGCAGCGCTCACTGAAGAGGGCTCGATCAGGTGACCCACTCGATAGAGTGACCTTCGAGCGACAAGAAAAAGCTGAAGCAACCGCTAAAGATGATGCTGGTCAAGCCCTCAATGCGACTGCTGAATTAGCTGATATTACCCTAAATAATAGTGGTTCAATCGATGAATTGAACAAAAATTTAGATGAACTATTCATTACGCTCAAGCGGAACGGACATGGACGCCCGCTTCCTTCATCATCCCGGTAGCAATGCCAAAATCTTCTGCCCAACGCTCTGGTATCTTGACTTTTTCGGGGTAAACCACCTCTTTGACTCCGGCTTGAATTAGTGAACGCGCGCAGCGCGAGCAAGGCGGCCAGGTGACATATGCAATGCCGCCTTTCAGTGACAATCCAATTCGAGCAGCATGCATAATTGCATTTTCTTCTGCATGACAAATCAGTGGATATTTTTGGTTGCGATCATTTAATCTCTCGAAAGAATCATCAATTCCGCGTGGAAATCCATTGAATCCTGTGGAACGAATTTCTCTATCCTCACCAACAACGACACAACCAACCTTTGTCGACGGGTCTTTTGACCAGTCGGAGATATGCAATGCAAGAGCTAAAAATCGTTTATCCCACTTTTCACTCATAGTAATTCCTCAGGGCTGCCCTCCGGGCGGGTCGTTATCTCTATTTGCCTCGGTACGAGTGGAATCATAACCTTCCCAAACACTTGGATTTGAATAACAATCAGGGTCATCTCGGTCGGCTTGACCACCTCCGTCATTGTCAATTCCATCACCACAATTACCGGCCGCATCGCCTTTTTTTGGTGAAAGGAAACCATCAGCTCCACCACCTGTGACCAAAACCAAGAGAACGCCGGAGAGTACCAATGTAAGTGCGACTAAGATTACTTTCGAACTCGTATCTTTCGACTCGACGACGACTTTTACCTCGACTTTGTCGCTCTCCCTGGTTGACATCTGTAACACTTCGAGTAGGGTCATCCTTTTTGATTCTCAGTGAACTGTGAGTTCTTTCCAAAGGTTAAGATCCGAACTCTCAACCACATATTTCAAAATATCTCCAACCAAATACACACTGCCCATCACGATTACTGATGTTCCTTGTTCTGCTGCTAAATTTGCTGCCATTTCGACGGCGAGTCCAGGTTCTTTTTCAATCGAGTATGACTCGCCAAAATCTACAGGAAAAATGTCTCGTAAATCTTCTGCGGGCACGGCAGAATTTCGACCACTGGTAGGTTCGGTGAAAAAAACATGAGAAAACCATGATTCGAAATTTTGAGGATTCGGCAAATCCCCAAGGGCGGTTAGCAAATTCGATTTTTGGCTCATACCGAGAACTAATATCAACTTCTGTTGAGAATTTTCAGAATTAGCGAGTAAGGCTAATTCAGCATCGATACTCTCGGAATTATGTGCTGCACTAATTGCCACTTCTGCTTCAAACCAATTCGGTGGCCAATTAGGGGAGCGACCTGGCCAAATTGCATTATATTGCTGATTTTTCCAACCGAAAGAGTGAGCAATTTTTTGTGAAAGTTCGCTCCATATTTCCCAAGGCGGTAAGTTGACTGCAGGGCTATGTAACCAAAGGTCATCACCTGCATATTCTGCGAACACAGAAAGTACTGATTCATCACTCGGATCCAATGCGATTAATGGCACACCATCTCGATGAATCGCTGCCTTTTCGGCAGCTATTTGTGCTAATGTATCACCAAGAAATTCTGTATGATCCAACGAAATTGTCGTAATCACGGTAAGATCTGCATCGACCAATCGTGTTGCATCGAGTCGCCCACCAAGACCTGTTTCGATAATTGCCCGCTCGACTCCGGCTTTAGCGAAAGCAAGCATTGCAACAATGAATGTCGCCTCGTAATATGTAGGACTACATGATGGTAATATTTCTGAAGCCGACCGAACCTGAGTAAGATATTCATCGAATTTTTCGGTTGAAATAGGATGACCATCAATTCGAATCCGCTCTTCGACTATGACCAAATGCGGCGTCGAAAACAAACCTACTCGCAAACCATTCGCCGCTGCCAGCGCCGATAATTGTACACACAGTGAGCCTTTTCCGTTGGTTCCAGCGACGTGAACTGAAGGAAAATTTAGGTGAGGATTATCAAGTCGCTGTAATAAAAGTTCACAGTTTTCGAGCCCCAGTTTGACTCCTGCTGATTTTCTTTCTTCAAGCCATTCTCTGACACTCATACCTGTCCTACTCCGCGTCCCGTGTAGAAGCGGTCACGGGTCAAGGTGATATGGTCTTTGAACTTCGTAAGACATCGTGGAGAAAGTGAGTGAGATCAAGGAAGCCATGCTCGAGCAATGGCAGTCGATGGCAGGAATGGCCGGGATGTTCCTGACTACAATCTTCATCGGCATGTCGATCCAACCTCTCTACAATATCGATGAAGTGCGTGCCTTTGGATCTGAAGGTGCAACGAAAAGCAGCTATATTTTCCTTGAATTAGCATTGATTGGAGTCTTCACAATCGTCATTATTTGGCTTGCAAGACGAGGTTTGGAGGCTTTTATCAAAAGTTTTATTATGCTCTCATTATTCTTTTCATTATTCTATGTCGTTTTCCCATACATCTCAATAATTCCTTGCTTGCTCGGTGCTTGTTCAACAAATGTCATCCTACCTTTTGCATTATTAGTCAGCACCGGTTTGATGATTGTTCTCTGGCGATATCCAGAATGGTATATCGTCAATTTAGTGGGAGTTTTAGTTGGAGCTGGTGTGATAACAATGATTGGAGTTAGTTTCGTTCCTGTGCTGATTATTTTATTCATGATTTTCGCTGCAATCTACGACCATTGGGCAGTCAATGGAAGTAAGCATATGCTAGAATTAGCAGATACTATGATAAAGCTAAAATTACCGATCTTGCTCGTTGCACCTAAAGAAAAAGGCTATTCTTTCCTCGACGAAAAAAGTGATATTATGCAGGCAGAAATGCTTGAACCAAACGAAGAAAATTGGGCTGATCCGGCTCCAAATGTGAAGATTCCAAAGCGAGCGAAAGGGAGAGATGCACTTTTCATGGGCCTTGGAGATGTGATTTTCCCCGGAATGTTAGTGATTTCAACTATGTCATTCCTGCCAACTTGGGGCACTGAAATTCACACATTATTCGGAACGATTTACCTCGCCCCTCTAATAGTCGCTCTCGGCACACTAATCGGTGGATTGATTGGATATTTCGCCTTGATGACTCAAGTTGCACTCGGTAAACCACAAGCCGGTCTTCCATTACTGAATGGTGGATCTATTCTCGGTTATCTAATCAGTGGAATTTATGCTGTCGGCCTCCCTGAGTTATGGCAAAATATTACGCTTTTCTAAACAGAATAACCCGATTCATTGAAGGATGATTAACCAGCCCAAAGGGCTGATAGATATGCTTGACATCATGATGTTCCGCGAAAATGCGGACATAATTCGCGCAGATCACGATAAGCGTGAGATAGTTCATGACAACATCGATTCGGTTCTTCGCCTCGATGAAGAATGGCGGCAAGCACGTTACGATGCCGACCTGCTTCGAAAGGCACGGAATGAAGCTGCTAGAGGTATTGCAGCAGCCAAAAAATCAGGTAATAAATCGGCTGCTGATACGATAATGGCTGAAGTAAAAAACATCGGAGCACAAATTGATGTGTTGACAAAGAAAGCAGAAGATTGTCTAAGTGAGCGAGATGCAATTCGAATGCGCGTTCCAAATATTTTGCACGAATCGGTTCCAGTTGGAGAAGATGACCAAAAGAATACACTTCACAGCCTTCACGGCGAAAAAGTCGAACTAGGATTTGAGCCGAAAGTTCACAATGATTTGGTCGAAGAAAATGGGTGGGTTGACCTGTCGCGAGCAGCAAAAATTACCGGATCACGATTTTACTTCTTGCAGGGAGATCTTGCGCGAATGGAAATGGCATTGCAACAATATGCAGCAAACTTCCTAATCGCACGTGATTACACGCTCGTCCAACCCCCATTAATGATGAATAGGAAAGCATACGAAGGCGTCACCGATTTAGCAGATTTTGAGACTGTAATGTACGGTGTCGAGCCTGATAAATTCTATCTCGTCGCAACCAGCGAACACCCACTCACAGCCATGAGAATGGATGAAATCATCGAACCGGCAGAACTGCCGATAAAACAGGTTGGAATCTCTCCCTGTTTCCGCAGAGAAGTTGGGGCGCATGGGCTGTCTGACAGAGGAATTTGGCGAGTTCACCAATTTACAAAGATTGAGCAAATTATTATTTGCAAACCTGAAGACTCGTGGAAACATCACGAAGAGTTATTCCAAAACTCTGTCGACCTTTGGGATAGTCTCGGTTTGCACTATCGAGTTGTCAACATCTGTACCGGCGATATGGGAAGTGTGGCTGCCAAAAAATACGACCTTGAAGCTTGGCTGCCAGGAGTTGGCGAATACAAAGAGGTCGTATCTTGCTCGAATTGCACTGATTATCAAGCGAATCGGCTTCGAATGCGTTATCGGACCGCGGATGGAAATGAAGCGGTTCACACGCTGAATTCGACCGCGGTTGCAACCAGCCGAGCGCTTGTAGCCATCATTGAGCAGAATCAATTGGAAGATGGGCGAGTAAAAATTCCTGATATTTTACAACCTTACATGGGTGGTCAAGAAATTCTAGAGCCATTAGCATAGGTTAGCAAGTTATCCAACGAACATTCACAAACAGATGCTAGGTTCGACCACATAGTGGTCGCAATGTTCAGATGCAATTTTCTGGAGGAAATTGAATGAGTATTGGACTTCCATTATGGGATCCTGGGCGACCTGGGCACGAATTACTTGAGATTCTCAAAGAAGAGATTAGGACCAAGGGTGAGCCGGATGCAACTAGAATTCGAGAGATCGCAGAATTGACGGGAACTACGGCTGCAAAAGTTCGTGGTGCAATCGGATATTATTCTGAATTGAAGCCAACGAATGCAACCGTTCGAGTCTGTATAGGCGAATCTTGCAGAGCCCGTGGTGCAGACTCGGTGATTTCTGAATTAGAAAAATCTGGCGAAACAGTTGGCCAACTACACTGTGCTGGACTCTGTGCAAATGGGCCTGCAGTGATCCGTTCTGATGAACCGGTTGTAGCACTTTCTCAGGCCGGTGTTGGCTTACAATTTCACCTCAGCCTCGATAGTATGAGTTTGTCTTACGGGGCTGAAGATATTGCAACTGCAGTCATTGAAAATGCACCTTCTGACGCTGCGCTGATACGGACTGGCAGCCGTGGATTATTCCATCTCGAACCTATTCTAGAAATTGAAATTGAAGGGGAGCGCATTGGTTTTGGCCCATTGGTATCAACAGATGTATCTTCAATAATTTCTGCAATAGAACGTGGCGATAGCGATTCTCATCCAAAATTTGTAGGAGCCATCGAATCAATTCCAGAATTCTCTAGCCAAACACGGCTGGCAATGTCGAGAATGGGGGTTTGTGATCCCCTCGACCTGGATTTAATGAAACAAAATGGGGCTTATGTAGGCCTCGATGTCGCGCGGCAAGGGGGTGCAGAATTCGTCCTTTCTGAATTGAAAGAAGCAGGACTGCGAGGACGCGGTGGCGCTGGTTTCCCAACCCATTTCAAGTGGTCTGCAGCCGCTGCCGAAGAATCCCCAGTCAAGCATGTGGTGGCCAATGCTGACGAAGGAGATGCGGGGACATTTATCGATCGGATGATTATGGAAGGCGATCCTCATGCGCTGATTGAAGGGATGTTGATTTGTGCGGAAACCATCGGTGCAAATCAGGGCTGGATTTATCTCAGAAGCGAGTACCCAGAAGCGAAATTAATCATGCAATCAGCTATTGATTCAGCAAGAAATACTGGATATCTTGGAGTAAATACAGGGTTTGATATCACAATCGCAAATGGTGCTGGCTCCTATGTTTGTGGTGAAGAAACCGCTTTACTCGAAAGTCTGGAAGGAAGACGTGGAGAGGTTCGAGCCCGTCCACCCTACCCCACAACCTCTGGTTTGTTCGGCAAACCGACAATAGTCAATAATGTACTGACCTTTGCGCTGGCAGCTGCTATATTGCGTGAAGGATCTGAAAAAATCTCAGCGATTGGAACAGATGCCAGCCAGGGAACCGTAGTCGCCCAAATCGTTGGAAATCTCGAACGACCTGCCTGTGTTGAAGTTCCATTTGGTGGAACTATAGCTGAGTTATTTGCCGATTATTCGAGCCTTGAAGGCGTAACTGCGATGCAGGTTGGCGGTCCGCTGGGATCAGTTTTCAAGACCGAAGAATTGAATGATATCGAGTTGTCTTTCGAAGGCCTTGCCAATGCAGGTGGATTGCTCGGTCACGGTGGATTCGTCGCTTATGGCGAGGACTTCGATGCTCATACCGAAGTTGTTGGATGGATGAAATTCTTCCGCGATGAAAGTTGTGGGAAATGCACGCCATGCAGAATTGGAACTCAACGAGCGTTGGAATTGCTGAAGCGTCTCGGTAGTGATACTGAGCGCGAAGGTGACCGCTCGCTACTCATCGATCTCGATGATATCATGACTTCGACTTCTTTGTGTGCACTAGGTGGATTGGCAATGAATCCTGTACGCTCTACAATCGCTCGATGGCCAGAAGCCTTTGGCGGCTCATTGACAGGGAGTGATGCTCAATGATCGAGCAGTCAGTCGATACAATCAGTATGAAAATCAATGGCCAACAGGTGGCAGGCAAATCTGGGCAAACGATCATGCAAGTTGCCAGAGACAATGAAATTTCCATTCCAAGTTTGTGCGATTCACCTCATCTAGATGCTTTCGGATCTTGCCGCATGTGCATCGTTGAAGTCGATGGTATACGAGGCACACCCGCGTCTTGTACGACTCCAGCAACAGATGGAATGGAGATTCAGACAGCCAGTGAGCGACTGTGGGATTTGCGGAAGGGAATAACGGAATTGTACGTTAGCGAGCATCCACTCGATTGTCTAACCTGTACTGCGAATGGGGACTGCGAGTTGCAAGATGTTGCTGCTGAAGTTGGTCTGCGTGAAGTACGCTACGATAACACTCCAGCAAACATTGGAATGCCAATTGATTTTTCAAACCCGTTCTTCTCCTTCGATGCCAGCAAATGCATCGTATGTTCGAGATGTATTCGTGCATGTGATGACATTCAAGCAACTCACGCGCTCTCCATTGACGGCCGCGGATTTGATTCGCGAATAATTGCAGGCGCGGATGAGACCTTCATGGAATCAGATTGTGTTTCATGCGGTGCTTGTGTCAACGAATGTCCTGTCGCCGCGCTTGAAGATACCGTCGAACGCGCAGCAGGAGTACCAGATGAATGGGTCCGCACGACTTGCGCCTTCTGCGGGGTAGGCTGCCAATTTGATGTAGGCGTGAAAGGTGGAAAGTTGGTGACTATGATTCCTGCTGCTGATTCTCCTGTGAATCAAGGCCATGCTTGCGTCAAAGGTCGCTTCGCCTCCGCCTATGTCCACCACGAAGACCGATTGACTATGCCACTGTTGCGCGAATCTATAGAGGATGAATTCCGCGAAGTTAGTTGGGATGAAGCCTACCAATTCATCACTGATAGTTGGGCGAAAATCAAGGCTGAATCAGGGCCGGATTCAATTGGAATCATAACCTCATCTCGCTCGACTAATGAACTGAATTATTTAGGCTCAAAGCTGATGCGCGCGGTAATTGGTACGAATAATGTCGATAACTGTGCCCGGGTTTGTCACTCCGCTACTGTCAAGGGAATGATGACCGTATTCGGGGCTGGGGCGGGAACCAATAGTTTGGGGGATATCGACGTCACCGATTTGCTACTCGCTTCCGGTTGTAATCCAATTCATGGACATCCAGTCACAGGATCACGAATCAAGCGTGCTCGAATGCGTGGAATGAAAATGATTGTGGCAGACCCGAAGAAAACTGAACTTGCTAAAATGGCTAATATTCACCTACAACTTCGGCCGGGGACAAATGTTGCTCTTTACCAAGGAATGGCTCACATCATTCTTCGAGATGGTCTCGAAGCCAGTAAAGAATGGATGGATACTCGAACAGAGAATCTCGAACCGTACAAAGAAATGTGTGCGAGGATGACACCCGACATCTGCTCGAGTCTAACTGGAATTCCTATCGAAACCCTCGAAGCCGCTGCGCGAATGTATGCAACCTCCAGTGCGGCGATGTCGGTTCACGGTCTCGGGATGACTGAACACAGCCATGGTTCAGAAGGTGTGATGGCTCTCTCAAGTCTCGCACTTCTGACTGGAAATGTAGGCAGGCCAGGAACCGGAATCAATCCACTGCGAGGTCAAAACAATGTCCAGGGTTCTTGCGATATGGGTGCTCTTCCCAATGTTTACACAAATTACCAAGCGGTTGACAACAAAGAAAACAGGTCTGCATTTTCTGAGGTGTGGCAGGTCGAAACCCCAGCAAATCCAGGCTTGACTTACCCCGAGATGCTTCAAACCGTTGGCGACCAAGATGGAGTTCGTTCACTCTACATGATTGGCTCAGATATCGCTCATACTGATCCAGATAACCTCGCCGTTCAGAAAGCGATGGCTAAATTAGACTTACTAATCGTACAGGATATTTTCTTCTGTGAATCCGCAAAATTAGCTCACGTCGTACTACCCGCTGCTTCCTTCCTCGAAAGTGATGGAACCTATACCAATGGCGAGCGACGAGTCCAGCGAATTCGCAAAGCCATCGATTCGCCAGGTCAAGCCAAAGAGGATTGGCTAATCGTCGCCGAGTTAGCCGAAAAAATGGGATTTGATATTCTCGCAGGTCCAACTCCAGCAGACATTTGGGCAGAAATCTCAAGCCTGACACCAAATTTCAGAGGTATCGACTACGAACGACTAGAATCAGCAGAAGGTGTCCAATGGCCTGCTCCGAATAAGGAACACCAAGGTACGATGGTGATGCACCAAGAAGAATTCAGTCGAGGATTGGGAAATTTTACCGCGCCTGAATTTATCGAGCCAAATGAAAAAGCATCGAGTGAATACCCATTCATCCTCATCACGGGCAGGAATCTTTTCCATTACAATGCCGGAACTCAAACTCGGCGCTCGAGTCTAGTTGAATTTAGAGAGACCGATTATCTTGAAATACATCAAGAAGATGCGGAAAAGTTAGGAATAGAGAATGACGAAGAAGTCTGGTTGACAAGTCCAAGACATCGGATCAAAATGGTTGCAAAGTTGGGGCAAACTGTCCGAAAAGGCAACTTATTCACAACATTCCATTTCCCTGAAATCGGACTAAATAGTGTCCTTTCAGCCTCAGCAGATGGCTATACTCACTGTCCGGAATATAAAGTTCAAGCGGTATCCATCGAAAAAGTCTGATTATATTCTCAAGAATCAGAACTTTGCCTGTTTGAAATTATTCTTTTTATCATTATTACTAGAATTGCAACGGAAAAGACCCCGGCGACGAGAGGAGCCAATAGAGCGACTATAGTCAATGCAACACTCGCAACATTTTCACTGGTTGCTACTAGAGAATTTGCATATCCAAATGTGAATGTTGAACTCAAACCACGAGTAGCAACTGTTGCCCCTTGGATTGTGGCAGATGCACCACCCCCAGCGATAATTGCAATTACCCATTGGACAACTGGATCACTGCCTTCCATCACAATCGCAGTCATGCCAATTCCAGCCATTATCGCGGCAGGACTAGCAATTGAGTCGAGTAAATTATCGACCCATGGCACATAATATGCAGCAAATTCTGCCATGCTCGCAACTCCGAGAATAATAATTGCAGGAGTAGTCTCAAAAAATTCAAAACTAGTTCCAACCAAGTCCACTTCTACAAAATCAGCTCGGATAGACAAAGAAAGAAGAAAAGGTGGTAAAAATACTCTAAATCCTGAAGCAGCAGCAAGGCTTATTCCCATTAATGCTGCAAGTATAACGCCGGCTTCGTCCATGATATTCTCACTCACTCTAGGTTATTGAAGCCGATGCCGGCACAAGTCAAATATCGATACCTAAATCTATGGTGATTTTATCAAAATCAAAGAGGAAATGTCATAACATCCGCATTAGTTGTTGATAGATCAAACGCTTACCCAAATGAAGCCGGTTTGCCTCGCCGGAGGGATGAAAGCAACATACCAATTCGCAGAGCCATGGATAGAGAATTGATGTTAATTCCTATGTTCGCGATGGTTTGCCTGACATTTGTTGTAGGTGTAACGATGAGATACCGACGAGAAAAAGTTGTGATAGAAGGATTTAATTGGCGATATTACAAGACTTTCGAAGGTGAAATGCCGCCTCGTGAATCTCTACAAGCTGATCAGCACTTCATCAACCTCTTCGAAATTCCAGTATTATTCTATGCTGCTTGTTTGACAACGATGACTCTCGACTCTGTCGACCAAATCGGTTTGGCCTTAGCAGGTTTATTCGTAATTGGCCGTTTCATTCATGCCCAAATCGCCCTTACTCACAATAGAATGTTAATTCGTTCAAGAGTTTATGTCCTCACGTCACTAATTCTTTTCGGATTTTGGTGCTGGATATTTGCCACCTCATTCTTGCTTTGAGGTATTTAGATGAAAGTTGGAGTAATCGGCGCGGGTATCATCGGCAGTGCTATTGCTTGGGAATTACGTAAACGTGGAGCAGAAGTAACAGTTTTCGAAAAATTGGGTGATGCGGGACACGGCTCAACTTCGGCTTCTTGCGGAATTATTCGCCGATGTTATAGTCAAACCAGCATGATCAAACTATCAAACGAAGCATCAGAAATCTGGGCAGAATGGGAAAATTGGCTCGGCCCTATCGAAGGTTCTCTCGCCCGTTTTGAAAGACCCGGAATGTTGCTAATCCCATCAAATGTCGATGA
Organism: Candidatus Poseidoniales archaeon; assembly: GCA_012960975.1. Classification (GTDB taxonomy): domain Archaea; phylum Thermoplasmatota; class Poseidoniia; order Poseidoniales; family Thalassarchaeaceae; genus MGIIb-O2. Next base: position 112,159 of record DUAE01000032.1, read on the forward strand.
GGGTTTTCTACAAGTCATCGAGGAAATGAAAAAATCTCGGGTGAAGGCAGAATTCCTCGACAAAAATGCCATCAATGAAAAATTTCCATTTCTAAATACAGATGCTTTCTTCCCATCAAAACCGGTAAGCGATGATTCATTTTTCAATAAAACCGGCGAACTTCAAGGTGGTGTTTGGGAAGAGGATGCAGGTTATGTTGTCTCTCCTGGATTGGCAAATACAAATCTCAAATTAGCAGCTCAGCGAGACGGAGTTGAATTTCTTTTCAATACAGAAGTTTGCAAAGTCGAGCATGACGGAGGAGCGCCTTATTCGATTGTAACCAATGCTGGACAAACCCACCAATTCGATGTCATGGTAAATGCGGCAGGGCCGTGGTCGAGCAAAATAAACCAGTTAGCAGGCGTGGAATTACCATTAGAAAATCGAGCATTGAGAAGGGAGGTTCACGCGGTGAAAAATCCGGTATTCGGTCAGCATGATATGCCTGTTGTTGGCGATTTGGATTCAGGCACATACTTCCGTCCAGAAACAGGAGGAATCGATATTGTCATCGGCTCAACCGACCCTGAATGTGATGAAAAAGAATGGGTCGAAAATCCAGATGATATCGATATCGGCTTGACTGAAATATATTGGGAGCGTCAAGTTTTGCGAACGATGCGCAGGATGCCGGAGATGGAGATGGGTAAGGCGCGTGGACTCGCTCACATGTACGATGTTACGCTCGCTGATTGGTATCCAACCGTTGACCGCACAGATATTGATGGATGGTATGTCGCCCTCGGAACAAGTGGTTCCTCGTTCAAAACCGCTCCAATGATTGGTGTGATGATGGCTGAGATAGTGTATGCCTGCGAGAATGGACGTGACCATGACAATGACCCGGTCATTCTCGACCTTCCGAGAATCGGCTTAACTGTTGATACGAGTTTTCTCTCGAGATTACGCTCTGCCAATGCAACTACTGGAACCGTCTTTGGTTGATTCAGAGGCTACCCTCTGTATCCATGTTGGG
>DUAE01000033.1 GCA_012960975.1 Candidatus Poseidoniales archaeon
GGAGACCTATGCCAAAACTCTCGGACAGGTTGCAGTTGGAGTGATTATCGTAGGTGTAGGCGTTCTGGCAATCGCTACTGTAGCATCTCCTGGGGCTGCTGCTTTAAGTGGAGGAAGGAAAAAGGAGGAAGATAGGCCCGATTGGTGGGATATGTTACTCTGTAGGGAATGTGTGGAAGTGGCCAAAGAAGAAGATGAAATGAATCAACAAAATACGATTGAACCTATCTCGGATGGAGATGAAATGAATCAACAAAATACGATTGAACCTATCTCGGATGGTTTTTGCAATTACATAGATAGTCTAAATGATAAAAAGTGCAAGAAATTAGAGTTTAGAGGCTCCGGTTATTGTTATGCCCATAAGTAAGAATAAAATTACTGAAGATTAGGCTACAGTCGAACCTAGTAAAACACCATCTGGCAATTCTAGAAGATTAACGGAACCATCTGGATCTAGAGCACCCAGAATTAAAAATTGAGAAACGAAACCTCCTGGTAACGTTTTATTTCCAAGATTGATTGCCCCGACAACCAGCCTGCCAATCAATTGACTGCGTGAGTAATTTGTGATTTGGGCAGAACTTGAAAGAGTTCCAACAACTGGCCCGAAATCCACACGAATTTTATATGACGGTTTGCGCATTTCTGGGAATTCTTCAACATCAATTACTTTTCCAGCACGCATATCGAGCGCAAAATAATCTCCAATTCCAACATATTCTTTCCGCTCGAGTTTTTCTGGATGATACGGCTCACCCTCGGAGTCGATTATGTGCTGACCACTCATTCACTCACCGGTAATATCAGATCGGACCAATAAGGGAACAAGATTTACTCCAGCCGATTCAAACGCCTCTGCTCCGCCTTCTTGGCGATCTAGAATTGTGATGCAGGCTGCAACATCACAGCCCATATCGCTTAGGCGAGTCGCTGCCTTCAGTGCTGAGCCCCCAGTTGTCGTCACATCTTCTAACAGAACTACACGGTCTCCACTTTGAATGGTCGACCCCTCAATCCCTGGTGGGTTGCCTGTTTTTCTCCCACCACGCCCCTTTGGCTCCTTACGAACCATGAAGCCGCGAAGTGTACTACCTTTGCCTGCCTTTGCGATTGCAATTCCAGTTAGAGGGACAGCCCCTAGTTCTAGTCCGCCAACCGCATCAACGGCGCCGAGATTATCAATTTCAGCATGAATCAAAACGCCGAGTAGATGTGCGCATCCCGGATCCATCATCACCGGTTTCATATCAAAAAAGTGTGGGCTTTGACGACCGCTTGCGAGTGTGAATAATTCATTGGGAGAATAGAGATATGCTAATTCCTTGACTCTCTCGATTAACTTCGATTTTGCTTCTCCTGCGCTCGTCGACATACTTTCTCCCCTTCTTGCCGTCACCATGATTCGGATGAATGTTCTCTATGCTAACTACCCTAAAAGACACCATTTGCCCTGAATGTTCTTGGACGGTCGGTGTTGGTTATGGGATGTTGTCGCGGAGCCTGTAGTCTGATGTCAAATAATGGAGCTGATTTATTGGCCATTGATTCGGAACGGCTGAAGGCTGAATATGCAGCTTACGAGACATGGCTTGAACGCCGAACTGAAGAGGTGTATCAATTGGCTAGTAAGGCGAAATCTAAAGGATTAGATTTTGAAAATTTTGTTGAGATTCCGCGCGCGTCTGATCTTGCGAGTCGGACGGAAAAATTGCTAGAAACCTATCTTGATGGGATGAAAATTGAAGATGAATTACGCGCTCTATTATTGGCCACTGATCGTGAAAGTGCATCGATTCAAATCGCCATTGATGTGGCGAAAAAAATGCATGAAGATACTGCTGATTTACAAAAATCAATTGATTGTGGCTTGCGTGTTGGTTTGGCGGTATTGACAGAGGCTGTTTTGGTTGCTCCACTCGATGGTATCGGGGATGTTCGAATTCTGAATAATGCCGATGGTTCAGAATTTTTGTCTATTGATTTTTGTGGCCCGATTCGCGCTGCAGGAGGTACGGCACAAGCGCTTGGTGTATTGATTGGAGACAGTATTCGTAGAGAACTGGGAGTCTCTCGTTACGTCCCAACGACTCCTGAAGTTGAGCGGGTGAAGGAAGAATTTGGGTTATACCGTTCTGGCTTGCAATACAAACCCCCACCTGAGGAAATCGAAGTTATCGTCCGCGCTTGTCCGGTTATGGTAAATGGTGAAGAAACAGAGAGAATCGAATGTTCTGGATACAAAGAAGTCCGAAATATCGAAAATTCGAATGGGAGTCCCCGGACAAGAATTCGGGGCGGGGTGATGCTAGTCATCGGCGAAGGACTTTGTCTGAAAGCGCCAAAAATTCAGAAGCATACTGAGCGGCTGCAGATTCCAGGTTGGGAATTCATCGCTCAATTTGCAAAAAAAGGCGTGGATGAGGAAATAAAAATAGGTGCATTCAAACCTAGAAAAATCCCTACAATTTCCAGATTTATGGAAGATATTATCGCTGGAAGGCCGGTCTTTGGAGAGCCAGGCCAGCCTGGTGGATTCAGGCTTCGTTATGGTCGAAGCAGAGCAACCGGTTTGGCTGCAGCTGGTATTCATCCTATCACAATGGAAGCGATGGGTGGGTTCCTTTCTGTCGGAACCCAAATGAAAATTGAGCGGCCCGGAAAAGCCTGTGCCGTTACGCCTTGTACTGATCTTGAAGGCCCGACGATTTTGTTGAAAGATGGAGCTTTTCGTCGAATAGAATCTATAACAGATTGGCGGAAAAATAAATCCGATGTCCTGACTATTTGGGATTCCGGTGAAATATTAATTGGCTTTGGAGAATTCCTTGAAAATAACAAAAATTTAGTTCCTTCACCCTACAATCGAGATTGGTGGTCTGTTGATTTGGCTGAACGACTTGATATGCCGCAAAAAGTTGAGTCTTTTGCTACACTACTCGGCTATGAACGTTCGACTTTTCCTCCTGGATTGCCATTCAATGGAGCAATAAAACGTAGTGGTGAAGACCCGTTTGAGCGTGTTTGGAGGAAACGAAATTGGTCACACTATCTTCGAGACTTGGTTCTTAGTTGGAGCCAAATCAAAGAAATCTCAATCACATATGGCACTGCTATACCCCCTCCTTGGAATCTATGGTGGTCTGATTTGCCAATTTCATTTTGTTCAAGTTTAATTAAAATGATATCTCAATCGACAATCGAAGGAAATTCTCTTCGATTTGTCGGTGCTGCATCCGAGTGGTCAGCAGACCTAGAATTGGATGATATTGGTTTGCCTAATCCGACTACTGGCGAATGGCCACTGTGGACTCAGGTGAAAAATCATGGAATTGTAAAATCATCACTGATGACTCTAGGGCTTTCTCATCATCATGATGGAGAAGATATTGTCATCGAATCTGGATGGGAGGGTTTGTTGGAAGGTTTAGGCTTCGACATTGCAGATGGTGCTGCAAGAATTAGGGTCGAAGCCGCCCCACACATTGAATATAGATTACAACAAATCCGTAGTGCAGCGAATATTATTGAGCAAGAAGAACTCAGATTGAAGGAACTTGATTCTCGCCGAGATGTCGAACGGATTGCGGCGACAACTACTGCCCGACAAGTGGGGAAAAGCATTAGTGAAACTGAACAAATTGGTGATGCTGCTGCTGCAAAAATTGCCGATGAGGGACCCACTGATGAAGCAATCCTCCTTCAATCAAAGAAAATTCTCGACGATCACGAAGTCGACCGTTGCCTTTGGCTGGTCAGAAAATTATCCACATTACGTTGGGAAAATTCTGTTCCAGTCCGCATAGGGGCAAGGATGGGGAGACCAGAAAAAGCCGCTCGACGAGAAATGAAACCTCTAACTCACGCCCTCTATCCTATTGGTGAAAACGGCGGCCCTCAAAGATTGATGGGCAAGGCTGCAGAAAAAGGTAGAATCAGAGTTGAACTTTGCCGCCGATACTGCTCAAAGTGCGGACTAGAATCTCCGAACCTCAATTGCCACCACAGACCGGACCCCGATGTTCCGAATGAGTGTGGAGGTAAAACCGCCGAACGTAAGGCAAAGCCTGGAACAATGATAAGGAGACGAAGAGGCAGAAATTCTTGGGTGGAGTTAGACCGTTTATTGGAGGTGAAGCGGCGTAGTTTAGGGCTCGATCGTTTACCGCAAAAAATCAAATCTGTCAAGGTGTTAAAATCTGAATCACAAACACCAGAACCTATTGAAAAAGGCATACTGCGCGGTAAACATCAACTTTCAGTTTTCCGCGATGGCACCGCTAGATACGATATGATAGATGTCCCCGTCACCCACTTCAGGCCGAGTGAAATTCGAACTTCCTGGCGCGAATTAAAAGATCTTGGATACTACACTGACGTCGAAGGAAATGAATTGATTTCTGATGAGCAAATCCTCGAATTGTTTCCTCAAGACATCATTCCTTCTCTCAATTCAAAAGACCACCTTCTCGCCACATGTAATTTCATAGATGACTTGCTGGTTCGATTCTATGGGATGGATCCGTTTTACAAGGCTGGATCCTTAGACGATTTAGTTGGACAATTAGCTATCGGCCTTGCACCGCACACCAGCGGAGGAGTCCTTTGCCGAATCATCGGCTGGACCTCTTCCTCCGCGGGTTATGCTCACCCCCTCTTCCACGCTGCAAAAAGACGCAACTGTGATGGTGATGAAGATAGTATTCTGATGTTACTCGATGGTTTGCTAAATTTTTCAAAACAAATACTGCCATCGGGGCGCGGGGGTAGAATGGATGCCCCTCTAGTTCTGACTACACGACTTAATCCTGCTGAAATTGATAAGGAAGCCTTGAATGTAGATTGTTCTTATGGCTATTCACAAGCCTTCTACGAAGCAACCTTGGAGCGTCCACATCCAAATGAACTACTCGATTTAGTCGAGACGGTTAACGATCGCCTGGGAACGATTGGTGATGTGCGTGGATATGGATGGACTCACGAATCTGGACCACTTGATGCTGGACCTGTAAATTCTTCATACAAAACTTTGGTTTCAATGGAAGATAAAATGCATGGTCAACTCGCAATCGGTCGTCTACTGAGGGCAGTTCGAGTTGAGCGAGTTGCTTCGCAAGTCATCGAATCTCACTTCCTACCGGACTTGAGGGGGAATCTCGTCGCATTCACCCGCCAAAAAACTCGCTGCGTAAAGTGTGGACATTCATATCGACGAATCCCGCTGGCGAGTTCATGCATCCAAGAACAAAAGGGCGGCATCGTTGGAGGATTGACTACCAGAAGAGAAGAGGAAACTACTCGATGTGGAGGTAATGTGGTTCTGACGGTTTCCGAAGGCGCTGTTCGAAAATACATCAAGGTAACAGACAGTATTATCGAAAATTATGGCGTCGATCTCTATACGAAACAACGCGTCCAATGGCTCACTGATAGCGTTGATTCACTATTCGGTAACGACCGGGTGACCGTGATGACTCTAAATGATTTTTTGTGAATCAATAATCAACTCCGAGTATTCGAATCACTCGGTCCATCCATTGTAATTTGGCTAATTTACGCTCGGGATCGGTCGCACCAGACCATTTTCCAACTAAATCACTACGAGTGCCAAGCATCTTTATTCGCTCTGCATCTAAACCGAGAGCGATGAGAAAACAGACTGCACGATCACCGTCTGTAAAGCCACCAGGATTGTGCATTCCAGCGATTTGATTTGGTGTTTGATGAGTCAATACTAATGGCGAAGGAGTTGCAGTATTTTCAGCCAATTTCAATAAGCTACGCCACGATTTTTCATTGTCTCCATGGCTGTGAAGAATGAATGGTACGCCTCTTTTCACAGCAGCAAGCGTACCTGAGCCACCGTCCCCATCACTGACAACACAAACTAGGCGCGACCATGCGCGGTCTGCTATCGTTTCAGGTAAATCTTGCAACACTCCAACCGCCCCGTCTGCACCTACTAGCAAAGTAGGTTTATCGAGAATTGCAATTACTTCTGATACCTCAACGGCTGCACCGAGAACTGCTACATTTACCTCACGTAATACCAATCGGCGGCGTAAATCTGCAATCGTCGCCGCTCGTCGATGTCGGGTCCAGGCTTCTACTGAAGATTCTTCGACCACTCGAAGCAAAGATTCTGCACTTTCGACATCGGCAGATAATTTCCAACCGAAATGAGAACGTACCTCATCTTGTAATTCGATTAGAGAATAATCGAGCGCAGTTAGATCGGTTGGGTGAAACATCTAGGGAATCTCCAGTAGAAGCAGACGGTGAGTATTGAAGAACCCTCGTCGCCTATGGTGTTGACATGCCGATGCCGATGATGATGCCGCACATCGAAGATGAAGGTTTATTGTCACGTTATCCGTTTCTACCTCAAGGGAAGGAGCATCTCAAGCATGTTCTCGAATCAAATGGAATTACTGTTGAGGAATTAATTGATGCTCCTTGGTTAGAAGATGTTCGTGCTCGGGGAAGACTTCGATTGATGGAAGCTGTGGTTCACAAAGATGGAATCGATGCAGCAACAACCGTCGACCTGTCTAGCGATATCGGGAGAATGACCGAATCTCTATCTTTTCTCTATGCCATGCTTATCGTTTGTGCCTCATTCAATGATCGTCTTCTCAACCGCTGGATTGAAGGAGAAGCTAGCCGGGCCGATCAGTTATTCGGGATGGATGGTGAAAATTTTGTCGACCTTGCTCGAAGCTATATTTCCGATATTCGCGAAATTGCTGGCCAAGCACGTGATGAACCGACATATTGGATTCCAATGACTGATTTTATCGAACTTTGCCCGCGAATCTCTGGTCATTATTGGCGATTGATAAATCGCCCGATAAAAGAAGGATGGGTCTGTATGGATGCAGGTGTTGGAGAAACTAGTAGGCAGCGTACTGCGAGGCTATTGAAAGAAAGAATTCGAGAAGATATGACGAATACCTGTGAGGAAAGGATGAGCAGAATCGATGAAGAATTTGCTAGTTTATTCATCGAGCCGATCGAGCGTGTCAGCAAACTTTTGGAAACTCAAGTACAAGACGAAATGCCAATGACTGCTGCTATTCGCGAAGATTGGCCACCTTGTTTTGAATCGGCTGTCGCCGAATTGAGTCAGGGCATAAACGTGAACCATACAGGGCGTGTTTTCTTGGCTGCGATGTGTTCAAAAATGGAAATTCCTCAAGAACAGGCTTGTTCATTTTTCGCAAATGCGCCCGATTATAATGCAGACACAACATCTTACCAAATCAACCAAGTTTACGAGCGCGAATATACCCCTCATGGCTGTTCAGCTCTGAAAACAGCTGCTCGTTGCCCGGTTTCTACGGGGGATGATTACCTCTGTGACCAGGAATGGATGAAACATCCTTTGATCTATTTGCGGGCTAAGCAACGTCGGCGATATCAAGAGGACCGTTATCAGGACGAAGCCCAACAATCCGAGTCGGATACAACCAAACAAGACAATTCTTCATAGGGAACCTAATCGACAGGCGCTTTGCTAAGGAGGGGTCAAGATGGTACGCTCACTTGTTTTAACTGTTGATCGAGATAATGATCTCGGTGTCAAAGCAGGGATTCGCGGCCCAGTAATCGGACGTAAAGCAACCCTGACTGCGGCACTTCGCCTAGGGATTGCCGACCCTGAAGAATCTGACACAAACGCGATTCTTGGAGCCCTTCATCATCATGATCGACTCGTAGAGAATGCCGATGCACACGATGAAGTCGAAATTGCCTTGTTGACAGGCGACGTTCGTGTTGGTCCGCGAAGTGATCGGGCGATAGCGAGTCAACTCGACGAAGTCATTCAAGAATTTCAGCCAGATGTCGCAATCCTCGTTACCGATGGGGCTGATGATGAAGCTTCGATACCAATTATTACATCGAGAGTTCGTGTTGAGCATGTTGAAAAAATCATCGTTCGGCAATCAAAAGGTATCGAATCGACATATTATTACATCGCCAAAGCAATCGAAGACCCGCGTTGGCGAGCAAAACTTCTTGTACCAATTTCAGTCTTTTTAATGATTATTGGCCTTGGATTAATTGTCCCAAATGGTGGTGTATTGATTGGTGCCATGCCACTAATTGCAGGAATATGGATGTTTGCAAAAGGCCTTGGATGGGAGGAACAACTTGAACGGTTAATGCTCGATTTGCGAGAGAGTGCAACTGGAGGAATTTTTTCTTCAATGTTATGGGCAATATCGATTTTCTCAATAATTTTAGGATTTGTCACCTCATATCAAGTATTCACCAATATGGAGTATGTGGAATATTCAAATTTGCGTATATGGGCAGTGGCTATAGATGAAGCATTGCAATGGATTGTTGTCTCGACATTTGCATTCACACTCTCTATAGGCGTCCTCAGGTGGACTGAAGGGAGTTTTACCGGCCGTTCCATCCTATTGATCGGTTTCGGAACAGTTGTCTATACGATTGCAGAAGCGACTCTCGATGTAATTCGAATGGGTTTGAGCGGCTCAAATTATATTTTGGATTTTGAAACTGTATCGAATGATTGGGGCTTACCTCTTTTCACCATCGCATTATATTATTTGTTGAGGACAATTATTGAATCGATAGCAAAGGAAGATGAAACTAGCCCGACCAATAAATTTTGGGGAGTATGAGGGATTCTCTTCATTTTTCGAATGTCGTGTCCATCATACAAGATGGGCAGGTGATGCGTATAGGCCTTGTTGATGGGATTCCAAGAGCGGCTTTACAATGTGGGCACATTATAGCTTGCTGTGCATTTGATTGCCGTTCAGCAGCCTCTGTGCTTGGGTCATAAGTAAACCTGTATCGGTGGGCTTCATCAAGAAATTTAGGTGCACCTTCAATAGGTTCTGCTGCTGATTCAAATTGAGATTCCCTAGGTGGTACACCCGCTGCTGCAGTGAAATCTTGAGGTGTGTCTGGCGTAAATCCATCGCTGCTGAATGCCTCGATTTCTTTTTCGACTTGAGTTGGCGTTATGCCTAACTCGCGGGCGACCCGATCGATAGCGAGCATGCGTTCGTAATCATCCATTCCGATGAATTGCTGCAATATTGTTGCTGGTATCGATGTAATGGCAATTCCCCCTTCGGTTTGACGGTGGCATTCACCCCCTAAGAAGTGCGACCGTCCTCGTTTGCCGTCCAGTATCCTTTAGAGCAATCAATTACAATTCAGAGTTAATGTTCCCCGAATGTATCGACTGCAGAGGGATTCGCAGGATGTGTGGCATCTCACCATGCCCCCTGCTCGCTGAAGTGCGCTCTCAATTGCCGATGACACAAACCAGTACCTTCAATGAAATGGTTGGTCCGAGCCCCCCCTCACTTTTTGTTGGTAGATATGGATATCCGGATGTTCGTGCAGGCCCTAGTGCGGCATGGCACGCCGACGACTCTGATACACAATCAATTTCGAGTGGAGATCCAGCTGATTTATTCGGCGCACCTCTCGAAGAAGTCGCAGTCCGCCATGCAAATATCATCACCGGGGGACAGCGAATGAAAGTTCAGAGCGCAGTTGCTCCGGAAAAGATTCTTGAGGTAACTCAAGAAATTGCTTTGTCATCAAAATCGGTCGATATTGAATTAGATTTTGCGAGGCCGATTAGAGTTGGTTCGACCCCTACTTTCGATAGTATGAGTACCCCTCTCGGCCCGACTGGTGAAATATTACGAGCTGAGGTCATCGGTAATACAAGCATTCCAAGAAAAGTCGATTCCATCTCTGGCGAAACCGATTTGTTGGCAATCGATGCAATCGACGAATTACAACGCTCATCAATTGGTGAATCACACATTTCCCGACTGCTCTCAACTGGCATTCTAGGAAAGATGGAAAATCGTCGATTAGTTCCTACGAGATGGAGCATTACCGCAACCGATGATTCGATGGGTAAACACCTCTGGAATAAAGTTCGTGATTATCGATCCATCGATAAAATATTTGTCTATGAAGCGACATATCTTGACAATAAATTCCACATTATCTTGAGTCCAGGTTTGTGGGCATTTCAGATGTTAGAAGCATGGATGAGGGGCTCGCTGTGGAGCGAAGGTGGCAAAGTTCTCGGGGATTGGGAGGAATTTAAACCGAGGAGTCAATATGCCAGTCGAGTAACAGGAGCTTACTATGCCGCCCGCCTAGGTGTTCTCGAGCACCTTGAATCAATTCAGCGCTCTGCTGCATGTTTAATTTGGCGTGATATCGGCGCTGGATATTGGGCGCCCGTCGGAGTCTGGTTGATTCGAGAAACCGTTCGTGAAGCGATGAAGCAGACTCCGAAACAATTCGATTCATTATCGGAAGCGATTAATTATGTTGGACTGAGAATTTCTGTTAAAGAAGATTTGCAAAATTCTTGGTTTGTTAAACGTGAAGCGCAGACTAGATTAGATTCATTTTGAGCGTTTTAAGAAACCGCCAACGATTTCACTTTCTGCTTTTACCAGTTGCTCAGCAACAGAGGATTTCGATAATCCTAACTTCGTTGCAAGATCACGAATTGAAATCTTCTTCGGAACTTCATACCAACCACTATCGTGAGCGACTTTGATGATACGGTGCTGCTGTAAAGTCGGACCTCGAACGACCAAGCCCTCCATCCCTTTTGCCGCAGTAACACGCTCAACAGGCATTTCACCCCTTACTGAATTAAGGAATGAAATCATAGATGATTGCCGGCCTGAAAGTTGTAAAATTAGTCCAGAAGAAGTCAGGTTAGTACCGGCCAGCAAACACAAATCGTTGCCAATAAAATGCTGGCCAATCAATTCTGCTGCAAACTCTAAAACCATCAAATGATGAGTTAAATAATCAGACTTCCATTCTTCAAGAATTTCGACTACACGGATTCCCCCTATCTCAAATCCCGGGGCAGGACAATTGGAATCAGTCGTTATACATTCAACCATCATTCGTAAATTTCCGTCGAAAATTCCAAGGATTCCACGAAAATCCCAACTGACGGACTCAAGAGCCTTCCGAATACGAAAATCGTGATCGATAGATGGCAGGGCGCACTCAACTCGAACGGCTCTCATCGCAGGCATCCTCATCGCTGAGTTCCGCCATCAGGTTATCAAAACAACTCTTTTGTGTTCAAATTTTCTTGGTTACAGCATTTTTCGGAGTTATTACTCCAAATAATGTCTCAAATTTCACTATCTCTAACTCGATCTTCATTTTCAAGAATTGCCCGTGCAACTTCAGGAGAATACCCGATATCTGTCAAAACTTCAATTTTCTTTTCAACCGATTGGCGCTCAGTGTCCCAATCCTCGTCAATTATCGATTCAACTCTAGCGGTGTGGTCTTGGGCTCCGCGGACAACTGGTCGCTTCCTTTGGACTAAGACAAGTGCTGCAAGCAATATTACTGTCATACTGACTATTACCGCTGTGATTACAGAGTTGGAGGTGAGCAACTGAATCATGCTCATCTGAACATTCGAATCTTCAGTAGCATCCATGCAACCATCACGATCTATGTCGTTCTTTTTATTCGAGTTCCAATTAGTGATTCCAGTCGGGCACTTATCTCTTGAATCTGGAATTCCATCTCCATCATCGTCTAGATCTTGAGTTTCATCATCACATCCATCTTGATCTAAATCGTTGAAAACAATTTCGCCACCAAGACAGTTGTCATGGCCATCAAGGATACCATCGCCATCATCATCTGCATCTTCAGTCAAATCATGGCAACCATCGCGATCTGCATCTTCTGTGATGGTTGAAATCCAACCAGAAGTTGGATTTTGCTCACAATTATCTATCGAAGATTCAATCCCATCATTATCCAAATCAGTGTCTTCAACGAAGTCATAACATCCATCATTATCTAAATCCGTAGTATCTTCTGGATTCATCACACTGCGCTGGCAATGGTCCTTTGAATCGCCAAATCCATCATTATCATCATCAGAATCTTCACTAAAATCATTGCAACCATCACTATCCCAGTCATTGAGAATTGTAGATATCCAATCCGACATGCCCATCGAACAATCATCATCAACATCTAGAATGCCGTCATTGTCTCGGTCATCATCTTCAATCGAGTCTAAACAACCATCGCCATCTTGGTCACTCGCTGCATCTGATAACCATAGAATAACTCCGTGCGGGCAACCATCATCAACATCGAGGACACCGTCATTATCATCGTCCTCATCATCGAAAACATCATGGCAACCATCGCTATCATGATCGAAGAAGAGGTCGGTCCACCAAGTTGCGCCAGACGAGCAATCATCGTTCAAATCAAGATAGGGGTCATTGTCATCATTATCGTCTTCGTCAGCATCTCGGCAACCATCGCCATCGTGGTCAACAGATAATCCACCCCAATATTGAGCTCCGTTCGGGCAATAATCAAACTCGTTCAGGACCCCATCACCATCGGTGTCATAATCTTCCAGAATATCATCGCAACCGTCGTAATCTGCATCGATAATTTCACCGATTACCCCGGTTGAACAACCATCTTCTTCATCGTAAATGCCATCATTATCATCATCATCATCTTCGCTTGAATCGCGGCATCCATCACCATCATGATCGGTGAGTTCTGCTGAAGTCCAACCCGTATCACCGAATTGGCAATCGTCTTCTGCATCAGGAATACCGTCATTATCGTCATCATTCCAGTCACCTTCATTGACCAAATCAATTCTAATCAATTTCGAAATAGTCCCTTCTTCCTTCGTTGAAGAAGTTAAGGTAAGCGTCAACCAGAAGGTTAGGTCATCATTGACCTGTGCAAGTGTAGGTGCGCGTAGGAATAAATCGAGTTCTGATGTCTGACCCTCGACGAGAGTCGTCGTGTGTTGGTAATTTCCAGCGAAACCAGCGTCTACGAACCAGTAATCAGGAGCGCCACTAACAGTTATCGAAGCAATATCGGAAGTTCCTGAAATCTTGATTGCCTCAACCAATAAATCGATATTAATAGATTGAGAAGGCTGCAATTCGATCGTCTCATCCAACCCTGAAGCGAAGTTGATTCCAACATTCCATACATTTTCAGACCACATACAAACTTCCCACTGGTCCTCTGTAACCGTTTCCGTATCACTACATTCATCGGCCGTCCAAACAATATCTCGGTTAGGCCAATCAAAGTTAACAATCGGTTGTGAACTGGATTCTAAACTAGAACCAAATATCCCCATCAAATTATTCGAGCTTGATGCGATTATTCTCGTATTGATTACTGCATAAGATTCAATTAAACTCTTACCAATTCGAAGAACTCCTTGATCGTTTAATTGTGGTACGTTAATTCTTGTCCAACGCAATTCAACTCTATTATCTTCATCTGATTCTCCTTCCATCGATTCGAACCAGGTGATATGGACCGATCCGTCATTATCGAAATCAACTCGAGGATTGGCTCCAAAGGTCATATCTGATCCTTGAACCGCTGAATCGACGACAACTGCAACCTCTGCGAGATTCAAGCCATTCGCCTCTCCATCCAAAGCGCCTGCACGATCTAAATCCAACTGCATATAATGCAGTTGAGATGGTGCGCCACGGCTCGGCATCGAGTCACGTCCATCAACCCATACAACGTGTATATTTCCATTATCATCTACGTTGACATCAGGGTTGACCGACCATCCATGGCCACTCGTTAAACGAGTATCATTAACCAAAACGAAGTGACCAATCGTGCCCCAGCCGGTACCATCTTGCCAAACATAATCCACTGCTGGCCCAATGTCCTCGACATATTGTCCAGAATCATCAATGGTGTGAGCAGACATTCCACGCGTCCAAGTGAAGCGTGGGTTGTTGAGTATAGAATATGGGTTCAAAACGGTCAGGAATGTTTCAGTCGAACCGCTTCCTGAGGTGAGACCAATGATTTCATTGACTAAGGCATTAAGCTCTTGAGTATAATTTGCAATTGGTACTACGACATCATCAATCCATGCTGCATCGTGGCCAGAGCTTAAACTTCCATCCTTAACATATACCCATTTCAGAGTGTGTTGACCCAAGGAGACTGGAGTAGAGAAATTGCCATCTTGTACGCCCGACCATTGTGCGAGTTGTACGCCATCAATGGAGAAGCGAAGGAAATCATAATTTGCTTCAGAAGAAACATTGTAAGAAAATGAAACCGTTCCAGCAGCCATCATACCTGTAAATTCTAAATTGGCATTATCACTGTCAGAAATGTCTCCTGATTGAGCAGAATAAATGCCTGTAATTGGAGTAGATGATGGATTTGTTGCTGATACATATGAATAATCAGCAGACGCAGAAGTCCCTCCATCACCATAGCTATCATTGAGGTAAATAGTGTAATTTCCTGCAACTGTATAAGTTGCTAATACGCCTGAAAAGCCACTAAATACATCACTCGAATTAAATGCATCAACTGTTCCATTCGGTAAAATTATATCCATACTAAATTCATTGGGCCAACTGTCGATTGTAACCAAAATTTCAACAATTTCGCCAGCTGGATGGGTGTAATTGCACGTCACGGCTGAGAAAGCAGGGGAGTTAGTGCCGCCACCGATTCCGCAGAGGTTCGTTGAAGAATAAACAATTCCATTATTGGCATCTTCGACCGACCAAGTATTCGAAGAAGAACCCGAAACTCCCCAGCCATTCGTTAAATGACCTGATTCAAAATCTCCCTCAAAATTTGCCATATTATCCGATGGATAGAGATACATCTCTCCGCCCGCGTCTTTATTCGCCCAAGTTGAGTCATCACAAGTTCGTTGATGAATTCCTGTAACAGAGTCAGGGCATTGTGCTAGATCCATCATATGAGAGCGTACATGAGTATCATTAGCCCAAATTGTTGATGCGCCATAAGAAGTTGTTCCGGCGATTGGGACTGGTATGATTCCTGCCTTTGCACAGGCATCGTGAGCTTCAGAAATACTCTGGTAATCATCTGCTTGTTGAGCTTGTTGTCCGTTTCCTGAGCCCCCATAAGGACCCTCATCAGAAACGGGAATAATCAGGCGGGTTGCATTTGGATTCCATTGATGATCGTATGTAGTCGCTGGATTGCCTGGGACGTTTCCTGCATTATCTCTCCATGAAAGACACGCCCACGTCGAGCCGGGACCCCACATCTCGCTGTTGTAACCCCAATCGGTTGGGATGTTCAGGCTCGAGCCGTTATACATTACATCGGAAAGAGCTCTAATTCCACCCGATGTGTCGGTTGAATTTTGGCCGAGATGGTTTGATCGGGGTCCGTCGCCATAACCGCCGACTTCGTAAGCATCCTCACAATTCTTTTGGTTATTCGCAAAAGACATCTGTCCACTCAATGCATACAAAGTTTCGAGAACAGTGATACTCGCTGCTTCAAGTAATGGTTTCACACCTTGGAAGAATTCTCCGCTGCTAAGGTTTCCACCATAAAATACCGCACACATATCGACCCATTCGGTCGTCATCGAACCAGAGGAGTCAATTAATCCGACATATTCAATCAATGAACCGCGAGTATCTTCCCACACGATTACAACCGTATTATTCGTCCCCATCGAAACCGCAGGATTGCCTTTGTAGCCAATTGCAGGGGTGATGATGGTGTTATTGATTTGAGTCGAGAGAGCATTGCTACCGGAAGCATTCCATGCAAGCATTGCATAGTAAATCAGAGGTGCGCCGAAAAACGTCCCCTGAGCATCATAAGTATCAACCCAGACAACGTGTGCTGCATCGAAAGAATCGATTGCAATATCTGGATCGTTGCGTACACCCGTTCCATCAGCTATAATATGAGTGGAAACAAGAGACATATTGGTAATATCACCGGGGCTTCCGTCTTGATTATCGAGGGCAGGGTTCAGTAAAGCATAGAGAATATGGGTGTCAGTAATCGCCCAAACGATGTGGGCTTTGTATTCTGAATCAATAACCAGTGAGGGGCTTGAGAGCGCAGATGTACTATTCTGACCAACGGGTGTGCTAGCGATTAGAACAGTGTCGATACCTGATGTCGCAATCAAAGCATAGTGAACTTGAGGCATTGTGCCATTCTCAATCCAAACCAGATGAACTCGTTGCAAATCATCCATTACACCTATTACTTCGATTGGATTAGATGTGTTGAGGTTTGAGAGAAGGGTAGTAGTGGATGTATCGTCGACTGTCCCATTTGCTGTGAAATATCTCTCCGATGTAGGTTCGAGAGTCGGCGAAACAGATGACAGGGAAGGAGCTGCAATTGATGTTATCATTAGGAAAACTAGTGTTAATGAAAGGCGGTAATTACGACGATTGCCGTTTGTTAATTTCCATGTTTGTTCGTCATTCCTTTGTTCGTCGGCCTCTCTAACCATGCTGATGCATAGCCACTAATACCCATAGAAGGTGAGCAGGACATGTCCGAAATTGAGAAAATTACGCCTGCTTTTCAGCGAGGTGAGCCGCCTTCCTAGAAATATAATCAGTATAGTTACCAGGCCAAACCCAGAGGCTTCCATCACCAGGTAATTCCCAAATTGTATCACAAATTTTGTCTAGGAACCATCGATCGTGACTGACAGTAATTATTCCACCATCATATTCCATCAATGCCTCTTCAAGAGCCTCTTTTGCATCGGTATCAAGATGATTCGTAGGCTCATCCAATAGCAGCATGTTATTATCTTCAAGAAGTAGTTTCAACAAAGCGATTCGCGCCCTCTCCCCTCCACTCAATTTCTCAAGTTTGGTAGAAACCATATCAGGGGTAAATTGGAATTGCCCGAGCATTGCCCTGATGTCTCCATAATCCATCCGCGGTTTAAGGTGCTGAATCTGCTCGATGGGCGTTAAATTAAAATTCAAAGATCGATGGTCTTGATGGAAGTATCCAGCCTCAACTCCTGGGCGGATATCGAGTTTTCCAGAATCAAGTTTTATTTCACCGATAATTAGGCGCAGTATGCTGGTTTTCCCCGCACCGTTGGGGCCGACTATACCAATTTTTTGCCCTCTGCGGACACCGACTTCAAGCCCATGTAAAATCGGTCGGTCCATTCCTTCAAATTGCAGGTGTGCCTTGTGGAAATCAAGAACTTCGAGGCTACTTTTTTCTGTGGCTTGTAAAGAGAAATTTAAGTTTCTACGCTGTTTTGGTTGTATCGATTTAAGCCACTTCAATTCGCGTTGAGCACGCATTATCATGAAATGCTTTTGAGATATCGATTTGTCGAATTTATTATTTCTTTTCATCGACATCATGGCACCTTTTAATCGCTTCAATTCCTTCGATGTTTTCTTAATTCGCTCGTCCAAAGTTTGTAGGAATAATTCCTTTTGCTTGAGGAATGAAGAATAATTTCCCGGGTATCCTTTGAGGTGTGCATCTTGAATCTCTGCAATATTATTGCAAACTCGGTCAAGGAAATACCTGTCGTGGCTAACTACAAGGAGAGCTCCTTGGAATCTTAAAAGGAACCTTTCTAGCCAATCTAGAGTTTGAAAATCCAAATGATTGGTCGGCTCGTCAAGGAAAAGTAGGTCAATCTCGTTTAATCCCACCAATTGCCGAGCCAATGCTACCTTTGCTCGCTCTCCTCCTGACAAAGAAGATAGTTGAACATCAATTTGGTGATGATAAAGGTCGAGAGCTTTGAGAATTTCAGAAGCATGTCCGGCTACATCACTGCCACCAGAACGTGCCATTAGGGCTTGTAATTCTTGGTAACGATCCATTGTAGGTTGCCAATCGCCATCATAAAACGAAGGTTCCGCCATCTGTAATTCGATGCCAGCTATTTCATCTTCCAATTCTTTGAACTGGCGACCACGTCGATTGAGCTCTTCGCCGAGAGTTGCTGAATCGTCGATATCTCTAATTTGCGTCAAATATGCGAGACGTAAGCCTGGAGCGAAATGAAGATCACCGAGGTCTTGATCTTGGTTTGAAATTGTACGCAGTAGTGTGGTTTTCCCTGCCCCATTATGTCCCACTACACCTATTCTATCGCCATCATCGATTTGAAGATTTACACCCTCAAGAATTGTCAAGGGGCCGAAGGTCCGGTGGATCTCCTCCAGACGAACCAACTCGCGTACCATGGCTGGGCGGCCGACCACCTGTTCAAGTGTGATTCGGTCAAGATTGGAGTTGGTTGATTCGAGTTTCGTCGATTTTTTCCCACGCAAACTCGCCTTTCTCTGTAGTTGGTCTGCCGAAATGCCCACCCGCTGCAGTAATTTGATATTGTGGGCGACGTAAGTCTAAGTCTCGAATAATTGCTGCGGGTCTAAAATCAAAAACCCGGCTAACTCGCTCAGCCAATTCTGAATTAGAAAATATTCCTGTCCCAAAAGCGTCGACGTGCAAACTGACTGGATCCGCGACTCCGATGACATAAGCGACTTGGATCTCTACTCGGTCGGCAAGGCCTGCTGCAACTAGATGTTTAGCTACCCATCGAGCAAAATACGCTGCGGAACGATCAACTTTTGTTGGGTCTTTACCACTGAAAGCTCCACCACCATGGCGGCCCATCCCTCCATATGTATCGACAACGATTTTGCGGCCGGTTATCCCTGCGTCCGAATAGGGTCCACCAGGATCAGCAAACCTTCCAGTTCCATTTACAATTAGTCGATAATCATCAGGTAGCCAATGAGATGGAATTGCGTGCTCGACAACATGTTTGCGAATCTGTTCTGTAACGAATGCGTGCTCTTCTTCTTCATTGCCCCCAAATTTATTCTTCAATGCAGAGTCATGTTGAACCGCAACAACAACTGTGTGGACTTTGTTTGGTTTACCTGATTTGTCGTACTGAACTGTGACTTGACTCTTCGCATCTGGGCGAATCCATTCGATCTCGCCTTTGGCGACAATCATATCTATGCGGCGACAAATTCGTTGGGCGAGGGCGGCGGGAAGAGGGAAATATCGGCCGTTCAGCTCACCTCCAACCTCAGTTTCGTTGCAGGCATAACCGAACATCATTCCTTGGTCGCCAGCACCAATATCAGCATCGAATTCTCCATCGACGCCTTGTGCGATATTTGCGGATTGTGTTGTGATGTGAATTTGAACTTCACATAATTCAGCAGAGGTTGCATCCATCCCTATTGCGTGAGAGGTGTAGCCAATTCGGGCTGCAGTTTTACGAGCAATTGCTTCGTAATCTGGAGCATCTCCGTCGAGACTTACCTCTCCTGCAAGAATGATTACCGCCTGCTTAGATTTACCTTTAACAAGAGTTTCAACAGCCACCCGTGCATGAGAATCGATAGTTAAGCAAGCGTCGACAATAGCATCAGAAATTGCATCACACACTTTGTCAGGGTGCCCTGCGGCGACCGACTCGGACGTGAATAATGCTGCCATCAGACCCTCGCGGCCGCCTCTCCTTCAAAGGGTTTCATGGATTAAAATTAGAATTTATGCAACGATTCACTAGATAATTAGTACAATATTAACCAAATCCGTGTATTGCCGTACTCAACCACGGCGATAAATTCACTTTAAGTATTTTTAAGAAATGATACAAATTATCAAAACTAAACACACGGAACATTGAGAAACAAATTGTTTTCGCGATGGTTATGGCAAAGACAGTTCAAGACAAAGCCGAGCCGATTGCTGGTATCCAACCAAACAAAGTTCCTGAACGTGCTATCAACAGTAAGCCTACCGTTTACACTTTTGCAACTTGCCCGTTTTCTTTGAAGGTTAAATCACTGTTAAAATCGCGAGAGATTGAGTTCGAAAACGTTGAGGTTGACCCTATGAAAAAAACTGAATTAAAGTGGTCGGATTGGACTGCAGTGCCTGTATTTGTAGACTCGGACGGGACTCAAGTCAACAATTCAAATGATATTCTTCACTATATCGATGAGAGACATGGGCAACTGTTTCCGCGCCATGGAGAAAATGATGTTCAAGATGAATGGATGGCTTTTTCAGATAATATTCTAGGCAAGAGTATCGTTGCCGTTATTTATCAAAACTATCGAACTTCGCTACATGCGCTCGACTATGTTACTAAGGTTGATAAATTTAGATTAAAGGATCGAATTATCAGCAAATGGATTGGTGCGATTGTCATGAAGATGGTCGGCCGATCGCGAGCAAAAATGTTTGAAGAACCCCCACGACAAAACCTCTTGACCCAACTCAATTCGATGGCGATGGCAATTGACGGGGTTTTCTTCGGCGGGACAACACCTAACGGAGCAGATTATGCAAATTATGGAATTCTTCGCTCTATGCAAGGCCTAAATGGATTCGATATCGTTGAAAATCATCAAACCATCTGGCCGTGGTATTCTAGAATGCAATTGCATTCTTCCCTATGATTTTCCTGTAATATTAATCTGGGTTGGAAATTCTTTGGTTAATCGAGACTGGCTAGCAATGTCTATCCAGCCATAAATTTTAGTCAGTTCTTTCTCGACTTCTATGTCGATAACTAAGGCATCTCGATGTACTCGGGCTACTAGAGCTGCTAACTCAATTTCACTAGATTCTTCCGGATGAATAATATTCACCTGAACTGGTGGACCGTGAAGTTGAGTTAGAATTACTGAACGTAATTCTTCAATACCTCCACCAGACATCGTACTGACTGGAATCGCTTCGAATGGACTGTAATAGTGTACAATTTCTTTTGCTTCTTGTAATTGCTCGGCGGTGCATAAATCAATTTTAGTCAAAACGACAATCGTATTCGGGCTTGAATCCGCTTTGATTCGACCCGAAACTTCTCGGCTTGAAGTTGCAAGTTTTCTACGAATTTCTTCGGGCTCATTCGATGCATCAACTAGAAGCAGCAACATATCACAAGACAACGATTCTTGTAAAGTTGCAGAAAATGAATCGAGCAATTCGGCTGGAACATTATCGATGAAGCCAATTGTATCCACCATTAAGATTCGTGGTTTATTTTCCATCCGGCCAACCGTAGTTTCCAAGGTTGAGAAAACTTGGTCCCGAATTAGAACCGCTTTTCCGGAGAGAGCATTGAATAAACTTGACTTTCCAACATTAGTATAACCAGCTAAACCGACTGTCAATGCTCCTGAACGGCTTCGTTGACGACGCCTCTCGCTCATCGATGCATCAAGTTTAGATAAACGCCGCCTTAATCTAGTTATTTCATGCCCAACCGCTTTCATGATATTGTTCCAACCTGTCTGACCACCTGCTCCGTAACCAAGGCGCTCACCCATCGTTTCTCGGTTCGTTAATTCACGAAGAATGCTTCTGTCTGCGAGCAATCTAGCGATTCTGACTTGAATTCTCGCTTCAGCTGATGAAGCGTGCCGAGTGAATAATTCAAGCAATAATCTCACTCGATCCCAAGTTTCAATCGTTAGAGCATCATTGATATTAACTAATTGGCTCGATTTGAGATTGTCGTGAATCAACACCAAATCAACTCGATGCCAAAGATGCCCGGGGCCGGACATCTCCATCTCTTCAGCAATTTCTTGTAATTTCCCCGAACCAAGATATGAACGAGGATTAGGTTTTCCACGCTGGATAATTTTGTCAACAATTTCGATCCCCAGAGTCGAAGCAAGAGACTCATATTCGCCAGTATCGTCATTTCGAGAAAGCAGTATAGCACGACGACCGGCGTGCGCGGTTTGATATTGGGAAGAGTTCATTCCACCCATGCCTGCAAGCAAAGGAACATCTGGCACAGGGTCGCCACTCACGTTGATGGGTCGTACGCAGCAAAGATATGCGTTCGGGTGCTCGGCGCTCCATGCCTTCGGTTTCTACGACCTTCATCTGGTCCGGTTCCCGCCCACGAGCTGAGGCTTTATTGGCTGGAATCATAGCCGATGATCCTGAATCTTTTGATGCGAAAATTATCGATATCGACAACGGGACAGAATTGCGAATCACCGTCGTCGGAACTTCACTCAAAACCGTTAGATCGACAATGGATGATTTACTAGCATGTCTTTCTGCTGCAGATTCAGGCCTAGATGCTATCGATGATTCTTAAGCAGTTTTGCAGCAGTTCGTCCAGTTTCAATTGCGGCATCACCCAATACCGAATCTGAAACTACGTGAGCCCCGGCTAATACGATGCCGTTATCGATGAATTGTGCTCCATCAACTCGTTGTTCCGGCTCGCAAGGATGCAGCATGATTGAGGCGGTTGAACGGCGCAAAGTCGAGAGTTTTCTCCATCCTGAACAACGAGAATCGAGGAAATTTTTAATTTCCTCAAGGGCTTTATCACCGTCTTTTTTAAGATGCACTGCATGGATTATTGTGCACTCATTAGAATGACGATTTTCGGGAATTCTTCCTTCACTCGAAACATCTATTGCAATTATTCCTGATATCGGTTCGTAAATTCCCGAATAGGGCCGCATCATCTTACCTTCAATTGCAACATCGAGCGCGGCGACCATGTGTGGTGTGCATAATTCTAGACTCTCCACATTCAATCCAGCATTTGATAGAAGTTGAAAAGTGTCAAATGGCGAAGCAGCGATAACGATGGAATCGCATTCAATGGTTTTACCTTCCACCACTACTGAAACTACTCTACCTTTTTGAAAATTTATCGATTCGACTCTCGATTCGATTTCATAAACCACACCCAATTGGTTCGCGGCTGCGACTAACCTTCCAACCAAACTAGTCCAGCCACCATATGGAATTACAAATTCACGAGGGGGGGCGAGTTCTGAACGAGGGCGCATCTCGGTTAATACTGAAAGCCCACTATCTCTTGTTTGGCCAATTGAAAAAAAATCCTTATGCTTCCATTTGGGTCCTAATACTCTCGGTGCGCGTAATTTACGAAGAAGTTGGTAGAAGGCGCCACGCCGATGCAATAAATGCAAACCGGGGTCAAGAACCCACTCTCGGGATTCTCTCATTCGAACGCGGCCCCCCAAACATTCTCGTGATTCAACTAGGAGTACCTCCTCACCATCAGCAGCTAGTTGAATTGCTGCACTAAGACCAGCCATTCCACCGCCGATAACCACGGTTCGCATCGTTTTGGCACGTGCGGTGGGGCAAATGACATTTCGTGTGGTTGAAGTGTGAAGTTCGGCACGCCCAAGTGTGGCTCGATTGCCTCATGACAGGTCAGACCTGCTATTTTCGGAAGGTTCTGTGACGGAGTTATTTCAAGTTTCAATCGATCGTTGGGTGGATGCAATGATGGCTGACGAGCGGGGTGGTGGAGATGCCGTTTCAACTGTCGTTATCGCTCGAATAATTACAAAACAAGATGGGGTTCTTTGTGGAATTCCCGTCGTTGAGAGATTGTTAGAGCGCCATTGTCAAGCAGTAATAGCGGATTGGAATTTTTCTGAAGGGGAATCGATATCAACTGGCAACTCGATAGTGGAATTACATGGAGATTCATCAGAAATTCTTAGAGTCGAGCGTACAATACTGAATATTCTCGGAAGAATGTCGGGAATAGCTTCATTTACTGCAAAATGGGTCTCAAAAGTCGACGGAATCGATATCGCTTGTACGAGAAAGACCGAATGGGGGCTCCTCGATAAATGGGCTGTACATATCGGTGGAGGGTTAACGCATCGATTGGATCGTTCTGATGCGATAATGCTGAAAGAAAACGACTTCACTGCCCAACAAGAACGAGATAGTAAAGATATGACAAATTCAACCTATATGATGGTTGAAAATATCGACTTAGATTCGAATGCTCATTTTACAGTCATTGAAGTCAGTGATGAAAAGATGGCTATAGAGGTCGCTATGATTTGGAAGCGTAGACAGATTGATCGTAATGGTTCTGAAAGAGTCGTACTATTACTCGATAATATGGGACCGGAGCTCGCAAAGGATTGTGTGAAATCTCTCGAAAGATTATCTCTTGAGGATTGGTGCGTTGTCGAAGGATCGGGAGGGGTTGATTACGAATCCTTGCAAAATTGGTCTGCGAGTGGTGTTGATTTGATCTCGACAAGCGCCATCAATAGAGGTGTAACGCCACTCGATTTATCGATGCTCATTTTATCGGAGGATATGTGATGGCAGATATTCCCGTAAGCCATCCTCGCCGGGCTTCTTTACTCGGCCGACAAAGATTGGTAGATGCAGCAAAATTAGGCCTTCTCGCAGATTCTGCACTGATTGCTCATGGGCGAGGCGAGGCTTTTGACTATCTTCTCGACGAAAGGACTTGTGATTCTGCTCGCACTGCCATTCGTGAAGTTGCGGCTCGACTTCAAGTAGCCCAACACCCAGTAATATCAGTTAATGGAAACACGATTGTGCTCGCTGGAAAATCATTGATTCGAATAGCTGCAATTCTCAATTGTCCCCTCGAAGTCAACATCTATTATCGGACCCCTGAACGAATTGAAAAATTGCTTGCATTATTAAAAAATCTGCGGCAAGAAATTTCTGAAGAATTGGCACCTAATCAGTTCTCTGGAGATTGGAAATCGGCAGTTGAATCGGTAAATATTCTCGGCGCAATCTCTGATGGTCGCATCCTAGGCCTTGAAGGCCCTCGGTCATTATGTTCTGCAGATGGAATCGAATCCGCAGATGTTGTTCTCGTACCTCTCGAAGATGGAGACCGTTGCGAAGCGTTGATCGCGTTAGGTAAACAAGTTCTCGTCATCGACCTAAATCCCTTGTCGAGAACTGCCCGACAAGCGACTGTTACTATCGTCGATGAAGTTAGCCGGGCCTCCAGTATCTTGTTTTCTTATATTGTCAAAGAAAAATCAAATCCTACCGATTGGGACAATGATGCTGTTTTGAAAGACGCACTAGAAGTGATGTCCCAATCGGTAAACCGAATCTAAAATTTCGTTCAAAATTCTGCGTGAAGCAATTTTTCACATCGTTCTGCAATCGCATCACCGACATCGGAAGTTGAAGCTTTTCCACCGAGGTCGTAAGTTACGCATCCACCTTCTTTGAAGTGTTCTTCAATTGCCTGCATCAAAATATCGGCGCACTTATCCATATCTGAATCATGGTGCCTATATCCTAACGCTTCAAACATCATCTGAACAGAGGAAAGAGTCGCAATCGGATTGACTACATTTTTACCTGCATATTTTGGTGACGAACCGTGAACCGGCTCAAATAACATATGATTAGGCCCTAGATTTGCACTACCTGCCATTCCCATACCTCCCTGTAAAACCGAAGCTAGATCGGTTGCGATATCGCCAAACATATTTGGTAAAACAACGACATCCAACTGCTCAGGGTTACGGACTAACCACATTGTGAATGCATCGATATATGCTTCATCAATTTCAATTTCGGGATTTTTAGCCGCAATTTCATGAAAGATTTCTCTAAACAGCCTGCAGCCTCTAGTGACATTGGATTTGTCAACACAAGTTAGTTTCTGAGATTTACCTAACTTTCGTTGGCGGTGCTGAGCCAAATCAAAAGCGAACTTGATTACTCTCTCACTACCCTTTCTCGAAATTGGACGAGCATCCCACTTGACTTCTCCCTCTAAGCCAGGGAAGCTCTCGATGACCAACTGTTCGTCTTTCTCGCCAATAGCACGCTGGGACATTCTTCGCAAAAGAGCGTGATAGAGTCCTTCTGTATTTTCACGAACCATGACTATGTCAACTTGCTCAGAATCCCAAACTAGTTTGTGGACTCCGTGAATTTTATGTTTCACACCGGGGAATAACTTGACCGGCCTGACATTTGCGAATAGATTCAGCCCGGAGCGAAGACCGAGGATGACTTGCCCGCCAGCGAGATCGCCGTTAGGCAGGCGGGCGCCAGGCCAACCAATTGCACCAAGAAGTATCGCATCAGAATTATCTCGACAGTGCTCAAATGACCCCTCCGGCCATTCTTTTCCTGTTTCTAGAAAATATTCTCCTCCACACGGGATAGTAGTGATATCGAAGGATGCCGGACTAAATTTTTCGAACACAGCAATAATTTTTACAGCCTCGGCTATGACTTCTTTTCCAGTCCCGTCGCCGGGTAGCACTGTCAGCCGATAATCGCCCATGTTTCCTCGGCAACTGCTTTTCCTCTTTCAATCCCACTATTGCATCCCTTCGACAATTCTCAAAGCGATACTTGATAGACATCCACCACAAATAGATACAGCATGGACCACCCAGTGGAGGATGGAGGTGAAAGCCCAAGAATAGATGTTCGAGCATTGCCGGAGTCGGTAGCGCAACTCTGGGAAACTATGCTTCGGCTCGATCCGGCTTGGAATATTGCAACTTGGCTCGATGAGCGCGCGACCGAAGAGTTACAGCTCGTCGAAGGGCAACTTGGTAGGGAAAGACTTCGATTAGAACAGCGATTACACCGTATCGAGACTCTCGCTAAACGATTGAAGCGGCAACGAGAAGTTTCCGAGGTCTCAAATTGGGGAGACCCACATCAAAAGAATCTCTTCGATGTTTACGAACCTGAAACTATGGAAATTGCAGTTCCGGCGAAAAAAAGCGAATCGCAAGAATTTGATTCCCCTGTGGTTGATTTCAATGCCTTCGGCGTCGGCGATGACCCCCTCCTCGCTATCGTCGCCGAGCACATCATGAGTATGATTGAAACGGCTTACTCCGATGGCCCCGGGCCGGTCCATTTCGACTTACTGATGGATGAACTTGACCAAATTGGAATTCGAGCAGATGAGATCGAAGAGGCGGTTCAATGGTTAATGCAAAGAGAGATGATTATTGAAATTGAGCAAGATTTCTTCGGTTTAGACATTTAGTATTCCAAAATAATTTGAGGTTAACAGTAGCCGACTCATTGAAAGAGGATGCCCCTGTCGCCGGGGCGTATTCCATGGTTAGTGACGCATCTGGATGGTACGCCCGGCTCGACCGAGAGTGTTCCGATAGGATTGAACAGTTAGATACTTGGATTTCGTCGTGGGAAGAAGCAACCCGTCACGGCATTCCAGTCGCAGCAACTTTGCCTAATTTTTGGCCGACTCTTCCAGCAGGGTTACTCTCAGATCCGGGCTCGGTTCTTGACCATCTACTTGCGCGTTACGAAGCAGAAAGTGATGGTCGTTCCCCGCGGGGTGCTTATGCAACTCCCGCTAAGTTTGCTGAATCTATACTCGCTGATGAATTAAAAAATACTCGTGCTGATACGAAGAAAGCCCCGCTACCAACCCTTTCACTCTCTGCACTTCCCCCTGGCTTCCATGCCTACGCACAACAATTCAACCAAGATGTTTCAGATGATACGGATGAAGATGGTGACGATGACTGTAATGGCTTACAAACTCGAACAGGGATCCCGATTCCTTTCGCCGACCCATCTGTTGGTGCTGGTGTTTTTCCTGCTCGCCTGTTCAGAATTCATACCGAGCGGAGCTATAAATTTACTAATGAGGAAAGAAAGCAAGATACACTCAACCTATTGAATAACTTGCAATTACTCGACGGCTCAGAAGTTGCAGTAAAATGTGCAAGACATAGGCTTCTCATCGCCCTCTGCCGATGTGGCCTGGTTGATCTCGATGGCGATGGTGATGATGAAAAGATTGGGCGAAGAGAAGCCGAAGCAATTCTGGAAAATGCAGTACAAACAGGCGATGCACTCCGAGGTGAGTGGCCATGGACTGAAAAACCGGGCTTGCTGGTTTGTAGACCACCTTGGCTACGAATCAAGGATCGATTCAGAGGTCACCCCGATGGAAGCAATTTGCGAAAAGAGTTGTCGCGGCAACTTAGGAACACCGCGGATAAAGACGGTGGACGGCGCTTTTCAACACTTCGCGGCAATGTGAATCTCTACAGATTATTCCTTGAAAGAGGCATACAATTAGTTCGAGAAGAAGGGCGCGTGAGAATGATTGTTCCTGATTCCTTACTACGTGAAAAGAGTTCTATTCCACTCAGAAAGCTGATGATTGAAAGCAACCAATGGACTACTTCGTGGTCATTCCCTGAAAACCAAAGAGTCTTCCCTGGTGTTACTCAAGGTGTTTTGGTTCTTGGCATAACTACGGGAGGCTCAACTCAAACAATGAATAGTTTTGGGCCGCTTGAGGCTACTGAAATTTCAACTCAATCAGGACTCAAAACAAAAGCGCCATCAATGAAGTTGACGCGCCCGTCATGGACTACATGGACCCGTGGCACATGGGCTGTTCCTCGAATGCCTCGTGATCAATATGAGCGCCGTCGAGTCATTAGGGCAATCGAAGATTTAGCGAATCAACCAAGATTGTCCGAAGACACCAATTGGCTAAATCCATCGGGCAAGCCAATCCGTGTTCGCGTCGGTGAGATCGACCAGACAAATTGGTCTGACGATATTAGCGAATGGTCTTTTGGCGCCCGTGGCGTGCCGTTCATCCGCGGTACACATTTCCTAACAAAAGGAAGTGACATTAGCATCAACCATCCAGCTTACAATTCAGAAATTAATATTGGATCTCCAGAACGTGCTCACGCTCGCTGGACCGGCTTGATAAAACCGCGAGGTCAGCCGAGGCTCGCCTGCCAAGCGATTGTAAATGCTCAGGTTGAGCGAAGATTAAGATGGGCTGTTGTCCCGTCAGATTGTGTCCTTGGTAACTCAGTTAACTTCCTTGAATTGCCAATCGAAGTATTAGACAAACTAGTTGAAAAACACGGTTCTGTCGAGAAAGGATTACTTTGGTTAGCTATTCATCTAAATTCAGAAATGCTCGATCTTTGGTCGAGAGCATGGGCTGCGAACAACAATGTGAATAATTACGAAATCGAAAGTTTACCATTCCCCCGGCCACGAGAAATTCATTCGATTACGACTTAATTCCGAATTTCGGAAATTAATTTGTATAGTTCCGGAATTAAATTTCTAGTATTTGGTAATTCGAATTCTTAATTACCAAAGTCATTAATACTCAATCTTATCATCGAGTTAGCGTCGTACGCTCCTGCGTTAGGCATTGAAGGTTTAAAAAATGGGAATCTACCCCAAAATTGGCATTACTGGTCTACCAAGATCGGGGAAGTCAGCGGTGCTTGAGAAAGTCATCAAAATGGTTAACGAGGATAGAAAGCATAAACTTAGCCGTGGATATACTGATGTTGTCGGGGGGGTATTGACTGAAGCAATCATCGAAGATGGTGAACGCGTCGGTTATGCTTGTGTAAATATTCGAACTGGCGAGCGAGGAACTATTGCACATCGGGATATCGATACCCGAGTGCGAATTCTCGGTTATGGAATAAATCCATCCGAACTCGAACGCGTCGCTGTTCCAGCGATTTTAGACGCGCTCGAAGAGTGTGAAATTTTAGTTATCGATGAGGTCGGGAAATTTACTGTCGAAAGTGAGGGGTTCGTCGCAGCAGTGCGTGAAGCTTTGAAGTATGACAAACCGACCCTTCTTACTTTACACAAAAAAAGTCGGCATCCTTTGCTTCAAGATATTCGTCGGCGTGACGATGGTCGGGTCCTCGAAGTCACCCCAGTTAATCGTGCATTATTACCGTATAAAATTCATAAATTACTCATTTGATTTCAATCGCTCACTCGGGCAACTTGATGCATTCCCCTCTTCTGCGACATACTGATGGATTCGCCAGCGAGTCGGGCTCAGCGCGTTTTAATCGGCGTTGCCCTCCCCCTCTATCTCCTAACTGCATTAGCTATTGTGGAGGGGCGTATCGTCATTTTTGGTTGCGATTTATTAGTTTGCCCAAATGCAGATAATCGGGCATTATTTCTTCCTGCTTTGGCTTTTCTAGTTACAATTGCATTTCTTTATATGCATTTCACACGCAATAGAGAGCATGAATTCGCTCTTCTCGATAAATGGATTAGTCGCGAATCAGAAGCAGATATGCGTATACGACTCAGATCGGAGCAAACAGAAGCGAGTGGGGAAAGTCTAGGAACAAGTTGGGCGACTATGGAGCAAAAACATCTCGAAATACGTCTTGAAGAAGAGGAATGAGAACAGAAAACTTGACTCTCTGATGTCGATTGCGAATGGTTGGATATTACTATGAGTGAAGTTCCTGATGATTTGATTTACACAAAAGAACATGAGTGGATTCGAGTTACTAATAATGGAATTATCATTGGTATTACGGATTATGCACAAAATGCATTGACTGATGTTGTATGGGTTGAATTGCCCGAAATTGGTGAGGATGTTGAAATGATGGAATCCTTTGCGAGCGTTGAATCGGTCAAGTCAGTCAGCGAAATTTATGCACCCATATCAGGCCAAGTTCTAACTGCAAATGAAAATTTAGAAGATGCTCCTGAAATGATTAACACCGACCCTTATGGAAATGGATGGATTTGTCGAATGTCAATTGCAAATAGTGAAGAATTAACTACTCATTTAGATGCAGCTGGATATACTGCTCTCCTCGGTGAATAAGGATGAGTGACCTGCGAGAGATTTCGATTTATATCGATGGTTCTTGTGAGGAAAATCGCAACGTTACAGCGAAGACAACAGCCGGTTGGGGGTTTTGTGTCGTTATTGGCGATACTGGGCTTGGAAAGGGCCAGGGTGAAATTACCACAGAGCGTAATGGGGTCGTCATCACCAATCCTTCCACCGAGGGTTTTATCGGTGCAGAAGTTGGGTCGAATAATACTGCAGAATTGTCAGCAATGTTTCAGGGATTACGTTGGTTATTGACCCAAGACGGGGAAGAGTCGACAGTTATTCGTGGTGATTCTACCTATGCTCTGAATGTCGGGTCGGGTATCTGGAAGGCTAAAGCAAACCGTCACTTGGCGATGACAGTGCAGAAATTATGGGATGAGGTTTCACAGTTGCGACAACTTTCACAGGAGCATGTTCGAGCCCATCGCGGTCATCGTTGGAATGAGCGAGCAGACCATCTCGCATTCCGGGCGATGAGTGGAAAGGATGTTCTTCCACTACAATTTTGGAAGCCAGGTATGCGATGATTAATTGTCGGCCAAAATACCGATGCTCAAAATTACATAAATCGAATGGATCAGCATAAGCAAGCCAATCAAGAGTAAAATCAGTGCAGTTGGATTTGGTAAAGGAAGATTGTTTCGACCAATGTAATAAGCCATAATAATCACAAAAAGGCTCACTGCAAATTCATTTGCTGATGATTTCGCAGGATTATCCCATTGATCGAGCCAGGGAATTAGCCCTTTTCTATCAAAGGTGATGCGGTACCATGCAACATATAGGAAAAATAAGCCTGCCACACTCAAAACGCCTAGCGTGAATGATTCTGAACCCCAAGGTTGAGAGAAGCTGATTTTTGTAACTAAGGTATTCAATAAAAGAACGAATCCTAACACGGCGTGGAAGCGCCACTCAACTCGATTGGAGACTGTCATGGTTAGACCAGAAGGCACTCACGCTTGAAATCGCCGACAAAGAATAGTTCATCATGAGTTTACTACACGCAATCATGTGAAGCATAACCTGATTGGCCTAACTCACCCGATAACTCCTCTCTCTATCTTCGTCGCAGATATGATGTCTTGGCCTCACCTCGCCAGAAGGAGGCATCAACATGCATGAGGTGAATTTTAACAATATTTTAGCGGCTGCAACCCGCATCGAGGGAATCGTTGCCCGCACACCAGTCCTCACTTCCCCTATACTCGATTCACTTGCGGGGCGGAAACTTTTCTTCAAGTGCGAGAATCTACAACATGTAGGCGCATTCAAATTTAGAGGAGCGAGTAATGCTGTTGCACTTCTCGGCTCAGATGCAGTTAATGGAGTATGTACTCACAGCAGCGGAAACCACGCTCAAGCCCTAGCTCTCGCTGCAAAACAAAATAACATCCCAGCTTACATAGTCATGCCTGAAAACGCCCCTAAAGTAAAGATTGAGGGAGTTCGAAGTCATGGTGCTGAAATCACCTTCTGCGAGCCGACTCTGGCGGCTCGTGAAAGCACGGCTAAAGCCGTAATTGAGCGTACCGGCGCTTCCTTCATCCACCCCTATGACAATCGCCACGTCATCGCCGGCCAAGGTACAGCAGCCCTCGAACTGATTGCTGAAAGTGGCCCATTCGACGCTCTGATTGCTCCAGTAGGAGGTGGTGGTCTACTCTCTGGAACTTGCATCACGACCCGAACCCTACTGCCAGAAACCCGTATATTTGGCGCGGAACCCACTGGCGCAGACGATGCGGCACAATCTCTCGCCGCCGGTGAGCTAATTCCCCAGACCAACCCCAATACAATCTGCGATGGTCTGTTGACAAGTCTTTGTGATCTAACATTCAATATTCTCAATGATCATGTCGAACAAATCATCACCGTAACCGATAATGAGGTTCTGGCAGCAATGAAACTCATTCAACAACACCTAAACCAGGTCGTTGAACCTAGCAGTGCAACGGTTCTCGCAGCAATTCTAAATGAGAATTTTCGCGCACTGCACGGGATTGGCTCAATTGGGTTAATCCTCTCGGGTGGAAATCTAGACACCTCTACACTGCCGCCCTGAAAAAAATAAAAATTGGAGCACAGGCCGGGATTTGCACCCAGGTACATGGATTTGCAGTCCACTGCATAACTACTCTGCCACCCGTGCGAGTAAGGTGAGCGACCGAAGTCCTCTCTTTGAATATTATCAATCGAATTAGGAACTTTTCAGAATCGGTTGTCTGCATATATTGATGGTGGTTAGGCGTCCCCTATGCTATATGCCTAAGATTTCCACGCGCTATGATGGCCTTGGCGTTGGGTTCGCTCCATATCTACAACCACCGGGTCCCGAAATTGTTCGATGGACTGTCGGCGAACCAGGATTCGATACTCCCAAGGAAATTGTTGATACTGCGATTTCCGAATTGAAAGCAGGGAATACGAAATACAATCGATGCCAAGGGTCTGTTGCCCTCTGTCAAGCAGTGGCAGATTATTTATCGAAACACCATGGTATCGAAACAACCCCTGAAAATGTCCTCGTAACACCGGGTGCGAAACAAGCCTTGCTCTATTCTTTCATGATTACAACAATGCCCGGGGACGAAGCCATTCTCCTCGCACCGTGCTGGGCTTCTTACGAGTCTATGCTCGAAATTATCGGTGCTATACCAGTAAATGTACCTGTTCGCAAAGATAACTTTCATCCAGATTTTGGTGCTATTCGCGCTGCAATTACTAACAAAACAAAAATGATTTTACTCAATTCTCCATGTAATCCGACCGGTGCGGTATTCACTCCAGACGAAATTGAGGAAATTGTTGAAATTGCTGTTGAGCATGACCTTTGGATCGTCTCCGACGAAATTTACGCCCGCCTGAACTGGACTGATTATCCACACGTTTCTCCAGCAAATATTCCAGGCGGGGCCGAACGTACTCTAATCGTCAACGGATGGTCAAAATCATGGGCGATGACTGGTATGAGAGTTGGATTCCTCACCGGACCCGCGGCTGCTATGAAAGCAGCCATCAAAACGCAATCGAATTCAGCATCGCACATTCCCACATTCATGATGGAAGCTGCTCGTGTCGCGCTTTCGTGCGATAATTCAGTAGAGTTGTTTAATGTAGAATATCAAAAGCGAGGAAAAATTTTGAAAGATGGTTTGGCCGAAATTCCTGGATTGCGTGTCGGGGATTTCGAAGGAGCGTTTTATGCCTTCGTCGATGTAACCGGAACCGGCATGACCGACAAAGAATTCGCAGACGGTGCTATGGAGGCTGGTGTGCAATTAATTCCAGCTTCATTAATTGCAGAAGGAGAGGGGTTTGTTCGAATTTCTTATGCGGCTGATGAAGAAGTAATTCACGAAGGATTACGGCGTTTGAAGTCTTGGTTACTCTGAGAACATTTGAAATCAGATTTCTTCAGGCAGACTCTGTAGGGGCGGTTTTCAAATGACCAGTGCGCACGGTAAACATATCTATATCGACTATATTGGTTACTACCGTAACGAAATTCACAATGGTGAATGGATGCTGGCCATAATGGAGAAAGCGGTTGAACGCGCAGGGGTTCGTCAAGTCCATTCGCACGTCGTCGAATTCGACGGCAGCCTCAGCCCGACCGGTTTCGCAGCAGTTCTTCTCCTCGACGAAAGTCATGTAAGTGCTCATTGTTATTACGATCAAGGTTGGTTGGCATTAGATGCTTTTACCTGCGGTGGAGGAAATCCAAATTTAATTGCTGATTTTATCGACGACGCCTTACAATATGAAATGCCCAAAATCACTCAAATGAGAAGAGATTGTGTCGAACGATTTCTTCACGAAGATCTCGATAAAAAATAGAGGTAGATAAAATGAATGTTCGTGAATTTATCGAAGAACATTACAAGCACTTCAATGCCGGCGTATTGGCAGATTGTTCAGAGTCTCTGAGAGGTTTTCTGGGAAATAATGGCCGATTGATGATAACCCTTGCAGGTGCAATGTCGACCGCTGAAATCGGAAGATCTCTAGCACCTGCAATCAGATCTCAAAAGGTGCATGCTATCTGTTGTACTGGTGCAAATTTAGAAGAAGATTTGTTCAATTTAGTTGCCCAATCATCATATAAAAAAATTAGTGATTGGCGAAGTTGGACTGCTGAACAAGACAAGGAATTGCAAGAACGGGGGTTCAATCGAGTCACAGATGTTGCAATTCCTGAAGAGGAAGCGATTCGGATGATTGAGAAGCCGCTTCTCGAATTGTGGCAAGATGCTGAAGCTGCAGGCGATCGGAGATTTCCTCATGAATATCTCTACGATTTATTGCTTCATGGAAATTTAAAATTCGATGCTGATCCAAAAAATTCTTGGCTTTTGGCGGCGGCGGATGCAAACTTACCAATTTTTGTCCCAGGTTGGGAGGATTCAACTTTGGGGAATATATTGGTTAGCAAAGTTATCGATTTAACTCTCACTTCTTCCGATATTGTCAAGGGAGGGTTGCAGGCTATGCTAGCTCTCTCAGACTGGTATAGAGAAGATGATTCACCTACTGGTCTTTTGCAAGTTGGTGGAGGAATTGCAGGAGATTTCGCAATATGTGTGGTCCCTATGCTTCGCCAAGATGTAATGCTCGATGTCCCTCTTTGGTCTTGGTTCGCTCAAATATCTGAGGCTAGACCTTCTTACGGCGGGTATTCTGGTGCCCCTCCTAATGAAAAAATAAGTTGGGGAAAATTAGCAGTTGAAACGCCAAAATTTGTGATTGAATCCGATGCTACAATAGTACTACCCCTCTTACTCGCAAGTTTAGAAAATGAAGCATGATGTATCGACATATCAAATATATTTGATGAAGAATGGGGCGGCAGAACACTTTGATGAAGGGTTCCCTTCCGGCATCTGTGGAAAGGCAGGACACCCCGCCAGTTTACGGCACGTCGGCGCACAAAATTACGGCGATAATAGTCGGTGCATGCATTATCCTAGCTGGGCTCACCGGAGCGTTCCTCTACTCCGTGGTGAAAGATGCCATAGATTCCAACGAAGAAGAAGTCAAAGAGGACTTTGAGAATAGTTGGCCCGTATATTGGCCAAATTCTACCTATGTTGTCGACGATATAGAAACTCTATCCGATTTTGGATATAGAAAAATCGACACAGTCGCTCACGCTAATGCCGGGGACTTTATTGAGTTCAGATTTAATGACCTAGGATATGAGGTAGAAGTTCAGGAATTCACCACCGAACTTTGTGATGATTGTCGGAATTATATCGCTACTATGGAAGGGCAAAATCCAGACTCTTGGATAGTAGTCGGGGGACACTACGATGCCATTTGCTATAGTCAGCAAATCATCATTGGCATAGAGTACCCTGGATGTACCTCAGAGGGAGCATACGATGACGCCACTGGAACAGCATCCGTACTCGAGCTCGCACGTCTGATGATGGAGTGGCAGTCCGATTTGTCTGAATGGCAGTCCATTCAGGGAACTCCACAGATAGACATCAGACCAAAGCATAGTTGGAAGTTTGCAGTTTGGGACTACGAGGAGTGGCAGGGTAGCGGATCCCCCGAAGGTGCAGGGTATGGGAGTGAGACCTTTGTCACCACTCTTCCTGAGGGAGTAGAAATAGCGACTTACATCAATCTCGACATGTACGGCCTGAACTGGCCGGTCGAGACTCAGTTGGCCAGCCAACTCAGCGGCTGCGACGAGGACTACTTTCACCTCTATCTGTTCACCTCGCCGGTCGACGACTGGTCGTACTACGAGGACCGGGGGGTGAATGTGACCGATGAGATGAGGGGGCAGGCAGTAGCGCTGCAGGACAGGCTGGGAATGGTGTTGTATGAACAACTGGAGTACCCGACGGAATGGGTCATGGTTCTCGACGACACCAAGGGCAATTCAGACCACTACAACTTCATCTCGCGCGGTTGGCCAGCCACGTGGTTCCGCGGCATGCACGAGTTCCTTCAGGAGGAGGACGACACCTGCGAGCAGTCTCCCAAGCACGCCCCAACTGACAGGGTCGATGTCCTGTACAGTCTTGCAGGCGGCCGCGAAGGCCTTGAGACAGGAATGCACACAGGGCTCGATGCTCTAGCCTTGCTGATGTGGTTCGACATCACTGGAAAATCCAACTAAAATAAGTTTGAATAATCGCCACATTGCTCTGAGATTCGCAATAATTGGTTGTACTTTGCCGTACGATCGGATCGGGCTGGCGCACCTGTTTTAATTTGGCCCGCATTAATTCCAACTGCAACATCCGAAATTATCGAATCGCTCGTTTCACCTGAACGATGAGAAATGATTGTGCCAAATCCAGCTTGCTTCGCCATTTCAATTACCTCTAAGGTTTCACTTACTGTTCCTATTTGATTGAGTTTAATTAGAATTGAATTCGATGCGCCATCTTCGATTCCTCTCTTCAATCGTTGTGGATTTGTCACATATAGGTCATCACCAACGACTTGGCACCGGTGGCCTTCGCGACTGGTAAATTCAATCCATGATTCCCAATCGTCCTCACCAAATGGATCCTCTATTGATACGATTGGATAATTATCTAGCCAGCTTGAATATAATCTGCCTAGCTCTGAACCTGAAATAACTTTTCCATCAATATGGTAACCATCATCTTCACAGAACTCTTGTGCTGCTACATCGAGTGCGATTGAGATTTGAGTTCCAGAGATGTACCCTGCATTGTTAATCGCATCCACTAAGTATCGTAATCCATCTTCATTTCGAGGTAGGTTCGGTGCGAAACCACCTTCATCACCTACCCCGCCGAGCAACCCTTCTTCCTTCAGAACCTCTTTCAAAGCATGATAAATTTCTGTTCCCGCGCGGAATGCATCAGAGAAGGAATTGAAACCATGTGGCACGACCATGAATTCTTGAACATCAACATTTGATACCGCATGCGCCCCACCATTGAGAATGTTCATCATCGGCACAGGTAATGTCGTTTTCTCGCCATTAGCTAAGTGGACCCATAACGATTCGCCTGCTATCTCAGCAGATGCCCGCAAGCAAGCCATTGATGCGCCAAGCATAGCATTAGCTCCTATTTTGGCCTTATTTTTCGTCCCATCTAAGGCAATCATCGCTGTATCGAGAGCTTCTTGATCATCAACATTGAGTCCGACCAATAAACTGCGGATGGCCCCGTTAGTGTTAGCGATGGCTGTATCAACACCTTTTCCTGCCCAAATAGGTCCGCCATCACGTAACTCGACGGCCTCGTGACTTCCCGTGCTAGCACCGGAAGGAACGCCGGCACGACCGCGCAGTACCCCATCAACATAGCAATCTACCTCGACAGTGGGATTACCTCTTGAGTCTAGAATCATGCGGGCGAATATATTGGTGATGACCCCTGTCATTGATGAGGCCAAGGAGAACACCTTTCTGATGGTTGCGCTCATTGTACTTGCTCACGCATTCAGCCAACTCAACCATCGAGAAACTCGATGTTGAATGTCGGGGATTTCCATTTCAGACCTGCAACACTTTTCCCAACAGAGTTGCTCTTCAGATGGAGAAATTGAAAATAACTCGGCCCGGAAAATTATTCCATCATCTTGCGGGACATCATCGCGCTTATCATCGATGAAACAATGTAACAAATGCTTTGGATAATGATGGACCTTTCCAGCAGTAGGGCAACAGAGCATTACACTCTTTTCAAGAAAAATAAGTGAAGACCCATCGTCGGCATCAACCTCGTGACCAAGTAATTTGCAATTTGATAACAACGAGGCAACATCAATATTGTACCACTGGGCATGAGAACGTGAAATTTCTAAGTTAGACACGTCATCGAGATATTCTTGAATGCGCAGATGAGCTACCGCCTCATCCCCCGCCATATTCATTGAAATATCGGCGACTCATATGAATGCGACTTTTGTAAATAATTCAATAATATTACGAATTCCGGAAAAATAGATGAAAATTTTTCCTCACAAGGGACGAGTAAGATACAAAAGGAGAATGGTTTCGGAATAATTCATGATAGGAGTGGATTCTCTCGATCGGAGTATTTTAAGCGTCTTAAGAGACTCGTCAAGATTGCCTTTTGTAAAAATCGCAAAACAAGTTGGAGTAACTGAGAGAACAGTTCGCACCCGTATGCGCCGACTCGAAGAAGAAGGGATTATCCGCGGTTATACTATTCGTGAAGCAGGAATTGGCCTAACCGCCTTAGTACGCCTAAAGGTAGGTACTGGGACGGAAATTGGAACGCTCGCAGGAGAATATGCGACTTGGAGTGGTATTGAATGTATTTACGAAATTAGTGGAGATGCAGATTTGGTTGCGGTCATTCACGTTGACGATACAATTGCTCTCAGAACATTACTCGATAAAATGTGGCTTGCAGCCCCTGGTGAAATCACCTCGACTCAAACCGAATTAGTTCTCGAACAATATTGATTGTTTTCTAATGGATTAATATTTCCATTTAACCGAACAGCCAATACTTTCTGTTCTTTGAATTGCTACCGCCTCTCCTTTGGCCAAAGAATCGATCGCATCAGAAAGCTCTGCAGTAGTTGCATGAGATGGATCGCGAGGCGAGTCATCCATTCTACCACGATAAACAATTATTCCTTCGGTATTTATCAAATAAAATTCTGGGGTTCTCTCAGCACCATAAGCAGTAGCAACCTCTTGGGTTTCATCATGTAAATATGGATATGACATTCCTTTTGCGGCTCGCTTAACCATGTTATTCCAAGAATCTGATTCATAGTTCACCGGATCATTTGAATTAATTCCGACAAAACCAATGCCATTTACTCTCGCCTTAATTGCCATATTCTCAATTCTAGTTTCTGAGCCCACGACATATGGACAATGGTTGCAAGTAAATATTACAATAGTTCCTTTCTCACTCATAGTTTCGGCTAACGTCATCAATTCTTTTCCAAAATTTGGATTTGCATTAGACAATGAAAAATTTCCAGCGAAATCTCCGGGTTCGAGGCTGATTGGGGTTGACATTACCTTGTGCTGCGCAAAGAGGTGGTTCAATCCTTTGGCAGGAAAGTTACGCCTGGTTTGGTTTTATCAGCGCATTCCTGAAGCCGACGACGAGCCAATCGATGTTCTGGGTCGACATCGAGAACTTCTCTCCAAGCGGTGGCTGCCTCAGCATCTCCTTCTTCGTGTAGAATTGCTGCACTCCTCAATCTAGCATCGAGATGCCGAGGGTCGTATTTTGCCGCTGCATCGAAATCAGCACGAGCTGCATCGATGCGGCCAAATTCAAGGTATAGAAGGCCGCGTTGATACCAAGCATCAGAATGTTGCGGATCGATTCTGATGGCTTCGTTCAGGGGTCTTTCAGCTTGTTCGGCTCGATTCATTGCAATCAGACAAGTTCCCTGATGGATGAGTGCCATAGTGTGATTTGGGTCTTTTTCGATAAGGCGGCGTAATTCTGATTCGGCTGCAATCCAATCACCGAGGTTCATCAGTATTTCAGCCCGACGTTGACGAGCGATATTCAGGTCTGGTGCTCGCTCAACAAGGTCGTTAGCATCATCGAGTGCAGAGGAGAGATCGTTGTGTAGAAGAGCGGCTGAACAACGATTTAATCGAGCACGGATATGACTTGGATCCATTGAGAGAACTTTGGAAAAGGAGGTCTGTGCTTCGACAACCCTGCCTTGTCGAGCAGCAATCAGACCGCGAATATATGGGATGGATGTGTGATTTTTGAGGTTTGTTGCAGCTTCTGCAACGAGTGAATTGGCTTGGGCCAAATCACCTAAATCAATGCATAATTGTGCTTCCTCAAGAGGAATAGAAGGATTATTTGGGATTAATCTTCGAGCGCGTACGATGGCGATTTCAGCCTCTTTAGTTGAGCCTTGGTAACGAAGAGCTCGCGATCTCCCCAGCCATGCAAGGCCTGATTCTCTATCCCGATCGATTGCAGCATCGAAAGAAACCATAGCATCGAGGAGGACGATATGGTCATGTTTTCCGGTTTGATCTCGATACTCATCAGCAGCCAATAGATGTAATCTGCCTTCCATGACATGAAGATCGGCACAGTCCCAAGATTCCTCTGGTGCTGCTTCGAGAACCTGACGTGCCCAATCGGCAGCTCCGGCTCTGAACAGAACAAGGCTCAGACGACCTCGAGCCTCAGAATCCAATGGATTAGCATCAACCCACTCCTCTAAAACAGCACGAGCGCCGTCGAGTTTTCCTTCGTTTTCAAGTATTTCTGATTCGAGTAAAACACCATATTCACCGAGCGCAACAGCACGCCGTACTGCTTGTAGGGCTTCTTTGGTTCTGCCTTCTCCAGCTGCCAATAATTTTGCCTTTAGCAGCCATGCATCGGCATTGAGACCGTCTTGTTCTATTGCGCCTTCAATAGTCTCTAAAGCCACGCTAATCTCTCCAAGCAGCATCAATTTCGCTGATTTCTCAACCAAACCTTCAGGAGAAGTAGGATTGTCGAATCGGGGGTCAATCGCTTTTCTTGCATGATGCGCGCGTTCAGCAATATCTGTTATTTCAGACAAATTTCCTTCAACCTCAAATTCTTCGCCCAACCCTTCGAGTCGGCGAAGATTGCGGTTTTGCCGAGTATCACCCGTACCGAGTAAGATGACCGCTTGTTCCTTGAGAACCTCGACATCGTCCGGTTCAATGGCTAACAATCTCTCAAGCGTGCGATCAAGAGCATCAACGTCGCCCTGCTCTCGTTGAATTGCTGCCAATGAATGTAGAGGAGATGGATCTTCGGCAGCAATTGAATGAGCTCTACGATAGAAATCAGCTGCTCGTGTCTTTTTACCTGATTCATGTAACAATTCACCAATTCTACGGAGTTCGTTTCCGTTTAATTCCAAATCTTCAGCAAGCATTTCTGCTTCGTTCAATATTGCATCAAGACGCAAAACTAAAGGAATGATTCCTGGTAAAATTACCTTTTCACCTTCCTCGTCGGCCTCACCGATATAATTATTGAGGATTGATTTGGCCGCATGTGTAGCTATCGCACAGGATTCGCTGGAACTAATCGTGACTCCCTGCTCGAATAACAGGGTCTCGGC
Source organism: Candidatus Poseidoniales archaeon (assembly GCA_012960975.1). GTDB lineage: Archaea > Thermoplasmatota > Poseidoniia > Poseidoniales > Thalassarchaeaceae > MGIIb-O2. Next base: position 41,423 of record DUAE01000033.1, read on the forward strand.
AGATTCGAGAGAGCGATGAACTTGAAGTAATTCTTGAACTTCTGGTGTTTCGCCTAATACCGTATCGACACCTCTTGAAAGAAGATCAAGACGGCGAGAGGTGTCGGTCAAATTCCCTTCTAAATTGCCGAGTTTAGTCGCCATTTTGCCTCTTTGATGTATAACCGACCGGTGGCGAAGCCAAAGAGTCAGCAAAGCGATGCCTAGCAATCCATACAAAGACAGAATGCCTGTAGTCGCCTGTTCCATTCTTCTGGAGCGGAACTGAGGGACTTTTGATGGCTTCTACTGTTGAACAGGCTAATGACGCTGTTTTAGGGCGGGACATAGTCCCGCCGAAACAATTAGATTTTCATTTCAAAAATCTGTTGCAGAATAAGCTTGGACGCCGGATTTCCTAGTGACCTTTCCTACTGTAGAGCCAACCACATTGCCGATGCCCGCTCCAGAGGCGAGTGTGAAAATTCGATCAGTGACCTTGCCTGCAAAAACTAGGCCGACAGCACCCTCGGATTCAGATAAACTGCTCTCGAGTGCACTCGCACCGATTGGTTTAGATCCTGAACCATCTTCTGAAACGATTATCGCTTGATTGCGTTTCAAACCATCAAGCATGGTCGCCCATTCTTTGACGCCTTCGGGTGCTTCTAGTAATTCGTCACCACGACCTACGGCCGCATCATCTTCCTTAGCTAATTCTGACTGAATACGAGAAGTTACTTTACCAGCAGATTCTTTTTGATTCAAGCACTTAGTGATGACTTTTCCTTCAAGATGTTCAACCTCGCGGCTGACTGGTGCAAATGTAACATGAGTTAGTGATTTGCCTAGTTTTCCACTAAGTTCCATCAGTAAAAGTCGTCCACCGCGATCACCATCAAGGAATGCGGTTACAACTGTTTTGGTAGATGCAATATCAATAAGTTCAGGCTTAATTCCTGAGCCCATAGTAGCGATTGCATTTTTGATTCCAAACTTCAATAGTTGGCGAACATCGTTTCGTCCTTCGACGATAATGAGCGCATCACTATCCTTGACACTTGGACCTGCTGTCATTCCTGAGATATCTTTCTCTGCATCCAGTGTTAAGACGGCTCGAACCTCATCTAAGATATCCCTCGACTCGTCTTGCCCAGAGTTGACCATTTCGAGCAACAATGTTTTCGCTCTACCGATGACAGTATCGCGCTTAGCAGACACTATATTTTCGATTGATGTTACTTTGATTATGGCTTTGCATGGACCGATTCGATCAATCGTTTCGAGTGCTGCACCGATTACTGCGGTACTAACTTGATCGATTGATGACGAAAGATGAATCTCGCCCTGAACCTTTCCTTTATTCTGATTCAGTGAGACATCTACGTGTCCGATACGTCCTGTTCGTTGCAATTTTCGTAATTGCAATTGTTCGCCAAGCAAACCTTCGGTTTGACCGAAAACTGCTCCGACGACATCCTTTCGTGCGACGGTTCCGTCGCAACGAATAGTTGCGTGAATTATGTATTTTCCTTCTTTAGACATTATATTTTCTCCTTCGGTTCCCAGCCCCACTTTCGGGGCCTCGTACCCTTTTTCGCCTAATCGGCTCAGGGTTAGAATGGGCGCGAAACGCCCTCGAGTGTGGCAGATTACCGTAAAGAACGGGGGGATGTCCCCTTCATGAAGGCTCCTATTTCATCATAGGTTAAAAAAATGATTTGTTCATACTCAAAGGATAGGCATTAAGGTAGAGGGCTGAGAAGGTCGAATATGGTTGAGGCGTCCTCTGATCGTTTAGCCATTTTCCGAGGCGTGGCAAGCCTCGCCCTCCACGATGGAAATCTGTCGGGTGGTGAAAAACGATTGTTGACAAAATTGGCTCATTCTCTTCGATTGAAGAAAGAAGAGCCGGGCTTGGCATACGAATCGATCATCAATGATGGTAAATTGCCTGTAGGTGAAGAAATCAACCAGAATGAAAAGCGTTTAATTTATGGACAAATTCTTGAATCTTTTCTAATTCATACCGACAGATCTGATGAGGCAATTCAAATGATTGCCTATCTTCGATTGGTTTTTGAAATAGAAGAATCGGAACATCGGGCAATTATTCGAAGCCTCGACCGGCAATTGGAAGAAATAGTACACCGTACGGTTATCGAAACTGTTCGTTTTGAAATGAAAGATTCAATGGGGCGGTTTTCGGAAATCATCGATCGGATCCGTCTTCAAAAATGAGGATTATTGTATGTCTGCTGAAAATCTAGATGGTTTTCTAGCAAAACAGCCCCCTAGTGTTCACCACTCTGCGAGAAAGCTTGCAAGAACGGCCCGTCAGGCCTATCCCATTGGCGTTCCTGCATTAATTATGAAATCCAATACCGACCGATTAACGACTTCTTCTGGCTATTCTTTCTTCCTGGGAACGCCCGATGATTTGCTAAGACGCTTGGCTTCTTGGTTACTTACAAATGCTGGAAAATCGCAGGCAATATTGCTAAAATTAATTAAGAAATTGTGGAAGAGGCATGGTCGAGAAGATGTTGCTCTAGCTAGTATATTGCTAGCAAATATTGATCATTCTGTTCTTTCGATTGAACTCTGGAGGACTTTCGAAAATTTAATTCAAAAAACGGAACCAATAGAGGGTTTATTACTCTGCATCGAAGAATTACTTCGTGCCAACCACCAACTTCCAAGTACCGATTTATACATCGAATGGCTAGGGGCTGAATCGATTAATAATTACCTAGCCATGTTGACTTGTCATGCTGGAATGGTTCGTGGTGTTTCACCCAATAAAGAGGTTATCAAACGGATTGAATTGGTTAAAATTCCGAGTGGTGATTCAATATTAAGTCGAATAAAATCAAGATTGACTGAAAAATAAGCGCAGCACTCATGGATGAGGAGGACGGCGGCGCAATATGGTTGAGCGCCTTTTACCATCGGATGACCCGATTGCCGAAGAGGTGCTCGAATGGACCATCAAGCGAGATGCCCAAGATATTACTCAATTAATGCGGTGGATGGAAGGCGAAGAAATACGCCGGGATCGGCAAGTATTTCTTAATCGCGCATTGGACTTGATGGATGAAATTCAACATGCCCTCAATCGGCTTGGCGAACTGAGGTAGTCAAATGCGTTCTCTACTTCTCGCTGGCGGCCGATCATCTCGTATGGGTAAAGACAAAGCTATGATAAAAATCGATGGCATTGCAATGATTCAAAGGGTTGCACAGGCCCTGGCCGAAGCAGGTAGGGAGCCGATTAGAATCGCGGTTTCTACACCCGAAAAAATTGAAGAATATTCCACAGAAATTGACTCTTCCTTAGACGTTGAATGGGTTTTAGATGGTGAGCAGTACGCTGGCCCTGTTGATGCAATACTAGAATCCCTGAATGATCCGCAATGCGCAAACATCGACTCTGTCCAGCTTGCAACTGTCGATGTTCCATGGATTAACCATGAGGTTTTTTGGGATTTAGAAAAATCTCTTTCAGAAAATGATGTTTTAGCAATGCCAGCAGACCCAAAACGCGCACATCCACTACTTTCTTTAATTCGCCCGACCGAGCTTTTAAAATTGCTTGAAAATTGGAAAGGGGCGCCACTTCACGAGACGTTTTCTGAATATCCTCATACATTATTGATGATAGATTCTACACTTTTACGAAATGTAAACCAACCAAGTGACCTCGATTATAATTGAATTTTTCCCGAACACAAATCATCGATAATTTGAGGATATAATTTGTGTTCGATAATTTTGATTCGGTTTTGTAAATCACTAATCGTATCATTTGGAAGAACCTCTACTGCCTCCGATGCCAAAATTAGGCCTTCATCCACACCTTCATCGACGAGGTGTACTGTGCAACCGCTCACCGTAGCACTATCCGCAAGAGCATCTCTGTGGGCGTGGGCACCGGGATATTCGGGGAGTAATGAGGGGTGAATATTGACCAATCGGCCCTTCCATTTTTTTACAAAACTTGGAGATAATATTCTCATATAGCCGCTTAAAACAATTAATTCCACATTAAATTCAGCTAATTTAACTTCAATTTTTTCTTCATGAGTTAGGCGCCGGAGGGATTTATCGGGAATATTAGGCAATCGAATTCCGACAAAAGTTACATCGTTCTGTTCACAATAAATTTGTCCACCAGCATTTGGATCCTCAGAGATTACCAATACAGTTTGGTGTGAACGAGGAATTTTAGTTTGAAATTTGAGAAGAGCACTCAATCCAGACCCTCCGCCAGAAATGAACACGGCGATACGCAATGGATCAATTTTCGACCCCACCCTTGAGGGGGTGTATGGTAGAGACATGTCCATGCGTAATGGGGGAAGTGCTTGAGAATTGGGGGGAAGAAGTAGTCTTGTCCTTCCACTCAATTTATGTCTGAAAGGCCGCGCGGCTGATTTGTGAAAACCTTGCAATCAGTCGATGAAATTATCGGCAAATATGCACGTCAAACCACACCATTACGAAGAAAATTATACGTTGGTATTGGGATATTGTTCGTCATTTGTGCTATTATTGGCATTTGGGTTCCAGGTTGGCCAACGGTTTCTTGGATGGTTCCTGCGGCATACCTTTTCAGTATTTCAGATGAGAAATACTTTCGTTGGTCATTGACCAATAAAATGTTTGGAGCGAAATTGACTGAGTATTATGCAAATGGGAAATCACTTCCTAAACATGCGAAAAGAGGGATAATCAGCCTCATCACATTAATGTCAGCATTTTCAATCTACATCACTGATATTAGTGGAGACCCAGGCTATGGTCAGGTGACAATTGCAGTAATATGGGTCGTGGGGATTTGGTGGTTGGTGAGAATGGTTCCTACTCGTCACGATGATTAGTGTAGACCCTGACTAATCTGCCCATACTAAATACGAACGGTCGGCGCAGCGCGAATGAGGTACTGCAATGGTTACGTTCTACGACCTAGGAATTGGTTCATCTTTAGTGCGTGCGCTAAATCGCGAAGGCATTACCGAACCTTTTGAAGTTCAATGCGAAGTCATTCCTGATGCTTTGCTCGGAAGAGATGTTTGCTGTCGAGCACCGACAGGGTCTGGAAAAACTTTGGCATTCGGATTACCGATGCTTGCGCGAATGACGCAGGCCGAATCAAAGCGCCCTACTGCACTGATATTAACACCCACTCGTGAGCTTGCTGAACAGATTCGTAAAGTGTTAAATCCACTCGCTAAATCAATCGATCTTGAAACTCTTTCAGTATATGGTGGTACATCTTATGGAAAACAATTCCGTGCTCTTGAAAACGGTGTTGATATTCTCGTTGCCTGCCCGGGCCGTCTCCTCGACCTGTTAGGTAGAAACGCCCTCAGCCTCAATGATGTCGAAATTGTTGTTATTGATGAGGCTGATAGAATGGCAGACATGGGCTTCATGAAGCCTGTTAGTAAAATTCTCGAGGCCTGTGGAAAAGACCGACAAACCGTTTTATTCAGCGCAACACTTGATGACGAGGTTGCTGTGTTGATCAAAAAATACCTCAAGAAACCTGTTCACATTGGAGTAGGTGCAAAAGAGATCAGCATCGACAGCATGAAACACGTTTTTTGGAAGACTGACAGGGGTGGAAAAACCACTCTCTCGGCTAATATTGTCAAGCGTTATGGTAGAACAATACTCTTCTGCAGAACTCGCCGTGGCGTCGAACAGGTCGGAAAGCAAATGAAAGCTGAACGACTCGATTGTTCGACACTTCACGGAGGCTTAAACCAACGACAAAGAGATGCGGCGATGGCTCGTTTCAAGAATGGAAAATCTTCTGTCCTAATCGCAACAGATGTTGCCGCTAGAGGAATCGATATAGAGGGGGTATCATGTGTTATCCATTTCGACCCACCTGAAAACGGCAAGGCGTACAAACATCGAAGCGGAAGAACCGCTAGGGCAGGTGAACGGGGCGTAGTTATTTCATTTGTACAAAAATCTCAACAGAGAGCGGTTAATCGTATACAGAAAGAAGTCGGCATCAAACGACGCTATACCGAGCCGAATGTTGAGGCGTTGGAAGAGCAAGAAAGCGATCGAAAAGATGAGCCAAATATTGATAATATTTCTCAAAAAAAGAGTGCGCCGCGCGCCCATAGCTTTGAATGGAAAAATCAGAGAAAAGGGAAAAGCGCCAATCAAAAACGGCCTGAAAAAAATGGTAGCAGAAACTCACGGAAACGAGGTGGAAATCGCCCCGAGAAAGAAAGACCTTGGGAAAAGAATAAGCGATATAATTCGAAGAAAAAGGCCAATGCATCAAGTTCTGATAAAAGTGGAAAAAAGAATAAAAAATACTTTGGAAATAGACCACAAAAAGAGGATGCTCCTAAGCATCAGAGAAGAAATAGAAAGGGTAGGCGCTCCCGAACTGAAAATAAACAACAAAATCAATGAAGGAAAAGTCGCTGTCCAGTAAACAACATCGACATCTTATGTTCGTCGGCGGCATCAATACATTCCTGATCTCTCATCGAACCTCCTGGTTGAACAACTGTAGTAACGCCGATTTCGTGTGCGGTATCTATACCGTCACGGAATGGAAAAAATGCGTCTGAAACCATCATCGAGCCGATTGCCCTATTGCCTGCACGCCGAGCAGCGATTCTAACCGCCTCGACTCGACTCGTTTGACCGGGTCCAATTCCTACCGTCGCAAAACCAGTTTCAGACTGGGAGACGAGAACGATAGAATTGGATTTTACCTCAGAGAGTACAGTTGATCCAAAACTGGCTAAAGCAACAAGATTTGCATCGGTTTTTATTTGTGTAACACATTTTACCGAATCCCAATCAATACTCGGCGGGCCTTGAATTTGAGCCACCCAACCACCATCAATTTGACGTATTCTAACCTCATCTTCACGTGGTAAGAATTTTGGAATTGTTAACATTCTTCTATTCTTTTTCAACGAGAGGATTTCAAGGGCTTCATCATCGAAACCGGGTGCAATGATGCACTCGAGAAAGTGACTACCGATGGCTTCCGCTGTGGCTTTTTCAACGATACTTGTGAATGCTATAACGCAACCAAAAGCAGATTCAGGATCGCTTGCTAAAGCATTATTCCAAGCTCCAACCTGGGTCGAATCGACTGCGGCCCCACACGGATTTGAGTGTTTGATTACCACGCATGCATGGCTACGTTCGTGATTCAAGTCCAGCAATAATCCGCGAGCAATTCGCAACGCCCCGTCTAAGTCAAGATAATTATTGAAGGATAATTCCTTGCCGCCGTGTTGAACGGCTGAAGCTAAACCTTTGGAGCCGCTTGAAGATGAAGCGGGATAAAACGCAGCGGGTTGATGTGGATTCTCACCATATCTTAATTCGGTTCCGAGCTCACTCGCAACATGTATTCGGTTTGGGACATCCCCCCCGATAAATCTGGATTCTAGCTCATTACTTACTGCCGTGTCATATGCGGCGGTGCATTGGTAGGCTGCAAGAGCGAGGGTTCGGCGTGTGTCGAGATCTATAGCGGACGGTTTTCCATCTGCTGAAGAAAGGGCTTCAATGATATTGTCGTATTGTTCAGAATTAGTCAAAACCAAACAGTCTTTGTGATTTTTTGCTGCACTTCGTATCATCGTAGGTCCACCAATATCAATCATTTCGATTAATTCGGCAAGTTCGGCTGGCGGATCTTTTGCAGCAACATCTTCGAAAGGATAGAGGTTAACACAGACCAAATCAATGGTTCCGTAACCTAATTGTGCGAGTGTTTCCATATCATCTGCTCGCTCTCGGCGCACCAAAATTCCTCCATGTACTGCCGGATGAAGGGTTTTTACTCGACCGTCGAAGCATTCAGGGTGACCGGTTGCATCACTTACATCGATGACTTCGATGCCTGATTCACGCAATTTTCGACTTGTTCCACCAGTGGAAAGAATTTTCCAGCCCATGTTCGATAATGATTTTGCGAGTTCGACAATTCCATCTTTGTGGAAGACGCTGAGCAAGGCGCGGGGTGCTGCCATAACACGACGTAGCGGCATGCGGTTTGAAGAGTTCGTTATCGATGGTTTCAATCGCCGCGAGCAGATATTACCTGATCTATTCTCAACATACTAATTGCTGTCTCGGTTGCAGATTGCAAAGATTCCTCAATTACCGAAAAAGGATGCCACACACCGATTACTTCGCCAACATTGCCGTCGATGGTAATGCCTTGAAACGTCGAATTGCTATTTGTTGCCGATCTAAGTTCGAGTATGCGATCGAGCGGCTCGCCACCTGAGTTTTCTACGAGGGTGGCGGGAATGGTCTCGAGAGCGCGGGAGAAAGCATCCATTGCAAGACGTCCTCGACCCGGTTCACTTTCACTCGCATTACGTATCGCCTGAGCGATTCGAGCATGAATTGCACCTGCTCCAGGCAAGACTGCGTCTTCATCTAGCGCTCCCGAAGTGGCTCGCAGTCCGTCGTGTAAGCCACGAATTATTTCATCGGTACCTAAATCTCCCGAGCCCCCAACCTCTATAGTTAGAACTCGTGGATTTGTACAATTATCAATACGAATAATATCCTCAACCATGTCGCTGGCTTCACGGCGTTCCCAAGCTAAGGAACCACAATTTCCCAAGTCTGATGGTTGAATATCCATTACTGAGTCGAGTAAATTTGCTCCAGTAGCATCCGCTGAGTTGTTGACTTCTGATGAGTCCAATTCACCAATTGCAAGAATTTTTGAATCGGCTAATCGATGGAGAATATCCCTGTCTATTTCGCCGCCACAAAGAATAATATTTGTTCCACTAGCGATTATCATATCTGCAATATCTCTCTTCCTATCGTGCTCAGCATCAACAAAAGCATCGAGTTGATCTGCTGAGCTAATCTGAATTTCAGCATCACGTGACATTTTACGAATTTTCAAATCACCAGAAATAACAGCGACTTTTGCGTCGACCAATTTGTTTGGTAAATTGTCCATCAAAACTCGTCGGCGAAAAGCAACACCCCTAATAAGACGAGATTCGCTCAGACTGGCGGAATTAGATTTGAACATAGCGACATGTTCAGCGTGAGGGGTTTTACGAGATTTGGAAAGAATCGTTAAGGCCTCGACAATCAATTCTGAAAAATGGTCGAGTGCTCCCTCGGCTGCCTTTCCTGTAAGAGTGGTTTGAGCAACGCCGAGCAAGCGCTCGGAAGATGCGTTTTGCTTGTCTTTTTCCATTTGTTCACAAGCTATTTGGAAGGATTTACGGTAACCGCTGACAAGGGTAAGGGGGTGTAGACCTTTTCGCAGTAATGTGTTTGCTTCTTGAAGAAGCGAGCCGCAGAGTAACATTGTTGTCGTCACACCATCACCACAATTTTCCTCTTGTGAATTCGCCATAGCCACCATCATTTTTGCCGCAGGATGTTTGACCAACAACTCCGCCACAATCTTCGCGCCGTCATTGGTAACAGCAGTATTTCCATCGGTTTTGTAGAGCATTTTGTCTAGACCACGCGGACCAAAAGTTGGCTTCAACAAATCCGCAAAAACACGAGCGGCGGTAATTAATTTCTCTTGCACGTCCGTGCCGCTCGTTACCGAGGTTTGCTCGGGTACAATTACCACTTGTGGCCTACCTGCACCCTCGCTCATTAAAGCGTTCGAGCCAAAGGGCCGTCATGAATCCTTTGAGTCGGAAAATTCGCATTTTTTCACACTCGGTAGGAGAAATGCTATCCCGCAAACGCCGAGGCGAGAAGCATGAAGGGGGGTGTATTGATGGTAGCAATGTGTCTTTTCATGGTTGGTTTCAGCCCAATTTATTTACAGGCCTCGGCCCAACCGGCAATAATTCCTGAAATTACTTTAGAATGTTTAGAAGATTCTGTCGAAATTGGAATTGACGCCGCATTCGTGACATGTGAAATTGAAAATCCCACTCAATATGTAGAAAAAATCGAACTGACATCAGAATCTGATATTAATTTGGCTCATCCCGAAGAAATCACTTTGGGTGCAGGAGACTCACAGCAATTCATGGTTGCAATAGATAGTTCTAGTGCGTCAATTTTTGGAGATTATGAAGCAAATATTTCAGCAAAGGTTGTTGAAGCCAATGATATCGCAGTCAGTTTAATTACATCTACTGAAAGTGACTCGTTCATCATTACAATTGCTGAAACATTGGATTGCGAAGTCACCATGGGGCAAGGAGGCGGGGCGATTGAAGCGGGAGAAATTGTCATCTTCTCTGCAACCTACCGATGTGATGGAAACCGTGACGGTGTGAAGGTTATTGCTCATCTTGAGCTTTTTGAGCACGGTGGGAATTCCCCTCATTGGCCGGCAGGTTTTATCGATAAATCGCCACCTTGTGATTTAACCATAAACAATGGCGATGGGGTTGCTTCTTGCCAATTCACACTTGAGACGCCGGATGAAATTTATTCAGAATGGAAAGGGTGCATGATAATCCTTGACAACACCGTCCGTACCGCAGATACTTGTAATCAAAACACCAAATTACAACTAACCGTGAAACCAAAATCCACCGGACTGGGGATTGAACTCGGGGGCAATAATTCCATTATTGATCAATTAGGACTGACCAAAGAACAATTGCCTATTATTGGTGGCGGTATAGGATTGCTCGTAATCATCATCATTGGATTGGTTATTTCCCGCCGAAAAAACCGTGATTATGAACATGAACAGTGATGTCTAAGCGCCTTATCCAAGCACGAGAATGTGCCAACGAATTAGGATTGAAGATACGGCTGCAAGTCCAATAGATTCGTTTGTCGGGAACCCGAAAGTGTTTGTGAAAATGTAGTACTGAACGGCAGTTAATACAATGAAAATAGCGATAGACTTGAGAGTTGATGCATCCCAAGGAGATTGGGAAATAATATGTTGGCGATTATTGAAAATTTTGTACGTAAGGCACACTAGACCGAGGACGATTAAGTGTCCAACCAACCAACCAAGGCTACTTCCAAATGCACTAACAATCATATCTTGAAAACCACATAGAACAAATGATGCTATGTCAATCATGAACTCTCGACTGTCTTCAAGTTCTTCAATACACTCAATTCAATCATTGCCTCAAATATTATATTTTGAATTCGAAAAAAATACCTGATATTATAGGGAAATGGGGAACCGATATGCCTTAGCGTGTCATCTCTACGAAACCTTGTGAGTGATTTGCGGCCAAAGCTACTCGTTGTCAAAGCGGCAATGGATGTAAATGGCGGAGCGGCCAGAGATTTACTCCGAAATTTACCTGAAATCTCAAAACATTTCCACGTTAAATTTGCTTGCTTGAACATCCTTGATTCACAAAAATCATTTCTTCAAAAACAAGGCATTACTGTTTTTGTCCCTGAAGAGCAATGGATCGCGAAAGGCGGCCTATTCAATGAAATAACTGCGGGGCAAGAACGCAGTTCCGCTAAGGCTTGGCGAGACAGTCCCTCGATTGACGATGCAATAGGATGGGCCGACATCATACATTTAACCGGAGGAAATGGTTCAATGGAATTTACACAACTTGTGCCTAAAACTAAGCCAATGCATTTGCATTTTTTAGAATCAAAACCTGGACTGCATGATGATATCAGCCACCTTAAACCGGATGGGGGCGGACGTTGGAAGCCGCCTCTAATGCATTTATTACAAATTTACCAACGGAAGAAAGTCGAGGATTCTTTTTCTTTATTCAAAAATAATTCTCGATGGGAGATTTCTGCGAATTCGAAATTTTCTGCAGCTAATTTATTAAGAATTTATCAAATCAGGGGAGATATTATCTACCCCTCTGTGGATCTTTCTGAATTTTCTAGGAATTACTCCGACAGTGAAATTCTTGCTTTTAACGAGTTAAATTTGCCACCGAGTGGCTCATATCTAGTCACGGTCGGTAGAATTTCTCGCTTCAAAGGAATTTATGAAGCCGTTGAGCATATCAGAAATTCTGGGCTCGCACTAGTTGTCATCGGCGGGGGAAATAGCAGAGAAAATGAATCATTAATATCATTTGGAAAAAAAATAGGAGTAAATATTAATGTTCTTTCAGATCTTGATTCTGAAGCCATGCGCGCAGTTCTAAGGAATTCTGTCGCAGTTATTGGACTAGCTCACGGAGAAGCGTTTGGATTAACTCCCATCGAAGCAATGGCGATTGGTATACCGCCGATTTTTGTCAATGAGGGGGGTTATCGGGAAACAATAATTGATGGGGAAAATGGTCGGCTAATTTCACGTCACGATCTGAGCGAATGGAAGGAAGCGTTTGAACAAGCACAAGATATTGAAATTCGATCTCGGTGGTCAAATTCAGGCCTACAGAGGATTGCTAAATTAGGATTAAGTCCCGAAAATCATGCTGTAAAATTACAATCCAAGTTAAATTCCATGCTTTCGATGGAGGAGTCCCCTTGATTGATGAAATAATTAATCTAGAAAAGGTTGGAGAACTTCTTGAATTGGCCGATTATCCTGCATTATCAAAAATTGAGGTTCTTTCCGGTGGCTGGGCAAATTCAAATTATCTATTAACATGCGACGATGAAACAAAAGTCGTACTGAAAATTTGGCGAGAAAGAAGCCCTGATGCGGTTCAAAAAATGAATTCAAGCATAGAATGGATTGCAAAACACGGGGTATCCACTCCCATCCCACTCAAATTGAAAAATAATGAAAACATGATCGTAGTCGATGGTTTTGCTTGGATTCTGATTCCATTTATCAATGCTCCATGGATCTCACAAGATATTGCTTCATTAAAATCACTCGGCATTGCCATTGCTGGCCTTCACGGCGTCCCTAATGCAGGACATTTTGGGACTTATTATACGATGGGAGTCGATATATGGCCGGAGCTTTTTGAACGCGCTGAATCTGAAAAAAAATGGTCGCCGTTCCTAAGAATGTTAGAAGAAGAATTTATCAAAAAAGATAATAATATCCCATTGAATTTACCCAAAGGCGTAATTCATGGCGATCTATTTCAAGACAATATCTTAGGGCACCCAGGAGAAGTTTTAGCGATTCTTGATTTTGAGGATATTTGTTATAATATACTGGCAATTGATTTGGTAGTAGCGTTTATCGGATGCTGTTGGATTGATGAAAAACCAGTAAAAGAGTTATGGTCTTCACTATTATCTGGCTATGAATCAGTACGCCCTCTCTCGTCAGAAGAAAGAGCTGCCTTGCCTGAATTATACCGGTACGCCAGCCTTTCGGTCGCTGCTTGGCGTTATCGAAAATTTGTCTTAGATGAAGAAGATTCGGAACATGCTGAGAGATATTTATTGATGATGAAAAGATTGGAAGAACCTGTTGGGTTTCTGACTGAATATCAAAAATAAAGGAGAAAAGTATGGCAGTAATACATTCAGTCAATGCTAATCCAAATGGTGGAGTGCCCAAACCTCGGATTAATTTGACTCGGCTCTGCTATGGGGGGGTCGAGGGCGATAAGCAGAACGATTTGCGTTACCACGGCGGTCCACTACGTGCAGTATGCCTATATTCTCTTGAAAAAATCAAAATACTGCAAGCTGAAGGGCATCCAATTGATGTCGGCACAACTGGAGAAAATCTAACGATTAAAAACATTGATTGGGATTCGTTAGAGACAGGAATGGAATTATCTATCGGTGATGCTCGAATTGAATTGACCACCCGCGCTCCACCATGCAATATCATTAACGGTTCTTTCAGTGACCTAAATTCGAAGCGTATTTCTCATGAAGACAACCCAGGATGGTCGCGCTGGTATGCAAAAGTTCTGACGGAAGGATTTGTAGAAGTTGGCGATTTGGTTATTCGAGGATGAAACATCGTTTCTAGAACGCGCTTAGCGTGTTCGCCATTCTGAAATAGGGATGGTCGCTCGCCCGGTTCAAAGCAGAGGTACCCGAGTGGTCAAAGGGGCTGGGATGAGGTCCCAGTGCGTAGTGCTTCGCAGGTTCAAATCCTGTCCTCTGCACCATCTTAACAACACCAGCGGTTACGGGACAATTTCAAAGAGCATTCCCTGGCTCTGGAACCATGCGAGCCAGCGCTGTTCCAGTGATTCTCCTTGTTTTGGTGATGATTAGCCAGTCGCTCGCAGTCATATCCTGCGTAGAATTAGAGAATGGGGCTACGCATCTTGAAACAGACTACGGTGGACCTATCACATATACTGATGAACACACATATGCCACACTAGGATCTTCAGAAAGGAGCGCTACTCTGACTATGCCTGGGGGGCATGACTACGATAGGCCGCTACCTCTCGTAATTGCCCTTCATGGGTACTCGAGCTCGGGCTCTTTCAATGCATGGTGGATGAGTCTTTATGACAGCGTTCACGAAAATGAACACCTTCTTCTAACACCTGATGGAACTCTGAATTGGATAGCGATGAGATATTGGAATGCAACAGAAGCCTGTTGCAATTTATTTGGCTCTTCAGTAGATGATGTTTCTTTCCTAGAAGGTCTGATTAGTGAGGCGGTTGAAAATTACGGTGCAGACCCCTTGGGAGTAGTACTAATTGGCCATTCCAATGGAGCCTTTATGACTCATCGAATGGCTTGCGAAAGGGGGAATTTGATTGAATCAATAATCTCACTTAATGGGGCCACATGGAATGATTTCAACAATGATTGTCCAGATACTGGCCGACCAAATATTCTCCATGTCCATTCAACACTTGATGGAGTAATACAGTATGATGGAGGTTCACTAAACGGAGCTCAATACCCATCCGCCCCCCAATCAACATCATTCTGGGCCTCTCGCTCTAGTTGCGATTCAGCATGGACCAATCTTGGCGCAATCGATTTAACAAATTCGGATGGCTATGCCGAGACTGACAATTTAGAACACTTGAATTGTGCAGATGGCAACAGAGTATCTCATTGGAGAATCAACAATGGAAGTCACAACCCATCCCTCAATGCTCCTGGTTGGGCGTACAAATCATTAACATGGGGATTAGCAGATTTTGTTCGTGATTCGGATGGCGATGGTTATCGAGACGACTCGGATGCCTTCGTGTACGACTCTGACGAGTGGGCTGATAACGACGAGGATGGAATCGGGGACAACGCAGACATAGATGATGATAATGATGGGTTGACCGACTCGGAAGAGGCAAATATCGGCACAAACCCACTCAATTGGGATACGGATGGCGATAAAATTTCTGACTTGACTGATTGCGACCCAATAAACGAAGAATTGTACACTGACACCGATTTAGATGGAGTCTGTGACGAGGTGGATGAAGATGCTGATGGGGACAATTGGAACAATGACCAGGAATTCAATTGTTTGACTGATTGGTTGGATGTTAGCTCAGTACCATCTGATTTTGACGGCGATAGCGTTTGTGACGTGAAGGATACTGATGATGATGATGACGGATACTTCGACGAAAACGATTTGTTTCCCCTCGATGCTAGCGAGTGGTCGGACAATGATGGGGATGGATTTGGAGACAATGCGGATACCGATGATGATAATGATGGCTGGTCTGACGTTGATGAGTTATCATGCGGAACCAGTCCCTGGGGACTCCCAGATCCAGAAGACATGGACGGAGATGGTGTGTGCGACTTCCTTGACCCTGATATCGATGGTGATGGGCATCCTAACGATGATGACCACTATCCCTTAGATTCCAGTGAATGGGCTGACACAGACAGTGATGGAGTAGGCGATAACGCGGACGCGTTTCCAAGCGACCCAAATGAGTGGTCTGACACAGACGGTGACGGAGTCGGCGACAACTCAGATGCTTTTCCAAACGAAGCAAACGAATGGAGTGACTTAGACGGTGATGGGGTAGGGGACAACACCGACACCTTCCCAACAGACCCCCTAGAGTGGATAGACGCGGATATCGACGGCGTCGGTGACAACTCGGATGCTTTTCCAATGGACGTGGAAGAGTGGCTGGACACGGACGGCGACGGCGTCGGAAACAACGCGGACGCCTACCCCCTCGATTCTTCTAAATGGGAGGAAGACCCGAATTACGCAATGATTGGGCTGGTAGGCGCGCTAACTATGATTGCCGTTCTAGCGTACACAAGACAGCGACATGATTGAGTGCCTAGAGCACTTTCGAATACTATGAACTGGATTAGCCTAGTGGGAAAAGGATTGTTTAGCGGAGCCGTAATAGTGACTGCCAGCGAGATTGCAAAAAGGTCGGCAACCTTCGGGGCCCTAGTTATCTCGCTGCCATTGGCGAGTATTATTGCCCTCTCTTCCCTCTATAACGAAACATCTGATGTTGAAAAAGTTGCAGAGTTTGCTGAAGGAATTCTATGGCTGGTTTTGCCATCATTAGTATTATTTGTCACTTTACCAATTATGTTAAGAAAAAACATTGGATTTGAAGTTGCAATGGCCTCTTCAATTATTTTTACACTTATCGCATATGGCATCGGTATTTGGGCTGCACAAGCTATTGGAAATATTTCTTGACTTAATTATCATCAAATACTTCGATTTCAATATTACGGCGTATTAAATCAGTAAATTTAGACTTATATTGTGTGGCTTTAACACTGTGATTATCGATCCAATGGTAATTTCCACCCCGTGGTTTTCCAAACAAAAGGGAATGAAATTTGAATCCTTTTTCATTAAGCCAAACTTCGGTTAATTCACGGTGCTCTTCAGTTCTTGCAGAAAAAAAACATATTTGATGGCCTTCGTCATACCAACGATTGATTGTTTCTAAAGCATCAGGATAGGCTTCGGCTGTCACCATTCTCTCGGGTTCTTCATTAGGTATATCTTCACCTATCGTACCATCAATATCGATAAGATAATTTTTAATTTTAGCAGAAAAAACTGGGCTCGCCCGCATTCCATTCTCATCCAATGCTTCAAGGAACTCTTTCACAATTTATCGCGGGTTGCGCCCGTACATGAATAAATAGGTCGGCACCTCTCTAAGTCAGCGATTTCGAGATGTTTTGGTTTTTTTGTTATTAAATCGGAAAACAGTTTCCGGATTCCGAATGATTATGAATGGAGGGGCGGACGGCGATTCATGCCCGGTACCTTCGATCGGAGCCGCCAATCCGCAGTCGTCCGATGCGTATCAAAAAAATTTGACCAAGCTATCTCTGTTTATTTCGGCACTATAACTCCCGATGCAATCGCAGCACAAGGAGCGCATGATGCCTATGTTGCCGCCCTTCGAGCACATGGAACCGAGGTAACTGTCCTTTCAGCACTCGATAAGCATCCGGATTGTTGTTTCGTCGAAGATGTTGCCGTGATGGTCGGCAAAAAAGCAATCATTCCCAAAATGGGGCACGCGTCTCGTGAAGGTGAGCAAGCGGCAATTATTGAATTCTTGAGTGAGGGGGCTGAAATAATCCATATGAATTCCAATTGTACTTTAGATGGTGGTGATGTAGTTTTCTTGGATGATCGTTATCTAATTGGCATCTCAACTCGAACTAATCGGGCAGGAGCAGAATTCCTTGCGAAATATGTTAAAGATGCTGGCTTTAAAGTTGAATTCATTGAAATTCCAGATTCTACCTTGCACCTAACAACTATCTTTTCATCCCCACGTCCAGGAACTCTTGTCGCAGCAGAAGGGCACCTCAGTATCAATCAAATTGGGCACCTTGCTGATGAAATAATTTGGGTGCCAAATTCTGAAAGTTATGCTGCGAATACCATGGGATATTCTGGAGATCGGGTTATTATCGCAGCAGGATATCCTACAACCCGCCAATTATTGCTCGACGCTGGATTCAGTATTACAACAGTAGACATGGATGCTATCCGTGAAGCGGATGGGTCCCTTACATGCTTATCTCAGTTCAATGCGTGAATCCGTTGCATTCAACAGCAGTGAATATCTCGGCAATTCATGGCTTCGCGGCGGATGTTAGCATCCAGCATGATAATTATCATGTTACTTGCAACAATAAGCGGTTGTTTCGGAGAAGAAAACAGCAAACCTCGAAATGGTGATTTATCAGTCGATATCGAAATGATGACTGGGGGTATTTTTCAAGATGTGGAATTCAACGCAAAGGTTCCGATGTCGGTTTTTATTCCATATTTATTGATTGATTCAGCGACGGGATTTGTACAAAATTCAACGGTTATTGATTTAAAATCCGGCGAACAAGAGACAATTTCAATCTTAGCACCACCAAGAGCCGATACAATGATTTTCATGTTCGGTGAAATAGGACGGCAAAATTGGCCGATACGCCATCAAGCGGAATCTTGGGTGACATGGATGTCTAATGGAGGGGATAATGGGGGCTCAACCAATGCCGTACAGAGAGTTGCTGCCGATGAGAATTCAACTTATGATTCGATTAACTATAGTACTGAAACCGGCGGTAAAGTTCTGATTAAATCTGCTTCAATCGTACGAGATATGGCCATAGGAATCGATGAGGGGGGTGCTCACTCGACTGGAATAATGCATGGTAAAGTAGTCTATGATCGCCTCTTTGAAATTACCGATCCGGCTATTTCCCTATTCGATATTGACGGTCGAGAAGGGTACTACGACCGCTGGGCGGGGCAGGGAAACCCATCCTACGAAGATGGGGCTGCTTATCTTGCAAATGAGTTGAGTTCCTTTGGCCTTGAAGTAAAAACTCATAGATATGAGTTTACAGATATTTTTGGTTCCCAAAATCCAGAAGCATACAATGTCTGTGCTTACAAATGGGGAAGTGAAGTGATAAACGAATGGTTAGTTTTCGGCGCTCACTTCGATATTGCGCCCCCTGCTAATGCTGTACTGCTAGACCCTCATGTCACGGGATTACGAAGTTATGGCACCCGAGTCGGGGCTTACGACAATACCGCTGGAACATCGATGGTGCTCGAGACGGCGCGTGTTTTAGCTGATTTTGAGTCGCGGCGAACAATGGTATTCTGCCTCTGGTCTGGAGAAGAGGGGGGCAAGCGCGGCTCTGATTATTGGACAGAATATTACGTCGCAGAAGATCATCCTGAAGTCACTGTCACCAACTACATCAATCTCGATATGGCTGGAGTAAACTGGCCGGGGGGTGGAGGTGCGCCTCACGGGGATCCTGATCCACAAATAGATGAGGGGGGGTATCCGAAAGATGCCGAGGTTTGGCCAATGCGAGTTTACATCGGACCTTCTCTCGATCATGATATCATCAATCAGCCAGGCATGGTTGGCCTGTCAAATTGGATTGGCTCAGACGCTCTGGGTTTGGAAAATGAAATTGGTACTTTAATTGGAGTAAACTATTCGGCTGACACTTGGAAGACAGATTCGTGGCTCGATTCTGAGCGACCAGAAATTATCATTTATGAAGATACTACAGCAAGGAGTGATCACGCAAGTTTCCAAGAAAACCTAGGGACTGTTACCGTCGGGTTTGGTGGCTTGGTCGATGGATATTGGTGCTATCATCAGACTTGCGATACTCTCGAAGAAATGGAGGATTGGATGGACACTACTGGTAAGGATTACGGAGACCCAAATACAGGAGTTGCAAACCTTGTCAACAGCCTAGACATGATTACTTGGTGGGCGTTATTGACCTTCTTCCATTGTGATGAAAAACCAGTGTTAAATGAATATCTTTGACATATGCCGGCTTAATATTAATAGACATGTTTGCTAAACTCTGTTTGCATCGCGGAATTCCTGTCACCTCTTCTCTTACCAAAGTTTGTTTCAATTCCTTTTCGTGTCCGCGATGCACCTTATACGCCCAAAATATCGTAAATGTTTCCAGTTAATGTATGATATGCGATGCTTAGAATCGTAACAAAAGATACCCAGAAAATCGGATCAGACCAGGCTTTGATTTTCTTTCCGTCTAACGGTCCAAACGGCAGCATATTAAACGCCGCCAAAATAGCATTTCCCATCAACCATATTCCCAAAAACCTGTCAATGAATGGGCTCCAATCATTTAGTAAAACCATTCCAACTCCAAATACCCAAAGAGCGACGTTCACAAGAGGGCCGGCGATGGCAATTTTCCCAAATTGCGCCTTGGTTGTTTGTCCCGCCACCATCACCGCACCAGGCGCCATAAAGACAAAACCGAAAGCTGCGGCGATAATTACTCCCCATTTCAAACCGGAAGGAGATGCTCTAAACTCTGCCCAACAACCATATTTCCGTGCGACAATTTTGTGGGCGATTTCATGAAGTAAAAATGCTGGACCAATGGCTGCTGCATAAAGAGCGCCGCCAATAAGAAATGATAGCGGATTTTGAATTGCTCCATATATCCCCTGAACCGACATAAAAGCAAGTGCTAACGAAAATGCAATCGTCGCTTGCGTCAAATGCTCAATTTCTATTTTCGAAAAATACCAAATTGAACCAGTGTGTATCGTCGGTTGATGCGGCTGTTGAGACGTTCCGAAGGATCGAAAAAAGGGTTGGGCACCTTGATTGGAATAGACCACGCGGACGTGTGGCTTTCGCCAATTTCCATCGTCCCGTGTACGAGTGTGGGTTTTCGAAGAATTACCGAGTTTGTCGAATGGATCTTCGTCCAGCCAATGAGCGCGCGGGTCACGTTTCTCTGACATTTCAAACACCTGCGGAAACCATATCGTTTGAAGGCTCGTAACCTCAATCGCTGTCGAGAAGGTCACCAACCTCTTCCAATAATTCTTCCCATGTTGGGATTTTTTGTTTTGGTTCACCGGCTATTTTAATGAGTAATTCCTCCCTTTCTTCAGCCCCCAATACCTCTTCTCCCCAAACACGATTAGTCGCAACATTTCGGATTAATGATATTGACTTCTTATTTTTTAATGCCTCAAACTTGGCTTGAATTTCTTCCGTTGTAGTGGCAGGGGTAAGGCCGTGATGGGCATCAATCAGCATTTTGTATTGGGCCATTGTTTCTCCATGAATTGGGTCATCAATATAATCAATCGGTTTCGCAAGCATGGTAACAAATTCTCTAGAAATACGGTCCGCTTTACTTTCAGCAGGGCCGTCTGCAATCTTATCACGAGTACGAATATGGCTCGATATACAAGATTTGCACCGAGGGGAGCCGGCTACATCGTCGGCATCACAAGTGAGGCAACAAATGGCGAAACCCATCTGTTCCATCGCTCGCCGGGGAAGGGACATGTTTCAAGGCGTAACGATAAGGGAGAAGAAGGCTACGAATTTATGTTTATGAAAATAATATAAGAGTTTTTTCTTAATTGTTTGTTTTTTTGTTGAAGCATAGCTAAGAAAGGTCTATTCGGCTAGGGGGCACTCTGTTGGCGAAGGAGAGTCATACTATGAATGAAGAAATCGGAATCGCTGCCGATATTAAAAAAGAAAAAGGTATACTAGTAGTCGATGCACAACTAACCAACAACGGCACCTTGCCGCTAGAGGATATCAAGATGTGTGTCAGTTTTGACTCGTCGGAATTTGCCGCCCGAGGAGGAAAATGTACGGACATGGGATATTTGTTTCCAGGAAATGTGCAATCACACACATTTTCTCTCGAGCCTCGTCATTTAGTAGAAGATTCGCAATTGAAAGTACGTGTCAGAGGAAGGATTCTAGATTCTAGAATCTATCAAGAAATTGATTTGGGTCATGTAGATATGAAAGTTGCAAAGAAAGGATATCAGCGCACGCATATTGATTGGTTTGAGTGAGTGAGATTATTGATACTTCTATATTCTTATACCGCCCCTCTTTAGAATTAGCATGGATAAGGATGAATTAATTCATAGTCGAAGATGGATTATTCTTGGAATAATGAGCCTTAGCCTCGTCATAGTGATGCTCAATAATGTAACTCTAAACGTCGCATTACCTGAATTATCTAAGGATCTTCAAGCCGATAATACAGAGCTTCAGTGGATTATGGACGCCTATGCACTAATCTTCGGCGGAACGCTCCTTGTAATGGGAGCGATTGGAGATAGGTTCGGAAGAAAGGGGGCTTTACAACTTGGTTTGATTATGGTAGCCGGAGCATCTGCGTTTACTGCGATGTATGCCTCATCATCTAACGACGTGATCGCCGCGAGAGCTGTTATGGGTCTTGGAGCCGCTTTAGTGATGCCTGCAACTCTCTCTGTTGTCGTAGTTGTATTTCCTCCTGAAGAAAGGGGGAAGGCAGTTGGAATATGGGCGGCGATGGCTGGTGTCGGAGCGCCAATTGGATTGCTCGTAGGGGGATGGGCCGTTGAGAACTATGATTGGCAGATGGTTTTCTGGATAAATGTGCCAATTATTATTCTAGCACTATTACTTGGTTTGTTACTTGTGCCGAAAACTAAGGATGAACAAAAAAGGCCCCTCGACCCGATTGGTGCATTACTTTCAGTCGCTGCTCTTGGTTCTATTCTCTATGCCATTATCGAAGGTCCAAGCGCCGGTTGGTATTCTCCTGAAATTCTAGTAATGGGAGGTTTGGGGATTATTTTATCTGCTATCTTCATTCGTTGGGAACGACGGGCTGAGTACCCTATGTTGCCCCTTGATTTCTTCAAAGATAGAGGATTTACAATGGGCTTAGTTGCGTTAATGCTCACTTTCTATGTGATGTTTTCATTCATGTTCACACAGATGTTGCACTTCCAATTAGTTCGAGAGCACACTGCTCTGGAAGCAGCTTTGAGATTTTTGCCTCTACCCCTCGGTTTGATGCCTGCGGCGGCAAATTCTGATCGCCTTGTAGAGAAATTTGGCAGTAATAATGTCGTAGCTTCTGGACTTACATTAGTAACTATTGGGATGTTGATTTTCACAACTGTAACCATCGATACTGATTACACTAAGCTCGCACTGATATTCTTCCTATTAGGGCTCGGAATGGGACTCACAATGGCGCCGGCTACTACCTTAGTAATGGATTCAATTCCAGCCGGTAAAGCGGGAGTTGGTAGTGCCACTAATGACACCAGTAGGGAGATTGGGGGGGCTCTTGGTATTGCGATTGGCGGGTCTGTTCTAAATGAATATTATCAAAGAAATATGGTAATACCTGAAGGATTAGAATATCTGGGTCAATTACCCTTTGAATCATTCCCAGCAGCAATGAGAATAGGCGGGGGGTTATTGGGTGAAGGGAATTTACTCGGAGCGCAATTAATTGAAAATGCTCAATTGGCATTTGTAGAAGGGATGGTTGCTTCAGTCTATGTGGCTGCTGCAATTGCTTTCATTGCCGCCATCTTAGTCAAAAAATACATGCCTACTCGAATAATAGAAAATAAAAAGTGAGGAAATATTTTGATCCATTTAGCCCAATCTTCGATTCAATTCAGAAAGTAATTGCTTTGGAATTGGGCTCTCAACGGCTTGCCGTACACCGTTTGGATGTTCGAACTCGAGCGAGGAGGCGTGGAGGCAAAGCCGATTGACACTGGCTTTTCCAAATCCATGCCTAGTATCACCAACAACAGGCGTAGTCAAAGCGGCCATGTGAAGTCGTATTTGGGCTCTTCTACCAGTATCAATTTTGATTCTAATCAAACTGTGAACCGGGCCTTCTTTCTCTAAATTCCAATGGGTTATTGCTTCCTTTCCAGCCCGGCGGCCCGGTGATACAAGTCTAACCCGCTTATCTTTTGTTTCTTGGATTCGGGTTGTTTCAGTTCCTGATTCATTAGCAGGTTTTCCATGGATAACTGCATGATAAATTCGTTCCACCGTTCGAGCTTTAAATTGAGATTGAAGATAATCTCGAGTTTCTGCCGAGCGGGAAAATATCATACAACCAGATGTTTCTCTGTCGAGTCGATGGACGAGATAGGCGCGTGTTTGGCCGTTTGCCCATGCCCATTTCGCTACTCTGTCAAACATTGTATCGAATTCTCCCCGGTCTGTAGCAATAGCAAGAAGCCCTGCGGGTTTGTCGGCAACAATTATTTCAGTGTCTGAGAAAAGTATTGATGGTTCGGGCATTTCGAGTTTTTGGTTTCGCTTTGGCGTATCCCCATCCGCTGATGAGAGAATGGTAACTTTAGTCCCAGCTAATATTTTTGCATTGGCTCGAGTTGCTCGTTCCTGGCCGACCCTAACCCGGCCGCGGTCAATCATTCGACGAAGAGAATTTCGTTTGGCTGTAGGATGAAGGGATGCCAGGACTTCGAGGAGGATTGTGTCCTCTGTGGTTTCGACCGAGGGGTCCGGCATGTACTTGCCAAAAGGTGCTAGTCATCAAACTGACCGTTACTTCCACCATTCGAGAACTTCGCGATTAACACCAAATTTCTCCTTCCAAATCATACGGGCCGAGGTGAGCAAATTGAAGGGCATAGTTTTCATTAGATTATCAAAAACAGATTCTGCCCTAACGCGAGACTCGCCCTTGTCGTGGGGATTTATTATTGAAAGAATTAAATCAAGAAGCTCGGTTAGCTCCTCTAAAGTATTCGGATTTTTCTTGTCCAAAATTGCCAAAGTTAGTTTGTCCATCGTACCATCTGGGTCGAGGTTGTTGTTTGATTCAAATTCCATCAAGGCTGCTTTTGTTTGAGAGCCAAAATTACCATCCACGGCAAAATTATGATTGGTCGTCGTGTTCAGTAATTCTTGCAACCTCGATACGTCGTTACCTTGGTCTCCCTCATGCAGAATCCTAGATCCTAGTTTTCCCACATATGGAGGAGGGGGGGAATTATGAGTTCCGCGGATTATGGTTTTCAGAACAAAATATAGGGGTGCTAAAGCGATTGAGCCGACTACCGGAATCGCAAACCAACACCAGGTCCAGTACACCCATTGGGCGCCAAATTGATAATTATCTGAAATACCCAATGACCCCTCAACCCAAGTATGGAGATCCCAGGCTATCCACGCTAACATTAACCAAAACAACGCGAAAGGAAGAGCAAATGTGTAGCCTGCCATTTCATTTCTACGCCATTCAGGGGTAGGAAAAATACTCCACCAAATCATTAGCAATCCAAAAATTAATGGAAATGTGGCGAAGAAATTGAAAATGGGAGTCAAAAGGCCCCACCAGATCAGGCCGTCATTATCTATACAATATGCGCAGTTCCCTATCCATACTGTATTGAGATAAGTGAGAAAGCCCATGGAGAGGTGGAAGATTAGCCAAGGCACTCCGATAAGAAATGACAGCGAAATTGGTCTAAGCAGAGATTTTTCTGGAATTGGATATGCCGCCTGTTGCTCCTTGGTGAGTTTGTGCCAAGGGAGCCCGGGCTTCATCTCCACCGGCGTAGGGGTCGAATCAACCATATAATGTGAGAAGCCGGACGTGAATATGTAGTTTATTGATTACTATAATGAGTTTTTAACGTAATTAACTGCGTTTCTGAATATCGCCATGCCTTCACCCTCTCCATGCTCGATTTCCTCGCGAGTCCAGGTAGCGCCCAGCCAAGTAGAATGATTGGCTTCAGGATGGGGCATAAGGCCGAAAACGAGACCGGTTTGGTCGCAAACACCCGCAATGTTTCGCCAACTTTGGTTTGGTGATATTGGATATGGGAGGATATTGTCACTTGCACTAGGATAATCGGAATTGGGGTTCACATATCGTACAACGAGTTGGCCGGATTTGGCCCACTCATCCAATAAAGTTCTGTCACCGGTTACGAATTTTCCTTCTCCATGTCTTACTGGTACACGCATACGAGTCATGCCTTGAGTCCAGATGCATGGGCTGTTAGAATCGAACTCTAGAGTTGCCCAACGATTTTCATAATGCCCAGAATCATTTAGGGCGAGGGAAGCGGTTTGTGTTAGGGATACTTCTTCATCTCCAGGTAGCAAACCCATCTTTACTAAGACTTGGAAACCATTACAGATACCGATTACTGGTTTACCAGACTTAACGAATTCACGAACTTGTTCGCGCAGACCGAAGCGGAGGCGATTACCCATTAGGCGCCCACTACCAAGGTGGTCTCCGAATGAGAATCCGCCAGGGACTGCCATGATGTGGTAATCATTGAGGCGTACCTCGCCGTTAACGAGCCTGTTTACATGTACTCGCTCCGCCTTGGCTCCGGCCATTTCGAATACTGCCATTGTCTCGGTCTCACAATTGATTCCGAATCCAGAAAGGACTGCAACTCGTGGGGTGTCAACCATTAGTTCGCACCTCCGTCTAGTGTGCCTTTCCAAGCCAATCTTAAATCGGCCATTGATGCACTCAGAACCGCATCATCACCATTGTTGAAAGTGATTTGGTCGTCTGCCTCAACACGGCCCAGTGCGTAGCAGGCGTGACCTTTCATCGCCGCTTCAAATGCGGCGCAATCTATGGTTTTCACACTCACCAATATTCTCCCTAAAGATTCTCCAAATAAGGCACCCCATGCATCAATACGGCTACAATCAGATGTAATAGATGAGATGTCGATTATACTACCCGAATCGCAGCCGAAGCAACATTCTGCTACAGTAGTAGCAAGTCCGCCGTCACTACAATCGTGAGCGCTGGCTACAAGACCTGCCCCCATCGCAGCGGTAAGTGAGCGATACATCGAAAGGTTTCGCGCAGTATCGATTTCTGGTACAGCCCCCCCTATTCCGCTTTGACCCCCAGAGTCATCTCTAAACATGAAAGCTAATTCGCTTGCCCCTAATTCTTGATGTGTTTCCCCAAGCAAATATATGTGGTCACCAACATTCTTGAAATCGCTTGAAACGGCCTTTCGTACATCGGAATGATTGCCTATCAAACTGAACAATAATGTTGGTGGAACACTGATTTTCTTTCCATCTAATATTGCATCGTTTTTCATAGAATCTTTACCACTTATACAGGGCAAATTGTATGCGCGACATACCTCATCAAGAGCGCGATTTGCACGAACTAATTGTGCTAATTTGTAACGCCCGTCCGGAGTTTTTGCGGACTCGACTGAGTCTGGCCAACAAAAGTTGTCTAGACCGGCAATGAGATCCAAATCAACTCCAACACAAACTGCATTTCGTAGAGCCTCGTCGATACTGGCAGCCGCCATAGCATATGTGTCGATGTCTGAATATCGTGGAGCGATTCCATTTGAAATAACAGCACCTTGTGTTTGCCCTTGTATTGGAGCAATTACTGCAGCGTCGCCCGGGGCATCATGATTGACACCACAAAATGGCTTGATTACCGATTGTGCGATTACTTCGTGATCATAGGAGCGGACCCACCATTCTTTGCTGGCGACATTTGGGCGAGCCATCAGCTTGCAAAGGATTTCTCCCATCTCGTCCGCGTTGGCTTGAGGAAAAAGAATCGGTTCGTGAACAGGTGGTGCCCATTCAGATTCAAGTTGTAATTGGGGGCAGCCGTCGTAAAGGAAAGAAATTGGTAAATCGGCAACCGTTTGTTCTCCGAATCGAACGATAAATGAGCCGGAATCGGTAAAAATTCCGACTGCGGTCGCTTCGACTTCATGAAGATCAGCAAGTTTTTCGAAAGCTTCGCAGTCGGCCGCACTTACTCCAATTGTCATCCTCTCTTGTGACTCGGACACTAATATCTCCCATGCCGAGAGACCTGCTTGTTTCAATGGCACAACCGAGAGGTCCAAGTCGGCTCCACCAGTTAACTCGGCCATCTCTCCAACACTGCTCGAAAGCCCTCCAGCACCATTGTCGGTAATGACTTGAATCAAGCCTAAATCCCTCGCTTCAAGCACCATGTCTATCATTTTCTTCTGAGTGATTGGGTCACCAATTTGTACCGCCGAAGATGGGCTTTCTTCGGTTAATTCAAGGCTGGAAAAGGTGGCGCCATGAATTCCATCAGAACCAACTCGGCCGCCAACCATGTAGACGATGTCTCCTGGTGTTGGCGTCTTGATGTGTGATTCACGACCATCGGGTAACCGACGTGGCATCAATCCTACCGTCCCACAGTAAACCAAAGGTTTGCCTAGATATCGTTCATCGAATATAATTGCCCCGTTTATGGTTGGAATACCCGACTCGTTTCCCCCTGCCCGGACGCCAGCATGTACTCCTCGGAAAACTCGAGAAGGATGGAATAAACCTTCAGGGATAGGTCCGGAATAATTCGGAGGGCCGAAACAAAAAACATCTGTATTTGCAATTGGCCGTGCCCCTAGACCAGTTCCCAAAATATCTCGGTTTACACCGACGATTCCAGTCATTGCACCACCAAATGGATCCAACGCACTTGGTGAGTTGTGAGTTTCAGCTTTCATACAAAGACTCCAATCATCATTCCAAGCGATTACTCCTGAATTGTCGTGGAAAATCGAAAGAAGCCAATCTACTTTGGATTGAATGTCTAGTGTCGGCGTCATTATGTGAGTTTTGAAAAGTGAATCTATAGAGCAATCTTCGCCGGTTTCGGTATCGACGTGGTGAATTTTTGCAGCGAATATCTTGTGTGAGCAATGTTCAGACCACGTCTGGGCTAAACACTCAAGTTCGACGTCGGTTGGAGCGTTTGGTACAAGTCCTCTCGTCCCTCTTGCGATTCTAACTTTTTTATTTCGATAGTGTGCCTGGATTGCTTGCATTTCTCCTAGGTTGAGTGCTAATAATCCGTTTTGACTAATCTCGATTAATTTTTCATCAGAAACTTCGAGATTGACGATTGCCGGTTTTTGTTGTTGTAGTGCCGGGCGGTCGGGAAAATCTAACGATGGCCAATTACCCGCTTTGCAATCAATTGAATTTGCAATTATTGCCCGCTCTATCATGCGATTGTGCAATTTACTTGCTAACCATTCTGATGAGATTTCTTCCGGAACGCCCCAGAATAGATAGCTCCGGCTTGTAGCAACCTCTGCTCGCTCTGAAATACTTGGGAAAATTGTCAACAAACCATCGAGGCCTGCTTGTGCTGCGTTATCCGTAACACCGGGTTTGAACCCAGTCGTAATGGCTATTTGGGGGGCTATTGGAAAAATCATTTTGTTATCGAGTAATGTTTCGTTCACGCACCCTTCCTCAATGACGGGATCTGCGAATAAATCGAAAACTGTGCGTTGAGCATCTTCATTGGTCATTTCAGCGCGAACCTGATATCCCAATATTACTCGTACTGTACCAACCTCAACTCCATAATTCGAAGCGAGCATTGCCTTGATCGAGTTGCCTCGTGCATCGGGTAAGCCTTCGACATCCTTGGTAGTCACCTCGTATGAAAAAATCGGTGGGGTCGCCATATTCCCTCCTCAGTAATGCGCCGATATGGCGGCGTGTCCATGAACAAACCGGTGTAGGCCATAGACCTGAGTTTACAATCGGGGGGAAAGGCTTGAGATACTTGCAGCAGCGGAGTAGCCCGATGCAACCCGATGAGGAGTGGGGCACGCGCTGGAGAAGTTGTGCAAATCCTATCGCTCATCGCTTCATGGAAACCGCTTACGAAAAACAATCACTCGTCTGTCTCGCTGCCGACCTGCGCACTATTGATGAATTAGTGAACTTGGTCAATGAAGTGGGCCCGCATATTGCTGCTTTGAAGACTCATGTCGATATCGTCGAGGATTTTTCTTCAAAAAATTGGCTAAAATTAGTCGAAGCTGCTGCTGAAAACAATCTACTTCTTTTTGAGGATCGAAAGTTCGCCGATATCGGGGGAATTTCTCAAAAACAAATGGCTGGGGTTTACGATATTCGTTCATGGTCAGATATCGTTACTGCCCACAGGATTTCTGGGCCCGATATTATCGATGGGATTGCGGCTGGTTGGGCTGATGTGCAACGAATCGGGGGTGTGCTTTTACTCGCACAAATGTCGAGTCAAGGCAACCTGTTGACCGGCAAATATACTGAGGAAACTATCGCCACAGGTAGAGGCTCTCCGCACGTCATCGGATATATTGGAAATGGCAGTTCTCCGGCCGAAGTGAGTGCTTTACGAGAATTGGTTGGGGAAGGACAAATGATTTGGACGCCCGGCGTTAATCTTGATTCTAGTGCAGCAAAAATGGGACAAAGATATGGGAATCCACATGATTCCGTGATGGCGGGGGCAGATGCGATTATCGTCGGTTCTGGAATTTACCGAGTAAAAGACCGGAAATTCGCTGCAAAGGCATATGCTGATGCATCGTGGAACGCTTTGCTCGAAAGAGAGAGATGAAATTGGGTTTTGCTGAATTATTAACTTGGTTTGCAGCGATTGGTACGATTGCGATTATTAGTTATTTAATCGGAAAAAACTTGTTGACGAGGTGGCGACTTGGATATCGGCTCGAAAACTTAGATGAGAGTTTACGGGATGATGCTTCGCTGAAAATCGAAGTGATTACGAGCGCGCCGCAAGGTAGTGAAATTTCTACTTCGGTGCCAGCAATTCTATTGGACGAAAGCGAGTAATTTATCGATTGCTGGTTGTATGTCAATATAACCTAAAAAATTAGCAACTCCGATAGATCCTCCGGCAATTATCAATAGCAGCAGGAAATTGCGCAATTTTTTACTCTTTGCCTTCACTAAAGGCGATTCGGCGGTGGCCTGCGGCATAGCAGGAAGTGGAGGGAATTCAGGCATAATTGAAATTGGCGGCATCAGCGGTTCGGCTACCCCCATTTCAGGATAGAGAGCGTCGAGGTCAGCAACCCCTGGTGCATCGGGAATTTTTCCCATTATCATATCCCAACTTTCATCAATTTGTAATTTTGTCAGGGGCGTGACTAAGGTGGCTACTGCCCCTGCTGAATATGCTGCATCTTCTGCTTTTTCCAGGCGGGATTTGCTGGTGACAAAAACCAACCGGGCAGTAGCATGAGATTCGCGAATCTCCAATGCCGCAATGTGGCCGTCCATCGAAGGTATGTCTAGTGCAAGGAAAGTCAAATCGGGGCGGAGTTTGACATATTCATCTACGGCTTTATCTCCATCATCACATATTTCGATGGCCCATCCCCTTCGAGACAGGACGCTTTTGAGTCTGCCTTCAATAATTGGATTGACGACGACGACGAGAGCCGTCTTTGTCTCTTCGCCCGCCATGATAATCACCACACGAAAGGATTTCTTCATGAACGACTCGGTCATTCCATTTACTGAATTATCGAGTCAATAAACCACTCTGGGTCGAAGTTTAACAAATCCTCGTAGCCTTGCCCGACACCAGCGAGTACGATTGGTCTGCCTGTAGCATGAGCGATCGATAATGCTGCGCCACCCTTTGCATCTGTGTCTAATTTACAAAGCACTGCGCCATCAAAACTCAAAATTTTCTGGAACACAGTCGCTTGGGTTACGGCGTCATTTCCAGCCAGAGCATCTGCTACAAATAACACCAGATGGGGACGGCAGACCCTGTGGACTTTTCGTAATTCTTCCATCAAATTAGTCTTGTTTTGCATCCGGCCGGCTGTATCAATGATTACAATGTCGTCACCCTTTGCCCTCGCACTTTCAATAGCATCACGAGCGATCGCTGCTGAATCTCCCCCTCGTTGACTACGAACACATCGAACGCCAAGGCGCTCGCTGTGAGCAGCAAGTTGGTCAATCGCCCCGGCACGGAATGTATCGGCAGCTGCAAGCACTACTGAATATCCCTCATTTGAGAGGCGGTGTGCAATTTTTGCAGTAGTTGTGGTCTTTCCTGTGCCGTTTACTCCAACAATCATTATCGAAACTGGGCCGCCGGCAGCGACGAATGCTTGGATGGTTTTGTCAAAATCCCAATAGCCGGCTTCCAATAATCCGAGTAACGATTTACGGAGCGCTAAATCAACAACTTCCGTTAAAGATTGTTTCTTCGAAATTCGCGCTCCAATCAAATTCGCCCTCAAGGCAGCAACTACCTCTTGTGTAGCAGAGTGCCCCATATCGGCGCTTAATAATTCAAATTCAAGGTCTTCAAGAATCTTGTCCAATACGGGGCTATTCTTGATTATTTGACCTCCTCGAGAAACTTCTGATTCGCTTATATCTATATTGAAAGTAGCTGGCTCCACTGCTACTAGTTTCCTACCAGTCGTTGATTGCATTCTATCACGAACTTTTGGTTTTAATTCTGTATCAACCAAGTTACCAAGTTCAACCGATGCTGCTCTTTCTGCCCGTTTTCTTTGCTTTTTACCCCCGGGCTGAGAAAATGGATCGGGGACCAATTGTTCTTGAAAATCATCCCATCCCTCTTCGACTTTGGCTTGAAAATCTTCAAACCCAGGGGGTGGGGGTGGGGGTGCTGTCTGCTTTATTTTCTCTATAGCCTCGAGTAATTTTCGTCGCTCAATAAGAGCCAGTTCTGCTTCAATTGAGCCTTCTTCCACAGCGATTTCTTCTTCTACCACATCTTTGGCTTGTTTTTTAAATCGATCAAATAATCCCATTCACACACCTCAATCATCCAATGTAAACTCGGTGCCGCGCTTCCTCTTGCGCCGCTTGGGTTTCGATTCGGTTGTTTTCGGCACCGCCTCGGTTGATGGAGGGGGTTCTTCGTTAGCATTACCGAACAATTCGGGTTCTGGACCTTGGAGTTCGGCGATTTGTTCATTGAAAATATTTGCTAAATCTAGAGTTTCTTGCTCCAAATTATTGAATTCTTCTGTTAAATTTTCAATGAGGCGTGATAATTCCTCACCTCTTTCCGATATTGTTTCAAACGCTTCTGAAAGAGTGTTTTCGGCCTGCACACGACTACCGATATCGATTACTACACCCGGATTTGATGGAATATCAACGATGATTTGTACACCAGAACCCAATGGAATCATCGCTCCTTTCGTCCCTTCTGGTGGAATTGCGGCCAATGTTTCGATGGTTTGTACTTGTTCAATACGGATTTGCTCCAATCTGCCAATCTGTTGTTCAAGGGCTTCCATCCGCTTACGATTAGTGTCAACGGTTTGGGCAATTCGCTGTAGTTCGGCCCTGTCGGGTGTACTCATTGAGCCATGGGGGGCGTAGGAGTGCAATGAAGCCGTCGCTTAGGCTAAGATTGTCTACGGTGATGTGAAATCGTCGCCAAAAGAAGCGGAGAAGAAGATGGGGTCTGAAAGGTGGATAAGATTATTCGCCGTCCCAAATTCCTTCATTAATCATGAATTCCATGACTCTTTCAGAAACATTCGCTCTGTTTCCACCACGAACGCCCGTTGCAGATACTGCGAATACCTCTGGAGGTATGTTGTCAGCCTCGCGGAGTTCGTAGCCTACATTTCGGCCGTAAGAAATTGCTTCAATATCAGGCATAACCCATGCCTCAACATCTTCGTCGGCGTACCTATGCTCAATCATCCTCTTGCGAACATCTGTTGAGAAGGGGTCTGAATCTGATACGGGAGTGTCTCGGATACCAACAACTACTCTCTTGCCTTGGTCGAGTTCTCTCTGAATGAGCCATTCGTGCCCAACATGCAAGGGTTGCCAGCGACCTGGAAGAAGAGTTGCCTTGGGTTTCTCAAACAAGTGTGCTAGTTGCTTTACCATGTCGTCAACTGAATTGCCTTCACTACCACTAGAATTCAAAGTGATGTGTGCACACTTTGGTTCATCGAAGGGATCGCTAATGCCTGTGAAACTGGATATCTCGCCGGTGCGAGCCTTTGCATAGAGGCCTTTCACATCTCTTTCCTCGCAAACTTCGAGAGAGGTTGAGATGTGTACCATTACTGCATTATCTGGGAGAATTTCTAGGATCTTCTCTCGCACGTCTTCGTAAGGAGTGATGAATGAACAAATAACATCTGTGTGCTTTGAGATCATATTCGCCATCTTAGCAATACCGAGAAGGTGTCTTTCTCGTCCTTCGCGACTAAAATCGTGGTTAGAGAAGAAGTCTCTTATCGTGTCGCCATCAAGCACTTCACAACCATATATGTCTGCCGCAGCCATAGCGATTGTCGTTTTTCCTGCTCCGGAAAGACCTGTAAACCAAACTACCTTGTTGCTCATCATTACACCTTCTGGGACTGGGTCGAAATATGGCCTGTATTTCATTGCGACGGATGGTTGAGGTCTTTACTAAAGTGTGAATTCCTATATCTGAAGGACGAGGGGGGGTTCTATGGAGGCCGGGCAGCCAGTGGTTCCTGAAGTCGGTGCTTTTCTTCTAGGTGCACCCAAGGCAGGCACCACTTGGTTAGCAGATGCCCTTTCTCAACACCCAGGTATTTGTGTATCTAATCCTAAGGAGCCGAATATTGTAGCCACGCACAAAGGAACTTTTTCTAGAGACGATTCGCCACCGAACTGGAAGGCATATACTGGCTGTTTCGTAGAAAACGGAGTTCGAATAGATTGTTCGGTTCACGCATTGGCCTGCCCAATCGCTCCTCGGAGAATTAGTGAAACTTGGCCTGATGCGAAATTGATTATTTCTCTACGGGAGCCGGTCAGTCGCACGGTTTCTCATTGGAATATGGCCATCAGCACAGAGGAAGATAAAGAAAATAATTTGGATTGGAATGATTTTGAAGTGGCTTGGGCCGACTCTCATTTACAGTGTGATACGCTCTATGGTTCGTCCATCTCAAGGTGGTTGGAATTTTTTGATTTGGATTCTATTTTGATTATTGATGCAAAGAGAATGAGGATGGAACCATTGAAGGTTTTGAAAGAAATTTGTGAGCACATTGGCGTCGATGATTATTCCTTTAATTTAGATATGGTACACAACACAAATACTGCTTCTGATCGGCGGCGCCCCACTCTATTCGGCCGCCTATTTCGTAGCCTTGCGAATTTATTACCTAATTTCGTAAAGAGACCTATTGTGAAGCGATTACAAAGAAAGGGCGTGGATGTATACAAAATACCAGTTCTATCTAGTAAAGCCCCTGAGAAGCGGGAAATCACTGATGCGCAACGATTGATTCTGGCAGAAAAGGTGAATGAAGACCTTTTACTTTTGGAAAAATTGACTGGTTTTTCAAACCCCGATTGGCCGATTCAGTCCTGATGAGCTATCCATTGCTCGTTCCAACGTTCGTCTGCTGCGACCATGAAAAATGGGTTTAATATATTGTCAACTAAATCATAATCAAGCGTTTTACCAGAAGGCCCTAACACACAACCTCCAGCACCGGTGACTACTGCGTGTGCTGCTGCTATATCCCAACAAGAAGTGGGCCCAAATCGAGGGTATAAGTCGGCATTACCTTCAGCTACAATACACGCCTTCAAAGAAGAACCCATTCTAATTAAGTCATAATTTCCGAGAGTTTTTGCAAAAGATTCGTCTTTCTCCCCTCTGTGTGATCCGCTTGCGACTAGCCTTATTGGGTTAGGGGGATTTGATGGGTTTACTCTCATCAAACCAGAACCATTTGGGCCCTGTCTTTCTGAAGGATGTAATGCTCCCCCCCACCAAGTAGTATTCGTCACAGGCGCATGAACAACCCCGAAAAGTGGTGACCAACGGTTACCGTTTTTCTTCATCAAGGCGATATTAACCGTAAACATCCCATTCCGCTTGATAAATTCCTTTGTCCCATCGAGAGGATCGACCAACCAACAAGTGTTACTCGAAAGAGGGTCGCCTACATTACCTTCCTCCGAAACAATTGGGAAGTTGTTCAATGACTGTAATCCCTCGACAATGACGTTGTGCGCTGCGATGTCGGCTTCTGTCAAAGGTGAATTATCACTTTTATTAGAAATTTCAAATCCTTCTGCGCGATTATATATTTCTAAAATCGCAAGCCCTGCATCTTCTGCAAGTTTGACAATAGAATCTGCGTCCAAGGGCGTCACTCCGATCAAAAATCTTGCATTTCATCAGCAGCAGTTTCAAGCTTTGTTCGTGCCTCTTCACTTAGATGATAGAGGAAGGGGTCTTCGTCCCCTACAATTTCTTTCCAAGAAGACATCGTTCTAGCCCAAATTTCCTGTTCCGAATTCCATTCTAACCAACGATCAACGAAATCGCAATGGCGTTGTATCTCATCATCATCATCAGACATTTTTCTCAAAATTGTATTGGTTTGTGCAAGTAGCATACCAAATGGGGCGTTTACTTTGTATGTTGTAAATGGATTACGTTCTTGCACAACCGTTAGGTGTTCGCGCCAAAGGCCGAATGTAACATCGTAAACCCAGCCAATTAACAGAACTATGGACAGGACCCCCAGACTAATTCCAATTAAACCAAGATAAGTTGGTTGTATCCCGAATACCGGGTCCATCGCTTTGAATCTCCAACTCACTAATGGCCAGAGGAGGAGGGTAAGGGTTGTACACCAAAATCCCATTGAAATCAGGGTTTGGCTTTGTTGAATGCGCCAATATTGGCGCATGAAGGATTTCTTCAGCACAGCATCGCCTCTCATGATTCTGTTTTCACCGTTGCGCGTCCAGGTCAAGTGAAAGTTTGGTTAGATTACTCCTTAATCATTTCCAAAATGATTGGTTATTCCTGAATAATCTCTTGTTGCATTGGATGCTCTACGATCTCTTGCTCAACCGGTTTCCTTAGTTTCAAGTATCCAATTGTACCAATAATTGTGAACACAACGATTATCGCAACGATGAGTCCAGTCATTCCAATTGTAGAAGATGAGGTGCCTTCAGTTGATGGTTGAGAATTATTTTCCTCTTGTTGTTGTGGTGAAATGATTGTAAACGGTGTTGATGATTGATTCAATACTGAAACTTCTCCAATGCGATTGGTAATGGAAAGAACCCAAGGTTGACTCCAAGTCCCTTCTTCAAATCCTGTATTAATTAGGAGAGAGAGTCCAAGTTGGCCTTGTGAGGAAAGTTCTCCTACCACTGTAGTTTCTTGAATGAATGATGTTGCCCCCAACACTGTTAATGAAACATCCATTGGAAAGGTTCCATCAGTATT
Source organism: Candidatus Poseidoniales archaeon (assembly GCA_012960975.1). Classification (GTDB taxonomy): domain Archaea; phylum Thermoplasmatota; class Poseidoniia; order Poseidoniales; family Thalassarchaeaceae; genus MGIIb-O2. The sequence goes on from DUAE01000033.1 coordinate 78,131, forward strand.
GCTGATAATACAACTTACTAGGGTTGCAGTTGTATTCATTTGCAGTGATTGTGTCACTTCAGTACACTGAACATCCACGTTATATTCAATTGCAGAAGAAGCATCTATCGTATTGGAATATTGTTCACATTCGGTACTATCAGTTGCGTCACAAACCAAAACCTGTACTTCAATTGAGTTATCCAATAATGAAGATAAAGAAACTTCAATCGCCCAATCTCCATCTTGAATAGAGTGATTATCAAGGAGGGTTGTACCTGCACTAGTAATCGTTACCAAACCTTCTCTAAAGCGGAATTGGTGTTGTCCGGAAACTGTTAGATTCAAATCATTTGAATCGAATTGCCATGAGCTAATATCTCCTGAAACAAGAGGGGCCAGTGGTATTATTTCAAACATTGAAGAAGTAATAACCGTTTGACTTGGGTTTCCATATCCATCGAAAAGGAATGCTGTAAGTTCATGAAATCCAATTTCCCAATCTGTTGTTTGCAATAGAACTGAAGACATTCCTGTATTGATTGGGGAAATGGTTTGATTAGAAACTTGGGTGCCATTGAAAGAAGCAATAACATAGCCATTGATCATCTCGTTTTGGTCACTTGACCATTCCAATTGTACAATCATATCACCTATCAATACGATTTCATCATGATTAATTGCTGTTATTACAGGTCCAGTCAGATCCACTAAACTAAAGGAATAATCAACACCACTTTGGTATCCATCAACATCTTCAGCCATTTGTCCAGTTGTCTCTGAAATATCAACCTCTAATAGCCATGTCTTCAAATCATCACGGCTTGGAGTCCAATATGCTGTATAGGCATTTTTGTTTTCATCCCAACCAAGCCAAAGAGCCTCTGAATTTCCTTGTGAAGGCGTTAAGATGACCGATGCCGATAAATCACTTCTATTATGCTGAGATGTAACCGAAAAAATGAATCCATCAACGTGCAATTCCCATGTGCTGGAATCTTCAAATACAGATATTACATTATGTGTATTATTTGCTGCAGCCATCGTTATTGAAGTGACCGATGGGAAGGCAGGGCCGATTTCAAATGCATAGGCTTGCTCTACAAATAGCACATTGCCATGAGCATCGACCAGTTCTAATGCAATATAATTTTGAGTTGTAGCTGTAGGGTTAAATCCTGTTGGATTGAAAGAAGCACCATACCTTCCTATGGTGGAAAAATAGAATAACGAATTTGTTATTGCTGGTTTTGTACTATCGCCTTGATGAATCCAAGCTGAACCTGTCAGTGTTGTTTCACCAATAACATCTCCAACAGTAATTGCAAATGAATCTCCTACACGAATAGATTTTCCAATATTTTCTCCAATTCTATGATATATTGAATAGAGTTGGGGGGCGATATCATCAATCCACTGTACAGACAGATCTTTGAGAGTCACCTCATAGTTTTGCAAGTTAAATGGAATTGTATCTCCCGAGACTTGCAATGTGTATTGAGATAAACAAGATGATATGGCATTATACCAATCATTACAAGTTGCAAATGCATATTGTGTTAGGCTTGATTTCAAATCAATATCATGTGTCCAAGACCAAGACATCTGAGGATGTTTAGCATCCAATTGTACTGCCATAGTTGTTGAAATATTGAAAATTAGTTGATTCATTTCAACTCCATCTGTTCCAATCGTTCCACTACTCGGCCATGCATTGATTAATTGTTGAGTAGTGAACTCAATGTCAACTCCTCCTAATTCTGAATTCATAGCCCCAGTATAAACTGTTGAACTACCCAACATCACCTCAATTGTATCTGTGGCAGAATTAATTGGCCAATCTATCCATATATTGAGAGATGATGTTGGAATTGCAAATGTTGGAATTGAAATGTTAACTGTGTGTGAATTAGAATTACTCACAATCGTAGCATTATCTGAATAACCAATTGATTGTGAAAGTGGACCCAAAAGTGTGCTTCCACCTAGCATAGTCATCTCAAGATTATTGAGAATATGTGCATCATCCCAGAATAACGTATAGTCGCTCAATTCTGGAGAGTGTGTACCTGTACGATTGAATTGATAAGAAAATTGTACAGCAGTTAACCGCAGTAATATTTGGTGTGATAAATTGCCTATATTCCAATCACTCCAATCAGTAGAAGTATCTGTTGTTAAGCCAGAAATTGTGTATCTATATTTGAATATTAAACTTGAATTTACTGGAATTGTTGAAGTGTGATTTATCCATCCATCAATAATTTCTCCGCCATTTGGCGACCATGCATCGGTAATGAAAGAACCGTCATTCTCATCGACCTCGTTTGAAACTGTATAGCCTGCCCAAGTAGAGGAACTGTTGACTCCAGTTGAACCTGAAGAACCCGGCACCCCAGTTGAACCGGTTCCATATGGTTGGCCTCCACTACCACCACTACCAGCTGAAACAGAAATAGTTCCTTGATTGTAATAATTGGAGACTTTGGTCATTATAGTAATACGGCCGCCGCCGCCGCCGCCGCCGCCATCTCCGCCATGGAAGAGACCGATGCAGGCACCTGAACAGAAACTAGGGGCACCATGCCCACCATCTCCGCCAACCGCTTCAATAATGCCACCTAAGTCGACATTTACTGTATTTGCTTTAATGAAAATTGAACCTCCACTTCCACCACCAGCACCTGAACCACCTGGTCCTGAGCCTCCTGAAATCGGATGGCCATTTGTACCATTCTCTCCATTGGATTGGATTGTTCCATTAACATCAATTTGTTCTGCAAATATTCGTATATATCCGCCGCCGTTTCCACCGCCTGCAGTTGGATGATTTGGACTACTGACTGAACCGCCTTGTGAGCCCGGTTCGGTAGAATTTCCATAGGATGATCCGCCATTACTGGGGCCACCTCCACCACTGCCGCCACTGCCGCCATGACCTGCGCCACCGCCGCCATCACTGTAGCCATTGATATTTGCAACAATTGAACCACCAGCACCAGTACCACCACTACTTATTGCGTTTGCAGAAATGGTTGTTCCAGCCGCAACAACCAGTATTCTAACGGTAATCGTTAGGTTTCCAGTAGCAGTTATTGAGCCACAAGTTTGGACCCCACAACTTAAATTAAGAGTATCATAACTATGAGAACCTGACCATTGAACGGCATTTTGAATGGTAGTAGAGTTATTTCCTGACCCTGGCGGTCCTGCATTTGCATTGATTAGTTCAACGCCCGTTGTAGTTACAAATGTATTATTGAGTGTTCCGATCGTTTGAGCATTTGCCATATTATAATACATTGATTGAGTTGAAGAATGTGGTAACACTTCTACTCCAACACTTGCATTGAGTAAGCGATGCCCTCCTTGATGAAGAAAAATAGCAGCACCCCCCATATCGGCCATTATTGTAGTGGTTGGTGAACCACTGGAGAAAGTGTTGACATCAACGATTTGACTAACTTTTGATGAATTATCAAGTTCTAATAACTCTGATTCCATAAACAATGGAGAAATCGATGAAATTATTAGAAGAATGCTCAAAAAAACAACTTCTCTTGTATATGCATTGTTTGCCATAATATGTGATATGATATGGCTCTTAATAGATTTTTTCGGAATCACTCCTTTTTCACCTTGGGCGATGAAGGGTCATCAGGATTCGTCAATAATGAGATTTGAATCAATATATTTCGAAAGATTTTTTTGAAATTCAAGTTCTTCAGAAAAAACGGTTTCTAGTTCTTTTCTAACTTCTTCGGACAACTCTGGCCTTCGATAGGGTTTGGGTTTGAAGGCAGGGGAGCGTATTGGGTCTAGAATTGCCTTTCGTAATTTCTGAGTGGGGATTAGAATTTTTACCAAAGATACTAGTAAAGTTGGTGGCGTTCTAACAAACCGTGCCCATCTTGCAGAATTTAATATCCCACTTTCATTTTGCTTTGATAAATTTATATCGTCTGAAAATTTTTCAATCCCCAACCATTCTAGTATTTCGTTCAGTGTTTGGAGGGGGGCTGCTTTGATGGTATTTATTGGTATGATCCTAACTCTGTCGCCTAATTTTTCTACCCATTCAAGAACGGGCTGTTTTAATTGGGGAAATCGCATAAAACTGTATGTTTGTGGGTTATTTTCATCGATTACAAATCCTGCCTCGCGGCAAAAATCTATCATTTCATCTTGTGTGAGTGTGTAATCAATCAATCTTTTTCGATGTTCTTGATGCATGCTTAACATTATATCTATTGGATCTCGGAGTGTAATTATCACCTTCGCTTCTGGCATTTGATCTTTAATTGAAGATAGTGCCCTTGTTGAATAGAGGTGAAATGCGGATTTGTCCATTACGTAATTTTCCTTGTTATAGTTAGAAAGATCTGCATATGGAGCTAGGATTCCGATTCCCTTTGGATGTATTGGAGAGGTTGGAAATTCTGCAACGCCGGCGATTAAAAATTGACTCTCATTTGGCCATGGATGGTAAATCTGTTTATGGGACCTGAGCCAATGCATCAACGAGGTTGTGCCGGTTTTTGGACCGCCGACAAGAAGTAAATTTGGCGCGGGTTCGAATCGGTGCATAACAAATCCTCGACCCTTGGGCGGGCTATATTGACTTGAACGCCACGCTCTGATTAGTTGTTGCGAAAGTGAGATACCACTACTGGTGCGATAGACTCTGAGGGGTTGATCTCTTCGAGTGAAATAATATTGATATTTCTCCGTGGCACCCCGTGGCGGCTACCAAAATTAGAGAAAATTCGGTGTTCGGCATCTCCTTCATCTTCTGCAACGATATCTGTGGTGAACTCTTGATTAGTTCGTCCATTGCGGTATGTTCCTATCGCACGGTAAGCCTTCATGGCGCCGGCGACTTTCGGCATTGATATAAACGCCACTAAAGTTGGTGATGTTGATTTGGGTGTGAATTAGGTGCCTTAATCAGAGACTCTTACTCAAGGTTCAAGTGTATCCTGCGTTGGATTCAATGTGGTTGAATATGGCATCTAAGAGCGTCGAGGAGGGGTTTTCTGATGAAGGGGGGGGTTCCCTCTCCGAACGACTTGGGGTTTTCTCTAATACTCAACTGATTGAAGAAGTGATAACTGTCTGGGATGAGTTAATTCGCTCAGAGCAAGAGTTGGCGAATACACGGCAGCGCTTACGTGCCCTAGAAATAGAATTCTCATCGTCAAATCAGGAAGTAAATGACCGGGCCCGCACTTCACGTATTGAAGAAGAGCTTCGGGTCGCCAAAACAAAAATTGCTCAGTTAGAGTTGTTTTTAGAAAATGCAGAAGCAAGGATCCTTGAAAACAACAACCTCCAAACATCAGGGCGTTTTGAGGAATTGCAAAAGGAAAATGTGAGATTGCTACAATCTGAAGAAGAGCAGCTTCTCTTAATATTAGATATGGAAGAGCAATTGGATAAATTAATTAAAAAATTGAAAGAAGATTGACTTTCAAGAGTTCATTTCCGCAATGAATTGAGAGAGTGCGTTTTGTAACTCGTCGGCGTCATTATATGATTCGGTTAGATTGCCAGTAACTATCCAGTCGGCTCCTGCACTAACCGCGGTTTTCGCAGCAGCTCCATCTCGAATCCCCCCCCCTACAATTATTGTCAATTCACACGATTCTCTGGCGGTTTCAATCAATTGGGCCGAAACCGGCTTGGCCGCACCACTTCCTGCCTCTAAGTAAAGCATTTTGAAGCCATAAAATTCTGCCGTTATAGCATATGATGAAACTCGTTCTGTATCGCTTGGTTTGATCAGGTCAACTTGGCCGACTTGCCCCACCCTGCCGCCGGGTGCACAGACAAGATAGCCCATTGAAAGAGGTGTGATTTTCGCCTTTTTGATGAAGGGGGCTCCAATGACTTGTTCCTCAATGAGATATTGTGGAGAGGTGCTGTTCATGAGCATCATGAAAGTTATCGCATCGGCTTCCGGTGACAATGCGGAAGCGCCTTGTGGGAAAAGAACAACCGGTACTTTCCAATCTTTTTCGCCTTGTTCTGAAGACTGGGTCGCCGCCCAATTAATCAATTCAAGAGATTCTTGAATCGCAATTATTGTATTGTGTACGTTGCTCATATCTGTGCCTGTTGAACCACCTACCAGAATCATGCGGCTACCTGCAGTAACAGCAGCAATTGCCCGCTTTGCTGCAACTGAAGGTGATTGGTCGGCGGGGTCGATTAGGATGGCGTGGCGTGCTTGTGATTGTCTGTTACAGACATAATTAACAACCCAATTTGTACCACCCATACTCTTTCGAGGGGCGCTTACATTCTAAGGTTTCAGAGAGTCGTCTTCAAGATTTGATTGTGTTTGCGGTTTTTATTCCATCCTCAATCATATCTTCTAAGGCGTTACGAGGATCTGTTCCGCACCAAGACATTGTTTGTAACCAAACCTCTTCATTTCTATTTTCACCCTGCCACCACACCTCTATGGTACCATCAACACGCGCCCCAATAATATCAAATTCTTTTTCTAAAATATTAGTGGATATCCCTCCCTTCCACTTTTTATTTGATTTTTCTTTTCTAAAATCGAATATATTATCAAATGATTGGGTTGAGTGGGGGATTAATCCGGCTCCCTCGAATTCGATTCTATCGGTGGATGTTTTTGTGACTTTAGTTCGTAGAAGAATGGTTGCATTTCGTTTAGAAAGAGATATCGCTATTGATTTTAAGAGCCATGCATGCCGAACCGCAGTTGAAGATTGGTTTGGAGTCTGTAGTAAAAGGCCAGAATGCCACTTACTAGATATCAATGGCCATTTGGAGAAAATTCCAGGAGCATCTTCACCAAATCCTGCTTCTGCAGATTCATCAAAAAGAGTGATTGTTGTGTTGTTGTCATTGTCAAGAATTTGATGAGCACAAATATATGCATCTATGGTAGAACCAATAATTGCCACACCCCTCAATATTATCACCTTATTTCTATTGCAAAAACCGGACATATAGGTAAACAAAGTTCACAATGAGTGCATTTACTTTCTTCAACATCAATTAAAAGATTGTTTAAAGATAAAGCATCAAGAGGACAAATTGCCACACAAGCTGCACAACCAAAGCAACGAGAATCATTGATGGTAAGTAAGTGATCAGGAGTTTTCAACAAGTGGGGTGAGTGGGGTTGTGTTTCTCAAATTACCCCAACCCCCCAATTTCCATTCGAAAAGAAATAACATTAAAATAAATCTAATAAAAATGGCTTCTATTTATTGATTTACGATATTCATTAGGCTTCTGACACTGAAGGGTATTAATCATATCTAGAAATAATATAGTTTCATCAAAAAAGAATAAAATCAACATTACAGTGGAACTCATGGGGGTCCCATCCGATTCCCTCATCACTAATCACTTACCCCGCAAGATGAAATGGTTCTTTACACGCCAGGGCGCACAACTAAATATTCATCAAAAAACATTGATTCAGGAATCCAATTTCATTTTCTCGGTGGGGGAAACGAAGTTGGGAATGTTGGGTGTGTTATTGAAGATTCAACCGGCACAAGATTGTTGATTGATTATGGATTAGCCCCAACTCGCCCCCCAAAATATCCGGACGAATGCCCCCCAATTTCTGACGCCATAATCACCCATAGCCACATTGATCATATTGGAATGGCCCCCTGGCTAACCCAACATCAAAATATTCGTTTGCATGGAACAAGTCTAACTGCAGATGTATCTGAAATAATGTGGCGTGATACGTATAAAGTTTCAAGCATTGAAGGCTATCCATTAGCTTGGGATAAACGAGATATGGAATATGCCCTAGATTCTTGGTATCCCCATGAATACGGAGAATGGTTCAAGGTGGGCGCGTGGAAATGCCGATTGCATCGAGCGGGCCACTTACCTGGCGCGGCTATGGTAGAAATCAAAACCCCAACTCATAGTATCCTTTGGTCAGGTGATATTGACACTCGAGACAGCCCGAATACCCTTGGGGCAATTCCTGTGGAATGTGACATACTTTGTTTGGAGGGGACCTATGGAGGAAGAGAGCACCCTGACCGCCCCAAAGAAGAGCAAAAGTTAGTCCAAAAAGTGCTTGATATCGTTGGAAAAAGGGGGGTTGCCCTAATTCCAGCCTTTGCATCGGGGCGGGGCCAAGACATCCTCATGATTTTGCATCAATATGCCCCCCACCTCAATGTCCATTTTGATGGAATGGGGACGAGAATTACTTCACATTGGTTCGACAATCCACAACATATTCGTGATCCGAACCGACTCAAAGACATGTGGAGATGGGTTAAGCGTGTTTCTGGTAAATCAGATAGGAAAAAGGCGCTTACTGCGGATGTAATTGTAACCACGAGTGGGATGTTGGATGGAGGGCCAGCGTTGTGGTATCTCAATAGGTTGCGGCACGATCTTTCCAATGAAATTTTATTGACGGGGTATCAAGCAGAAGGGTCGGGCGGACGGAAGCTTCTAGACGAGGGAAAAATCAATATTTTCCGCAATCTTATTCAAATAGACTTAGAGATCACCCGATTTCAACTTTCTAATCATGCGGGCCACAGTGAATTGTGTAATTTTGCAAGAGAATGTAAGCCAAAACACCTAATTCTTTTCCATGCTCCTGATGAAGGCCGAAATGATATTTTTTCCGAATTAAGTGAAGAAATGGAGACCCATCTTCCAGTTAATGGAAGGCCAATACAAATAGACCCCTGATTTCTTTCTTCAGTGAAATTCATAGGCTTTGTGTGTTAACGCTCGCGTATACGGTAGACGCCGTGTAAAGGAAATACAGGTGAAAAAAATATGGAAGCATTAGACAAACAATTTGGAATAACAGAAGCAGGAAGCACGGTTGAGGGAGAAATTCGAGCGGGAATAACGACATTTTTGACGATGGCGTATATTTTGATAGTCAATCCTTCAATGCTGAGTCTTTTCGGTCAGACAGGAATACCATTTGACGACGCATTATTTGCAACAGCAGTTGCTGCCTTCGTTGGGTGTGTTGTTATGGGATTATGGGCAAACTTGCCCTTCGCACTCGCGCCGGGTATGGGGCTAAACGCCTACTTTACTTTCGCGGTGGTTCTGGGTATGGGAATACCTTGGGACGTTGCCCTAGCGGCAGTCTTGGTGGAGGGGGTAATTTTCCTAATCATCTCGCTACCTCAAGTAGGTTGGAGAACAATAATGATTAATTCTATTCCCACTGATCTAAAAATCGCTACCGGCGCAGGAATTGGAATGTTCCTTGCAATAATTGGATTGCGAGAAATGGGTTGGATTCAAGACGACGGGGCAACTCTCGTAAATCTTGCAAATACCGATGCCTTTACTTATGAACATGGTGCATTTATTGCAATGGTATGTTTAATTTTAACAACCATTTTGATAGCACGCGGTCAAAAAGGAGCAATAATCATTGGAATTGCAATAGCTTCAATTTGGGGCTGGGCAACTAAAGCTTACGATCCATACAATGATTTCGTAGCAGGCGGACCTGGATTCTCCACCTCTCAAGCACATTGGCCAGACATAACAGCTGTAGGATTCGTAGGATTGCCTAGTGAAACAATGGGTGCTGCATTAGGTGCCCTCGGAGACGTAGGGGCCGACGGAGGAACAACCCTTGGCATGTTCTTGATGGTAATGATAACTTTCCTTTTCGTTGATATATTCGATACAGCAGGAACATTATACTCTGTAGGCCGCCAAGCTGGCTACGTTAACGAAAACGATGAGTTGATGAACTCTGACGAGGCGTTCATGTCCGATGCTGCTGCAACAATAGTTGGAGCACTTACTGGTACTAGCACAACAACAACTTACATTGAGTCAGTTGCTGGTGTAGAAGAGGGTGGTAAGACTGGATTGACCGCAGTTACTGTTGGTGTACTAATGCTAACAGGACTATTCTTTTCGGATCTTTTCCAGGCCATACCAACCTTTGCTGCTGCACTTGCACTAGTCGTGATTGGTGCAATGATGATGCGCCAAGCCGCAGATATCGATTGGAATGACAAGGAAATGGCGTTACCGGCTTTCCTAACGATGGTCTTGATGCCTTTCACATACTCAATCGCAGATGGTATCGCATGGGGAATTATTGCTTATGTTGCAATCAAGATTGGTATGGGCAAGTGGGATGAGCTAAATCCTGTAATGTGGGCACTATTCGTCTTGATGGCTATGTTCTACCTGGGCCCCGGTGACCAAAACACCTTCAATTACTTGTTCGGACTTGTCGGACTTAATTGAGTAGAAATTACGTAAACGGCACCTCGGCTGAACGGTCAGCCTGAAAGCCGAGGTGTCGCCACAAGGGGGCGTTCAGTATGTTAGATGAATTCACTAAACGCCTACGAGACACAGTTCGAACAATTCCAGATTTCCCTATCGAGGGCATTCAGTTTCGGGACATAACACCAGTATTATCTAATGGTAAATTACTCTCAGAAATCACAGATCGCTTTGTCAAGGAGATGAAGGAACGAAATTGGCAACCCGATGTGGTAGTTGGTCCAGAATCTCGTGGATTCATCTTCGGGGCACTTTTGGCGGCAAAATTAGGAATAGCTTTTGTGCCGGTAAGAAAGCCCGGTAAACTCCCTCACGCAATAATTCGAGAGGAATATTCATTGGAATATGGGACCAATGTTATAGAAATTCATAAAGACGCAATAACACCTGGCCAAAAAGTCGTGATCATTGATGATTTACTCGCTACTGGGGGCACAGTTCGTGCATGCCATCGGCTTTGCAATCGATTAGATGCAAACATACTCGGAAACTTATTTGTCATCGAATTAGAAGGCCTCGGTGGCTCAGAAAGCTTGGATCCCACCGAGTCGATTTCTTTGATAAAATTCCCAGCATAGTATTTTGTAATTGATAACAGAACCCCGATTCTTTCAAAGGGGTCTCTGCTTTCCCAATAGAAGATAACAATGGCAGACGCGCCACCTTCGCCGCCTCCTCCGCCGAAGCGACCGCCGAAGGCAAGGCCCGCAAAACCACCAATGCCTCCCGCCCCAGCCAAGGCGCCAAAAAAATCTCCACCCCCTCCACTAGCTCAACCCAAAACAGCCCCTCCACCTCCACCGAAGCGAAAACAGAAACCAGCCCCTCCTCGAAAAGGCAAACGCCCTGCACCGAAAGGCAGGCCGCAGAAACCGTCTGGAAAACGAAGGAGAAAAAACCCTCCTGCTAAAAAGAAAGGCCGCAGGATAAAAATCAAACTCGGCTTAAGGGCAAAAAAAATCGATGAAGAAGAAGATACATACACGGACCAAATCGGCTGGACAGCAACCGATAATATTCTCGACGCGTATGAAGAAGAAGAATCTAAGGAGCCAGAAATAATCAGTCATCAATGTAGTATGTGTGGTTCAATAATGCAAATCCCTCGGCCATCCCTTGAACGATACAAAGTCATCTGCGCTTATTCTGAGTGTGGGCATTCAGATATGATGGGCGTATAATTAGTATTCAAAAACCAACCAAATCCATTAATCTTTTTACCGCCGCAAGCAATAAGACTGCCACCAATATCTTTCTGACTATTGATTGATTGGCAGAGGCAGAACCTAATTTAGAACCGAACAACCCTCCAATAATTACCATAGGAATTGCAAGTATAATTAACTCAGAATCTAATAGAATGCCATTTACAGATGCACTTCCAATAAGGCCGGCAGCAGAATTTACCCAAATGAAAGCCGCCGATGTTGCGGCGGCCATTTTTGGCGTAGCCCATCCTCTAAGCATTAGAAGAGGAGATAGGAGTATGCCTCCACCAATACCGACAACCCCACTAATCAGGCCGATTCCGGCCCCCCACGGTAAAATCACTTTCCAGCTAGGGGGCCGAATAGATGTGTCGTAATCTTCAGATTTTGAGGTAAAGAGACGCATTGCAGCCAATATCAAAATTAGTGAAAGAAGCAAATCATATGCATTGCCCGTAACGGCCAAGTATCCACCAATAAATGCCATCGGTACACTTGCAAGAACGAATGGAACTGTGAGTGCCGAACGATGGTGCCCGAGTGAATGGAAATGATAGAATGAAATTGCTGCGACAATCAAATTCAAACTCCATGCGTGTTGCTTTAACCAGCCCGGATCATTCATCGCGAATGCAGATAAAGAGAGGATTGCGAGATATCCGGAACCACCACCATGTCCTACAGATGAGTATAGTGCTGCAACGACTCCGAGGGATAAAATCAGAATAACTAATTCTACATCGAGCACATTCGAACCGATACAGGAAGAACACTTGAACTAAACGCCACCTCAACGGTCGTGGAGAAAGGAGTATCTGTCGAGCGTGCCATTGAATTGGCTTGTAAATCGACAATGAATTTAGGTACTGAAACAGTCGACTTATCAAAATTGTATGGTCGCACCCTTGCCGAATCGTTGAACTCAAAAGTTGACGACCCACGATTCGATAACTCCGCAATGGATGGATGGGCAGTATGTTCTTCAGATTTTTTGAATGAAATTACAGTTTTGAAAATAGTGGGTACAAGTAAAGCAGGAGGCAAACAACCACCTGAAATCAGAACAGGTCAGGCTTGCCAAATTATGACAGGAGCCCCAATGCCTGCTGGCGCCGATGCGATTGTCGTCGTCGAAAATAGTCAAGTCAAGGGTGACAAAGTTACTTTGATCGGCCCAGCGAACAAGAATTACATTCGTAAAAAGTCGGAAAATTTGTTGAGGGGGGAAGAAACCCTATCTGCAGGTACAAGAATGTCCGCGGCATCGATTTCCCTGACGGCGACGATGGGTTTCGCCGAGGTTAAAGTAGTAAAAAAACCAAAAATTGCAATTATTAGTACTGGTGATGAACTTAAATCTCCAGGCGCTGAGTTATTGCCTGGTGAAATTTACGAGTCTAACTCATATGGAATTAGTGTATTAATTGATAAAATGGGTGGCCATGCGATTCGATTTGAACCAGTAACAGATTCAGTCAATTCCCTAAGGGAGGCACTGACTGCCGCTGCATCTGAATGCGATGCTATTTTGACTAGTGGTGGAGTTAGTATGGGCGAATGGGATTTCGTAAGAAAATTAATGGAGGAAGAGGGCGATATGAAATTCTGGCGAATCCAAATGCGTCCTGGAGGGCCGCCCCTTTTTGGTGAATGGAATGGCGTACCAATTTTTGGATTACCCGGAAATCCTGTAAGCAGCCACGTCGTCTTTTTGATGATAGTGGCACCATGGATTTCTTTTAATTTAGGTTCAGGGGCGCACGCAAACGCTCTTGGTAAATATGTGCGGGCGAAATTACAAGATCCAATCGCAGGGGCAAAAAATAAAATTTGTTTGCGACGAATCAAAATTACTTCTAAAAACGACGAATTAATTGCTACTACGCACACCCATCAAGGTAGTGGCAATATACACAGTCTAGTCGCTCACAATGCGCTATCTATCCTCCCCCCTGGCATCGATGCAAGGGCAGGAGAAAATATTGATGCTTTCTGGTGGAACGAATAATTTTATTATTCTTTGAACCATGAATTCAAGGGCAGCCAATATCACGCTTAACCTGCGCGAGGGGATTAGGACGTGGCGGACGAGAATAATAATCGCCACTTAGATCGGGGGTGGATCGAGGTTCGCGGCGCTCGAACTCATAATCTGAAGAATATCGACGTTAGTATTCCACGAGGAAAATTTGTCGTGATTTCTGGTGTTTCGGGTAGTGGAAAATCTAGCTTAGCATTTGATACACTCTATGCTGAAGGGCAGCGGCGGTATGTCGAAAGTTTGAGCTCATACGCCAGACAATTCCTTGGACAAATGAAAAAGCCAGATTGCGACTCTATCGAGGGGCTCTCTCCTGCAATCAGTATCGATCAAAAACAAGGAAGCCATAACCCTCGCTCAACCGTTGCAACAGTTACTGAAATTATGGATTATATGCGACTGCTATGGGCTCGAGTAGGGATTCCTCATTGCCCCGAATGTGGCGATGAGGTTGCCCGTCGAACCGTCCAAGAAATTGTTGATGATGTTTTGTGGCGATTCGAAGGTCACGCGGTTGCAGTGTGGAGCCCAGTAATCCGTAATCGAAAAGGCACACACGCAGATTTGTTTTCAGGATTAGTCGAGCAGGGTTATCTTGAAGGAGTGGTAAATGGGCGAGAGGTTAGTTTTGAAAATCCCCCCATTTTAGAAAAAAATCTTCGTCACGATATCGATGTCAGAATCGATCGATTACGATTGATTAGAGAGAATCGACAGCGCCTAACCGAGGGGGTTGAAACAGGAATAAGGCTTGGTGGCGGCACCATTGCAGTTGAAAGTCTTGAATCGGTCAAACCAGAGGAGGGCTCTGATATTTCTGACCAAAAATTCAAAACCCAACAAGGTGAAAAAATCCCCTATTCCGAAGAATTTGCTTGTCCAAAACACGGGGCATTTTTGCCAGAAATGACACCGCGTGTATTTTCTTTCAACAACCCATTGGGAGCTTGCCCAACCTGTCAAGGATTGGGCATACAGAGGGAATTTTCCGCGGATCTAGTAATCGATCGAACAGCAACAGTTGCTGAAGGATGCATTAGACCATTTCGTAGCTCGATGATGTCGGGGTGGTATCGCACGCAAATGAAACATGTTTGCGAACATTATGGATACTCACCCGACATCAGATTTGGTGAATTGGATGAAGATGCCCAAGATGTGTTATTGCATGGGAGTGGAAGTACAGCAATACACTTCGAATTTACTTCTGAAAAAGGTTCCTCCTATCGAATGGTAAGGCCCTGGGAAGGTGTGTTTGCTCGCATTCGTCGAACTTATACTGAAACCGGCTCAGACAGAACCCGTTCTCGCTTGGCAGCTTTCATGAATGATGAGCCATGCCTGGATTGCGATGGCCAAAAATTCAATTCCGCGGTTAGCCGAGTAACGGTCGGTAAAGTATCACTTCCCGCAATTTCTTCTTGTAGTGTCCTAGAAGCCTTAGCGGTTGTTCAGCATTGGCGCTCGGGCGAGTCTGATGAAACATGGAAAAAACTCGATAGACAAAAACCAAACAGCCCGACGATATCACAAGCCGAACAACTTGACGAGCGTTCGATCTTCATAGGTACGGAAATTATCAAGGAAATTGAATCACGATTGAAATTTCTCGCTCAAGTCGGCCTAGACTATCTTACTCTAGATAGAAGGGCGAGCACATTATCTGGCGGCGAGTCTCAACGAATTCGCCTTGCTACTCAAATCGGAACGAGATTAACGGGGGTTATGTATGTACTCGACGAACCGAGTATAGGGCTACACCCACGTGATAATGGGCGACTTCTAGAGACACTCCGCGAACTCACAACTCTTGGCAATACATTGCTTGTAGTTGAGCATGATGAGGCAACTTTGCGCCAAGCAGATTGGCTAGTTGACATCGGCCCCGGGGCCGGTAAACAAGGTGGTCGGGTACTCGTGAGTGGCGACATCGATGAATTATTATCACACAAAGAAAGCGTGACTGGGGCCTACTTGTCTGGTAAAAAGTCAATTCCAATACCAAAAGATAGAATCAAACCAACGAAAGATATGTGGCTAAAGATTAACGGAGCTAGGCAGAATAATCTTCAAGATATTGATGTTGCAATTCCGCTTGGTTGCATGGTCTCAATTACAGGAGTTTCCGGCTCAGGTAAATCCTCCCTAATCGCTTCCACACTTGCCCCCGCTCTATTGAGAGCCTTACACGGAAGTGACAGCTCACCTGGAAAACACGATTCCATCGAGGGCGTCGAACATATTGACAAAACCATAGTCATCAACCAAGCTCCCATTGGCCGCACCCCTCGTTCGAATGCTGCTACTTATACGGGGGCATTTGGGCCGATTAGAGATCTATTTACTGAAACAATCCTTGCGAAAGAGAGAGGATACAAACCAGGTCAATTTTCTTTCAATGTCAAAGGAGGGAGGTGCGAATCTTGCAAAGGAGCAGGTTCGATGAAACTTGAAATGAATTTCCTTCCCGATGTTTGGGTAACTTGCGATATCTGTAAAGGAAAGCGCTATACTAGGGAAACATTGGAAGTGACTTGGAGAGGAAAAACCATACATGAAGTTCTAGAAATGTCAGTGGTAGAATCTTGTGAATTTTTCAAAAATCAAAAAAGAATTTATCGAATTCTTTCAACTTTAGAAGATGTTGGTTTAGGATATATTCGGCTCGGCCAGCCAGCAACAACACTCTCTGGTGGTGAGGCACAACGAGTAAAATTAGCAAGTGAATTACATCGGCCAACTCGAAGCCACACAATCTACATTCTAGATGAGCCGACGACCGGACTCTCTATGGCGGACGTTCACCAATTGATCGAAGTTCTTTTGCGGCTTCGCAGAAATGGCCACACAGTAATTGTCATCGAACACCACTTAGATGTCGTCAAATGCGCCGATTGGGTCATTGATCTTGGCCCAGAGGGCGGCGAAATGGGCGGCTATATCGTTGCCGAAGGCACTCCAGAAGACATCGCGAACAATCCAGCGAGCCACACTGGAAAGCATCTTTTAGATATGATTTGAGTATCTAGGTAGGCATAAGCCTTGAGAAGGTAGGGGGGGGCGCTTCTGTTTGATGTACCGTTCAGGTAACCCTGCCCTTTCAGACTCGACCTTTGATAAATCAAACTATCAGGACTCAACCTGGTGGGACGATAATTCTCAATTCATGAGTATTGAAGGGACTGTTGAAAAAACCACAATTTTATTGCTTATCACAACAACTCTAGCAATTGCAACCTACTTATTCATGCCCGTTCTTGCTATCATAGGCTTCATTGGTGGATTCATTCTCGTAATGATAATTGTTTTTTCTGGTTCAACCAATCCATTCTTGATTTGTAGTTATGCAGCCTTCGAAGGGTTGGCATTAGGAGGCATCACACGAGTTTTTGAAACATATGCCGGCTATCCTGGGATGGGAATACTTGCAGCAGCTCTAACTTTCCTTATATTAGGTGCAATGTTGTTGATTTATCGGGCAAAAATTATCCAATGGGATCGAAATCTCGCCATCGCAGTATCTTCAGCTCTCCTTGCAATAATCCTAATTTATCTAATTTCTTTTATTGGACTGTTTCTTGGTTTTGAGGTGCCTTTGATTCATGGAAGTGGACCAATAGGCATTGGTTTTTCTCTTTTCGTCATTGGGATAGGTGCGCTATGTCTTGTAGCAGACTTCGATTTTATTGAGAAAGGAATAGAGAGAGGGGCGCCCAAGCAACTTGAGTGGCGTGCCGCTTTCGGCCTAATGGTTACATTAATTTGGCTGTATATTGAAATTCTCAGACTTCTCTCAAAACTATCAAGGCGCTGAGTGAATGGAAATTGAACCAATACTCACCTTAGCTTTAGCCGGAACCACACTCGGCGTTGTTGAAGGAATAAAACCAGGTCCACTATTGACAATGGTATTTCGAGAAACTCTTTCCGGCGGTTTCAAGGCCGGTCTTTGGACTGCTGCAGCGCCAATATTCACTGATGGCCCACTAATTATTGTCAGCCTAATTGCGGCCGGGTGGTTAGCAACAAATCCGGCCGCCTTACTCATTATTTCAGTCGTAGGAGCACTTTTCCTCACTAAAATGGGGGTTGATTGTTTCAGTATTGAACCACCCAATTTAGACATAGGGCAAAAAGACACATCAAATTCCTTCAAACGAGGCATATTGACGAATTTACTGAACCCTAATGTGTATGTATTTTGGTTCCTCATTGGCGGCCCTTTGATGGCTCTATATGTTGAGGTTGAACCACTTGCTCCTATTGCATATGCTTTGACCTTCCTTCTTTCGATAATTATTACAAAATCAATTATCGCCCTTATTCTTGATAGGACGAGGGGAAATTTTTCCGAGAAGGGCTATCGAACGGCCCTCAGGGTATGCGGAATTCTCATGCTCGGCTTTTCAGCCGGCTATCTTTGGCAGGCTTGGTTATTGGCTCCGCAAGTTTTATGATTGTTTAACGTCGATTAAAACGATTTGACATTCACGGCAGCGATATCTTCCTCTTCCTCTGCGAGTACGCTGATGCTCTTTGGAGCACTGAGTGCACGTCCACAGCCATTTCGCGGCTCTTTTATGCAAATGAGTTCCAAATGATTTACCCATACCTCTGGCTTGGAGATCGGGCCACAGCGCCTCAAGATCTCGAAAAGTCTTGTCGTGACCAGCAAATCCAAGTGCGTGTAGAAATTCATGATAGAGTAGGAATGCAGCATATCGTTGCCAATCATTGGTTAATGCCGCCGGATGAACATCGACACATCGCACATCGACCGGCCCTGAAATCTCTGATTTTCTCACCCCTTTCTGGTATCGACACACAGCATGGAGGCGTTTTGCATCTCTGCGAAGCCGCCCGAGAGGGATATTTTGTAGTTCATTCACAGGAAGTAAACTGAGTTGAGGGATTTGATGCATGGTGTGAACCACATTTCTGGCAAGTCTAGTTAGTATCTTCTCATCATCCATTCACTAACCCCTCATTAATGCCAAATTATTTTAGGCGGACAAAGTAAGATTACCACCAAACGGCATCGGATCTAATGGTCCCATATCATTTCTCAAACTCGGTCCAATTGTGAACGTTGCGAAAATCCCCTCATCAACAATATTATGGGATAATCCAAACCATGGGCGACCAAATTGGTCGATAAGAATATCAATAAAATCTCCAAATCCTCCGCACCGATTGTACCCACAATCTGCAGTAGTATCCAAAGGGTCTCCAATATCATTAATTTGAACGGTAGTAATCAATGGATTTGGATTGAAAGCATCTGTAATCACTGAAATATATCCGTTCCATGTATTGTTCCCAGTATCTCCAAGATAAGCGAAAGCCACTCGCCCTTCTGCACCAGCAGCGAGAGCAGGAAATCCCGTGCCAATTAGCCCGGCGGGCGGGGCAATCATCATCGGATCAGACCAAGTATCACCTTCGTCTCTCGAATAGGAATAATATGGCAAATTGTCTACGCCCATCCACATCGCGTGCAGATTGTTATTTTCGTCCGGATGAATTTGAGCCTCTTCTGCATTCCAAGTGGCAGCTGTGCCAGTGGTTTCAGTTGGTAATGGGTGCTCAGTCCACGTTAGTCCGCCGTTTTTGCTACGGTAAATTGAATATCCTTCACCGCTGCATCCAGGATTCCCACGATAGAAATTTCCATCATTGGCGCCAATCATATGGCCAGTCAACCCCCCGCTATTACAATCGACGGGTGCTCCAGAAACTTCGGGCCCCCAAGTCAAACCCCCATCTTGACTAGTGGAGCAAATTGGGTGTGGGTAATTGCCGTTAACACAGAATACCCATGTTGTTTCATGGGCTAATGCATTATATGGTGAAGACGCAATTGTTTGATGATCTTGGACTGACCAACCAGTCGCAATAGAAGGCGGACTCCATGAATCACCATCGTCATCTGACCATTCCACTGTCATACCCAACAATGCATGCATATCGAATTTCATGATACGATCCGTCCATGGATCAACATAGACATAGGGATCATTCGAATTTGCAACAGGAGCCGTGGGCGGGTCGTATACATCTACACAAGCATAATTTGATTTTTCGCTTAATCCAATTAATCCTGAACATTGTACGATAGCAGTTGCACCATTTTGTCCATTACCCCAACTGCTGATGTAGAGATTATTTGTCGAAGTAATCCCAATTGTCGGCTCGAAAGTTGTCATCCCAATCCCATAATATGTTCCTTGTGCACAATAAGGGGCATTATTGTCGACCAAAATTTCTGAACCATTAATCACCGTCGAAATATTGGTCGCATCGGTCGCATTAGCAAAATGATACCATGTAGTTTGTACAATTCCCATTTCACATAGGTCGTCAAAAACACTCTCTACCTTCACAGATTTAGGCGAATTATCACCAAAACACCCGGCGACAGCAGGCCCAATAAGTAAGAGAACGAAGGCAATCGCTGTGGTCTTCACAGCCTTCGCTGACCCATCGGCTACATCAGATAACCGGAAAAAACATTATCCCATTAGTCGAGTAGAATTTCCACCCAAAGGCAATTCGGGTAAAGCCCGAAGTTCACCATAAAGGGCAGGGCCCGAAATAAAAGTCCCAATGATTGCCTCTGCGAACCCACCAGCGTTGTGTGCCAAAGCGATCCAAGGTCTTCCCTCATCATCGATTTCAACATCGATGAAATCACCGAAACCACCACAACGAACATTCCCACAATCAGAAGTTATGTCCAACGGATCGCTTTCAAGATTAACTGCAACGCTAGTGATTAAAGGATGTTCAGCAAAAGCATCAGTCATTACAGCCATGTATCCACCCCATCCACAAGCAGCACCGGATGTTGTATTATTAGCCTCATTACAATCATTTATCTCTCCGATATATCCAATGACGACACGGCCCGAATCACCCGCAAATATTGTTGGAAAACCTGTTTCTTTCACTCCCGGGGCAGCGACCATCATTGGTTCGGACCAAGTAGCACCTTGGTCCTGGGAATATGCATACCAAGGCATTTCATCGGTAGAAATCCAAGTGGTATGAACAGCCCCCCCTTCATCTACGGCAACAGCAACTTCGTGAGAATGCCAACCTTGTTGCATCCCAATCTCAGTTGTAATTGTGTGCTCAGTCCAAGAATAGCCACCATCTAAGGAGCGGTACACCGCAGGGCCTTCACAAGATGGGTTTCCTCGGTAAACCGATCCATCTGAACCACCAGCAACATGCCCGTGCAAGCCCGAACACTGAGGATAACTTTCAATTGGGTAACCAATTTGTTGAACATCCCAAGTATGGCCGCCATCGAGTGAGCGAGAACATTGTGCTCCATTGGCCGATGAACCGGTGTTGATGCAATAGACATAGATGACTTCGTGGAAAGCAGTAACTCCCGGGGGCGCAGGCATTGAAGCTATACTCTGGTGATCTTGAGGTTGGTAGTATCCTTCGACAGTAAATGGCACAGACCAGGAATCTCCATCATTATCTGAATATTCAACAAACATCGCTGCTAAAACATGCATATCGAATTTGATAATTCGATCGGTGAATTTGTCGACATACAAGTAAGGGTCATTCGAATTTGGGGTCTGTCCACTATCATCATCTATTGCTCCGAATGGGCCTACATCTTCCCATGTTTGGCCCTGATCATTGGATCTGATAATATGTGTACCATCGCCCAAACCATTGTAATTCGTAAATAAAATAGCCCCAGATGAAGTTACTCCAATCGTCGGCTCAAAGGTATCATAACCAGTTCCATAATACGTGCCAGAAGAGAAATAGGGGGTAGAATTTCCACTAAGATTAGCCGTGATATTCGCTGCAGAGACCGCCGTAGGATTTGTTGCATCAATCGCTAAAGGAGAATCAACAGTCCCAGGATAATGGTACCAAGTTGTACTCGAGACGGCGCCTTCTTCGAAAACGAAGGGGCCCCTCTGTTCTTGTGCCGGATCATCATCTTCTCCAAAACAGCCGGCGAAAACTGGTGAAATAAACAACAGTGCAACAAGCACGGCTAGGTTACGCATTGAATCCGCGTCAGAACCATGCCTCTAAATCTAACCGAATTGTTGAGCGACTAGACCCAGTCATTTTCGATTACTCTCTCAGCTGCCGCTAGGATTGAATCGGCAGGTGAAATCCAATCCATCCCTAGGTCTTTTTTGGCAGGGAAAGAATCCCAATATATTTTTTTCTTTAGATGACTCCTAGCCCATGACACACTGATTTTTGGATGGAACAAAGCAGCAATCAAAGCAAGTGGGTAGGGTAGTTCAAATGAAGGCAAACTCATGTCTGGATATTGAGATTTGAGCAGTTTAGCCATCTCTCTCATTGAAACATCTCCTGCGGTTACAAGATAGCGACCCCCATCTTCCCCCCCGCTCAATGCTCTGACATGTGCTTCAGCGACATCTCGAACGTCTACAACATTGATTTGCATGGGTAGGACAACAGGCATCTCTCGCCTCAACACACTCATCATCAGGGCAAGAGATCCCCGGAGATGGCGGGTTGACATCGGCGGGCCAAATACCATACAAGGATGAATTGTAACCAATCTTTTCCTTGATTCAACTGATTTTTGAGAGTACCAATTTCGGACAATTCGTTCAGAACTTACTTTTGCCAATCCATATGGATTATTTTCCAGCGTTGCGTCGTCTGCCCATGTTTCACTAGTTAGCGTAGTTCCATTTTTCCATTTAGTTGGCCTTATCGCTGCGGTCGAAGAAGTGTGAATAAGGCATCTAACTGAATCACTATTATCGATTGCAGCGACTATGTTTTGGGTTCCGATTACGCTGGGGTCCACAATTTTCAATTGCGGGTTTGACGACATTATCATCACAGCGGCCGCTGTGTGGATGACTTCTTCTGCCCCCAAAATTGCATTATTGACCGAATCAATATCAAACAAATCCATTTCAACAATTTCTAATGACCCTCCTCGACCAATCTCTAGCGCTTCTAAATGAGCCACTCTGTCAGGGTCTGAAGAATCTCGGACGGTAGCTCTAACATGCCTTCCGCGGCGCAGCAAGTTAGAAACAATGTGACTACCAATATATCCACTCGCACCGGTTACAACAACAATATTCGAAGCCATAACCAACGCACCACTAACATAGTTCAGCAACAGATTCAACAACCAATGATGGATTTTGACTGGCGCCCCCCAGGTCCCCCAATGTCGTTTCTCCTGAAAGAACAAGAATGCCATGAACCCCTGCTCTTTCGGCCATTTCCATATCGGTGTAAAGGCGATCTCCGACCATTGCACATTGCTCCGGTTTCAATCCCAATTCTTCGATTTTATGTAGAATCATATCTGGGTTGGGCTTGCCACAAATATGTGTGGGGCTTATTCCAGTGGTGGCTTTGAATAATGCCATGTATGCCCCTGTATCGGGCAATCCTCCTTCAGGAGAAGGGCAGACCACATCTGGGTGGGATGCAACAAGTGGCACTCCATTATGGAGGTGAATTGAAGCGGCAGTCAATTTTTCATAATTAATTTCAGTATCATAGCCTAGTACCACATATTGTGGTTGATTACTATGTGTTTTTATTCCGACTTCTTCAAGCATTGAACGCATACCTTCTGTGCCTACAAGGTATGTTTCAGTTATTCCTTCTTTAGCCAACCAAGAGAGCAGATCGTGAGTTGAAAGCAAAATGTCCTTTGCTTCTGCAGGAATTCCGAAACCATTCAGTTTTGCTAAATATTCAGATACGGATTTTGAGGAATTATTTGATAGGAAGAAGCGCTGAATTCCCCGTTTTTCACATCGATTTAAAAATTCGATAGAACCCTCAAATAAGTTTCCACCAAGGTAGATGGTCCCATCAAGATCAAGAAATACCGCTTCGATTCCGGTCATATCTTCATTCAAAGCATTCATTTTTTCACCTATGGTAGCAGTAATGTTTTCATTAGGAACCACGGGCTCCAAAGGACAGTTTGAGATTCTTTACTGGCAATCATTTCAGACATCATTATACCAATTTCAGGTTTTTTAGAAGCCTTCTTTACAAACCAATTTGTTAATCGCTTCCATTTCATAATTCGTTGTAATTTTGATGAATTAGACAATTCTTTACCTAACACGCCCCAAAGGGCAACCATATATTCTTCTGCCGCTTCATTTGTAAAACCATTCGAATGTTTACTAAGTTCAAAATATTGAGCGGTTAATTTGGCTGAAAGAAGTGCATTTCCAACCCCCTCTCCACTGAACGGGTCAACCAAACTAGCAGCATCTCCAATGCACATGGCACCCGCCATAGCTGAACGCCGTGGCTGATGTGAGGGAGCATTCTTTCGAGGGGATCCGAATGGAAGTTGCCATCCTTTCGAAGAACCATCGATCAAAGTTGAATCAGAAAAACGATTTTTGAATCGCGGATGTTCTTCAATGACCCACTTCTGAACTTGCTTGAGAGATTTTTTCTTACCCTTTTGTTTTCTTTGTTCAGAAATCAACATGCCTATTCCAACATTTACTATCCCATTTCCTATTGGAAAAAGCCAGAAATATCCAGGCAATACCTCATCGATAAAATGTATTTCAATTTGTCCTTCATCTCCAGCCAATCCCCCAACATTCTCCCAGTATTGCCTATATCCACCACAAAAATGCTTATCGTTTCGATGCGGCTCATGAAAAATTTCCTCAGTAATCGTTCTAGATACCGGGCAATTATAGCCTCCAGCACCTATCGTTAAGGCTGATGTGTAAGTCAATTCTGGTTCTTCTGACCTACGCCCCCCCAATCTGCATTTCACTCCAGAAATTTGTGAAGTAACCCCTTCCCCCTCAACAATAATTTCGGTGACATCATGACCTTGAATGACAGCCCCACCATTTTCTAGAACAATTTCATTCGCTCGTTTGAACATCATATAATCGAACTGAATTCTCGGTAGAGCGAAACCAGATTGCAAGTCCATTTTTGCATATGCATCTTTAGGTAACATAACCCTAACCTCTGCTCCATTTGCACTGCCGAAGAGTATTGAATCAACAACATAATGAGGTGTTGATTCGACTAAATCAAAGACACCCAATTCCTTCACATGGCTAAGTGATTTTCCTCCTACTGCATCGCCACAAACTTTGTCTCTTGGCCAAACGCATTTTTCGATCAATAATACTTTACAGCCATTCATAGCATTGTATGATGCGGCCGCTGAGCCAGCCGGACCTCCCCCGACTACGATTACATCAAAATGAGACCCGTCGTTGGGAATCAAGCCTGTGTCGATTGGTTTTGTCCACTCACTCATGCTGACACCAATCGCTCGTAGGTAAGTTCGGCATTCAAACTATGGTATGTTGCTGAGTCAGATTTTCTTTTCTTTTCCGTTTTTTTCAAAGGTAGACTCAGTGAAGTTCAATTGCCCAATCAAACCGCGACAATCCATGGCTAAGGGGGTCATCGAATCTTATCGAAACTTCCTTCCTGTAGGCCAAAGCACAGAAATTATCTCATTATCTGAAGGAAACACCCCACTTATTTCAGCCGAACGACTCGTAGAGAAACTGGGAGGAGAGTTCGAGTTATTTTTAAAATTCGAAGGCTTGAACCCAACGGGTTCTTTCAAGGATAGAGGAATGTGCATGGCGGTTACTAAGGCCGTGGAAAATGGTGCCAAAGCAATAGTCTGCGCAAGTACAGGCAATACCAGTGCTGCCGCGGCTGCCTATGCGGCTAGGGCTGGAATTAAGTGCATAGTTCTGATTCCAGAAGGCAAAATTGCTCTCGGTAAATTAGCACAAGCTTTGATGCACGGCGCTCAAACAATTTCAATAAAAGGAAATTTTGACGAAGCACTAGATATAGTGCGAAAACTTGGCGAAATTGATGGTTTTGAAATAGTGAACAGCATCAACCCCTATCGTATCCAGGGGCAAAAAACAGCGGCATTTGAAATCGTTGATGAGTTAGGAAACTCTCCTGATTTTCATTTCTTACCTGTTGGTAATGCAGGCAACATTACAGCTTACTGGATGGGTTATAATGAATATAAATTCCATAATAAATCTTCTCAACTTCCGAAAATGATGGGTTGGCAAGCAAAAGGTGCTGCCCCATTCGTTCTCGGTAAACCCATCGACAACCCAGAGACTGTCGCTACAGCCATACGCATAGGCCACCCTGCAAGTTGGGATTCAGCGATTGAGGCAGCAAATAATTCAGGAGGCAAGATTGACTGTGTTAGTGATGAAGAAATTCTCGACGCACAGAGGCTTCTCGCACGTTATACTGGTGTATTTTGTGAACCAGCATCAGCAGCTTCGATTGCCGGCCTTCGTAAATCCGTAGAAAATAAGCAAATCCCATCAGGGAGTATTGTCGTTGCTACATTGACTGGCCATGGACTCAAAGATCCCGATATAGCAATTAAAATTTCGAAAACAAAGACAAAACTCGTTGATGCAAACCTAGAATCAGTTATCTCAGCGATTGGATTATAATTAATTCAAAGCTGCTGCAGCACCATCGTAACTATAGAATGAAACCAATGTTTGAGTGTGTCCTACACCAGTAATTCCTGAAAGCCTGTCAAGAATAGAATCTCCTAAATCAGCCATATCTCGCGCTACCACTTCGATAATGAAATCCCATTGTCCAGTTACGATATGACAGCCTACAACAAATTCTAATCCGGCTATGTCAGAAGCGACTTTTCTCCTATCGGTTAAACCCCTCTCCCCTTGCCAATTTGCCATGATGAATGCGTGTAATGGCCAACCCAATTCTTGACGGTCCAAATCGATGGTAAATCGTTTGACGATACCTTTGTCTTGCAATCGCCGAATCCGATCGTGTACGGTAACTCTAGGCATGTTTAGTAAATCTGCATATGCCTGTGTACTTGCTCGCGAATCTTTTGTTAGTAATTTTACAATTTCTATGTCTTTCTTATCAAGTTTAGATAGAGGCACAGTATTGTGGAATTGACGAGTCAACATAAATCTTCCCGTCAATTAGTCGGTAAATGTGGAAAGAATTCTAATAATCCGACGATTATTTAACCATTATACCGTTTAATTGATTTCCACCCCCCCTCTCGGATATTCATGGACGAGAAACATTCCGACAAAAAGTTCGCAACCAAAGCAGTATGGTCAGGCACACAGAACATCGAGGGGGCTGCAGTAACTCCAGTTTTTCTTACCTCAACTTATCAACTCACACCTGAGAGATATCAGGGATGGGCGAATGGTGCTCAGCACACAGAACTTTATTCGCGCCTTTCTAGTATCAATTCAGAGGGCGTCGCGAAGAAGATTGCAGCACTTGAGGGTGCAGAAGACGGTGAAGTTTTTGCTAGCGGAATGTCAGCAATTTCAACAACCCTCCTCGCGCTTTTGTCCAGTGGAGACCACGTAGTTGCTAGTGCAGATTGTTATGGTGGAACTTATGGTTTGATGACTGATGAATTCCCACGATTAGGAATTGAAGTTACGATGGCCGATATGCGTGATCCAGCATCTTATGAAGCCGCGATTCAGCCTAACACAAAAATTCTCTATGTTGAGACTATTACAAATCCAGTAATCAAAGTATGCGACCTTGAGGCGATGAACGCGGTCGCTAAGAAGCATAATTTGATCTCAATTGTTGACAATACCTTTGCTTCACCTTGGGCTTGTAACCCTATCGAATACGGCTACGATTTGGTTATTCATTCGGCAACAAAATACCTCGGCGGCCACTCTGATTTAATTGCAGGGGTTGTTGTCGGACGCCGCGATTTAGTGGCTGAAATTTTCCCACGAAAAGTACACTTTGGTGGTGCAGCAGATCCTCATATGTGCTATTTACTCGAGCGCGGAATGCGTACATTACACGCACGAATGCCAATTCATGTATCGAATGCAGCTGAACTTGCCAAGCGTCTTGAAGCACATCCAATGATAGATAGTGTCAATCATCCAAGCCTTCCTTCTAGCCCAGATTATGAGGTCGCACAGCGTATTATTCCGCGCGGAACAGGTATGATGGGATATGTCCTCAAGGGTGGCGATGCTGCTGCATTGCATTTCATACACTCATTAGATCTCATTTTCGAAGCAACCAGCCTTGGTGGCGTTGAGAGCCTTGTTGAATGCCCATTCAATTCCAGTCATATGTTCGTTCCTGAAGACGTACGCCATGAAGCTGGAGTATTACCCGGATTCGTCCGTATGAGCGTCGGCATTGAGGACATAGAAGATCTGTGGAATGATGTTTCTACCGCACTTTCTTTGACTGAAGAACACCTCGTAACCTTAGCTTGAAAAATAGCGAGAGGTGATGTTATGGATTATGAGGGACTTGTTGCTCTCCTAGTGTTCATTATTCCAATGTGTTTCACGCCAGGCCCCAATAATATGCTATGTGCAGCCCACGGCTCACAACATGGATTTCGAGCTACAATTCCTTTGACTATTGGAATGGTTGTAGGATGGTCATCACTTGGCTTGGCAGTTGGGATGGCAACAGTCTTCATTGAAGATAATCAACAAGTATTCCTCTTATTGACATATATTGGTGCAGCATATATTGCTTATTTAGGATACAAAATAGCGACCCAAGACCCAACCAAAGAAAAAGCGGACACAGAAACCGAAAGATTAGGATTTACAACAGGATTGGTATTACAAATTGTTAACGGAAAGGCATGGGTTCACTTCCTTGTTATGATGACTTCATGGGGTACCCTATTTGGAACAGGTTTTGCAAGCAAGGCTATTTTAGTCGGAATTAATGCCATAGCAGGCTATCCAGCAGTTCTAACATGGGCAGTATTCGGAGTTGGTCTAAGCAAAATTTTCTCCACGCCAGAAAAAGCACAAATCCTCAATGGATTACTTGGGTTTTCTCTTTTTGCAGTAGCAGTATGGATTTCCCTCCCTTACTAATCACATGGGTAGCGTAGTTGACAGTCTTATGTACAACGGTTAGTCTGTTACATATCCATCAATATGTTTCTTACCTAGACCGAATATGATTAATCTCGAATATATCTATAAGTAGAATCAGTCAGTTGAGGTATATCGAGGAAGATAGAATGACAAAAACAACGAAAAGAAAAATCATCCCATTATTATTGGTAATATCTGGAATACTTGTACTCATTGCTGGGATTATCATGGTACAAACTGGATTTGCAACCTTTGAGGATACCGAGCCTAGAGTTGTACTCTACATTGGAGGTATTTTTACAATAGTTGGAGGCTTTTTCTTGACAGTTGGTGGGATAATATATCTTAACTTCGATGGTTTGAAAAAGAAGTTTCTTCGTACGGCCGGCAAGGTTGCTGATGCCTATGAAGAAGAGAGAAAACAAGAGAAAGTGTAATTCTATTCTTCTACTTCCGTACTTCCGTACTCCTGTATTACGTATGCTAGGGTATCCCTTCTTGAATATACATCAATATCGGTTCCCTCTCGACCCCGACTGGTAGCCGCTTCGGTTAAATCGGGCAACCGCCCTCTCGGGCACATGTCACTGTACGACACCATAGCAAAGGCAATAGAAGGATTGGACCATTCACAACAGGAATATGCCCCTGTGCTTCATCTGCGATTTCTGCGTATCATCAAAAATGCGATTAAGCTCAGAATACCGATTACACCGGCGGAGACGAAAAGAATG
>DUAE01000034.1 GCA_012960975.1 Candidatus Poseidoniales archaeon
GGAAGATTGGACTCTTGGTGATGAGGCTACTAACGGCTTGAAGCACACACCAGGCGCTCTGGCGATGGCAAAAACCAATGCAGCTAACACTGGTGGAAGCCAATTTTACATCGTACCTTCCGATAGCACTCCAAGTCATCTCGATGATATTCATACGGTTTTCGGAATGGTAATCGCCGGATTGGATGATGTTACTGCTATTAGTGATGTTTCGATTGATGATGAATCTGGTGAATCTCCTGTTCACGAAGTTCGATTAGTAAGTATCGATATTAACTAGAGATGAAGTCGAACCAGTCAGCGTCGATGTAGGCGCAAATTAGTCAACTTCATGTATCGGCGATGAGGCGGCAATATTACAGGTGATTTGATGAGTGCAAGCGATCCTTTTTCAGCAGCATCAAAATTCGAAACATCCAATGGCAAGTCGGGCAAATTTATGTCACTTTCCGCCCTCGAGAAAGCAGGCCTTTGCAAACTAGATGATTTGCCATTTTCGATTCGAATTTTACTTGAATCAGCTCTTCGAAATTGTGATGGTTTCTTAGTGTCCGAAGAGGATGTCAAGAGAATTGCTGCTTGGTCTCCTGAGATGAACCCTGAAGAGATTCCTTTCAATCCAAGTCGAGTATTATTGCAAGATTTCACTGGAGTTCCTGCGGTTGTCGACATCGCGGCTCTTCGAGATGCGATGGTCGAATTAGGTGGCGATCCCGAGAAAGTAAACCCTCAGGTCCCGGTTGATTTGGTCATCGATCACTCGGTTCAGGTTGATGTTTCAGGCAGGTTCGAAAATGCTAGAGAAAAAAACCTTGAAATTGAATATGAGCGTAATATGGAACGTTATAAATTTTTGAAATGGGGGCAAATGAGTTTAGATAATTTCCGTGCAGTACCTCCTGGAAGAGGTATAGTTCACCAGATTAATCTCGAATGGATTGCGAGCGTTGCTCGGGAAGAAAATGGTATTTGGTTGCCCGATTCTTTAGTTGGAACTGATTCACATACAACAATGATAAATGGTCTAGGTGTTCTCGGATGGGGCGTAGGTGGAATCGAAGCTGAAGCCGTAATGCTCGGTCAACCCATATACATGCTTTTACCGGAAGTTGTCGGCTTTGAATTGACGGGTTCTTTGAATCCAGGAGTGACAGCTACCGATATGACATTGCGAATTGTTGAGATTTTACGCGAACATGGAGTTGTCAGTAAATTCGTTGAGTTTTATGGCGAAGGTATGTTTAATTTGAGTTTACCAGATCGTGCGACTATCGCAAATATGGCACCTGAATATGGAGCAACTTGTGGATTTTTCCCTGTCGATCAAACAACTCTTGATTATATGTCGCTATCGGGGAGAAAACAATCTCAAGTAGAAGATGTGAAGCGGTACTTGAGTGCACAAGAATTATTCTATAACCCCTCAACACCCACTCCCAAATTCACCTCCACAGTTTCACTAGATTTGAGTTCGGTTAAACCCGCTCTCGCCGGTCCAAAAAGACCTCAAGATCGCGTTGATCTTTCAGACATGCGCAATCATTGGAAACAGAGTTTGAACGCTCCTATCGGTCATAGTGGTCACGGAGTAGATTCAACAAGGAATGATGATTCTGTTAAGGTCGCTGGACACGATTTTGAATTGCAACACGGCGACCTAGTAATCGCTGCGATTACGAGTTGCACAAATACGAGTAATCCTAGTGTCATGTTAGCAGCAGGATTACTCGCAAGAAATGCCCGTCAAAAGGGACTCGAAGTGAAACCTTGGGTCAAGCCGAGTTTAGCGCCAGGGTCTCGCGTAGTTACTGAATATTATGATGCAGCAGGTTTGACAGAAGATTTGTCAGCCTTAGGATTCAGTGTAGTCGGCTATGGCTGTACTACTTGTATCGGCAATTCTGGCCCACTTGATGCTGAGATTGAATCCGCAATTGATGATGGAGAATTGGTTGTAGGAAGTGTGCTCTCAGGAAATCGTAATTTCGAAGGACGAATCCATCAAAAGATCAAAGCGAATTATCTTGCAAGCCCACCATTAGTCGTCGCTTATGCTCTCGCGGGAACATTAAACATCGATTTACAAAATGATCCAATTGGCTATACTACTGAGGATGCACCGGTGATGCTTGCAGATATTTGGCCGACCGACGCAGAAGTTCAATCAGTAGTCGCTTCGAGTATTAGTCCAGAAATGTTCCATGAAAAATACTCGGATATTTTGGAAGAACCAAAGTGGGATGCGATTCCAAGTTCACCTTCTGCCCTATATCCGTGGGATGATGATTCGACGTATATTCGGCTTCCATCCTTCTTTGAGGGAATAAAACCGGAACCAAATCCAATCCAGCCGATTATGGATGCTAGAGTTCTGCTGAAATTTGGTGATTCGGTAACAACCGATCATATATCTCCAGCAGGAGCCTTTCCACACTACGGCCCTGCCGGACAATATCTGGTCGAGCGTGGAGTTATTCCACGAAATTTCAACTCATTCGGAAGCCGGAGAGGCAATCATGAAGTGATGATTCGAGGAACTTTCGCAAACATTCGAATTCGTAATCAGATAGCAGATGGGAAGGAGGGCGGATTCACTACTCATTTCCCAACTGGTGAAGTTACTACTGTCTATGAAGCGAGCCAGCGATATCAGCGTGAAGGTCAAGATCTAGTCGTTCTAGCTGGCTCAGAATATGGCGCTGGAAGCAGCAGGGATTGGGCAGCCAAAGGTACATTATTACTCGGTGTGAAGGCGGTAATCGCAACTTCTTTTGAGAGAATCCATCGCTCAAATTTAGTCGGTATGGGCGTGTTGCCGTTAACCTTCTCAGATGGAGAGAGTGCAGACACTGTCGGTTTAGATGGAAGCGAATTATTTCAGATACCAACGAATGCTCAATTAACACCCTTGTCAACAATAAAAGTTGTAGCAAAAAAACCGAATGGTGCTGAGATAAATTTTGATGCAGTAGTGCGATTAGATACTCCTGTTGAGGTAGAATATTATCGTAATGGTGGCATTCTTCAGACGGTTTTGAGAAATCTTGCCGAAGCGTGAGATTCAAACAGGAAGCACCTTTGGTGGATAACCCCAAGAGGACTTGACATGCAACATCGAGGCACGGTTCGTTTCAGATTCCGCTCATCCGAACACGATGTTGATGTGATGGTTGAGGGTGAAGCCGGATGGGTTAATTCGGTTCGCGAAGATTTAGGATTACAAGGCCGAGTTGGATTCATTCAGCCGATTTCCGGCTACTCCTCAGATGATGAATCTGAATCGGGACAGGAGGGTGATGACTCGGAATTATTGATTGAGTCGATCTCAGAAGAGGAGCGATTACCGGGCCCTACTCCCGATCCGTCAAGTATTCCAGCAGTTGTTAGGAGGGTTGGAGACCTTGATGTCCAGGCAAGAATTTCAGAATTAGATGGGCCATCGAGAAGTGAACCTCAGATCGAATATATGCGAGAATTTTTGGAATCAATTGAGGATCCTGAGCCACTTTCGAATAACTTATCCGGCGATCCTATGGCTGAATCATGGTTGCAAATATTACTGACATTAGTAGTTCGTGAACATGGACATACCTCCCTACCAATAAGCTCAATTGAGGAATTAGTTGGAGAGAAAATGAACCGCCAAGGGATTGATTTAGAATTGTTTTTGAATCGACTATGGATGATGGGCCGATTGGAAAAAATTCATGGTGGTGCCGAAATTCAATATGCCCCAAATCCGAGTTGGTTAATCTCTTAGTGAATTGACACTTTTTGTTCCAACACCTATGGTGTTGTAAAACTCATCTTTGGCGAAGGGCTAAGAATGGTTGGAAACTCCGAAAGAGTATGCTGTATGGTCTGCAGACTAACCGAAATCAAAAGAAAGCAAGTCGGAGAGCGATTTTACTTGTTACACTGATGCTTAGTTCGATGTTATTGACGCTGGCTCCCGCCGTGTCGGCATCGAGAATTACACAGTATGCAGTTCAACGAGATCCTTCCTATATTTCGATTGGAGATTTAGATTGTGATGGGGACAATGACATCGCTTCAGCGAGTACTATGGGGCATTTCGTTTCTGTTCTTTACAATGATGGATTAGGCGGTTTCGGCGATAGACAAGATGTCTTCATTTCCAATAATGACTCTCACCGTGCAGGTTTCCGTGATACTGCAGACGGGACAAGGGTAGAAGTTGCGGATGTCGATGGAGATGAGGTAAACGACTTAATCTACTATCAACAGAATATTCGATTCGTTGGTGAAACATTCATTCGACCAGGAAATTTAACTATTCTTTGGGGTGATTGTTCTGAGCGAGTCAATGATTGGAGTGGTTCTACAATCACAGTAACAAATCCGTACCTCTCAGATATGGCAGTTGGTGATATCGATGATGACGGTGATGCAGACATCGTCATGAACGTCATGGATGCAACTGCGTCTAATCAATATATTCAGATTTACCGCGGGCCAGATCCAACCTTGATTACTGCTCAACAAACAATAATTGTTCCATTAACACACGGTATTTACACCGATTTGATGTTAGGGCATTGGGGTGAAACTGTCCTCGGAGGAGGTATTGGCGCCCCGACTGGAGATTGTGAGGATCTCGATATTTGGTTACTTCGTACACCTCCCTACAACACAGGAGTTGGTAATTCAGTCGGACATTATGATAACATGACCGTTCTCGAATTCGATTGTGTGCAAGGGCAATATCCTAATCCTATTGCTCCTGGTGCACAAGGTGTTCACGATTTCAAGCTCGATGCCGAGCATAATTATCCACTCTACGGGATCGACATCAAAGATACTGACGATAATGGTGAAATTGATTTAATCGCCGCTGTCGATGGAATTACTGGAAACCTCTCATATGCAACTAAGGTTGGTAGTTCATGGGATACACAAAATTACGTTCTTCTCGGTGATTTCAAGGGTGCTTCGATAACGATTGAAGATATTAATCAAGATGGGGAGATGGATTTCTTCGTTCCAACTGAATTAACTTTGACTCGAGTTCAAGATTCAAGCTCTCAAAATCAAACTTATCTCTTCCTCGATAATCTAAGAGAAATCAACTCTGTAGAAATTATTCTTGCTAATCCTGCAGGACCCGGATATCTTTCGTCGCTATCTTTCGATGTCGGTCGTCGACCTACGATGGCAGTTCCAGGGCAACTCGCAGGTGGCGAGAATAGCGCTTTCGAAATTGTAATTGGTCAACGAGATTATTCATACCGGTTCGCGAACAATGCAATGTGGTTAGATACTCAAGGTTGGCCCGGAGCGGGAGATTTCTTGTCGGTTTTATCACTTGATAACGAAGATATGGGTATCACATCGGTTACCGTGGCTCCTGCTGCGAGAAACCCCGCAACAGGCCAAGCACAAATCGGTGAGGGTAGTCGTTGGGTCAATGTTACTGTAAAGAATACGGGATTGAATCCTATTAGTGGTTCAATCGATGTTGATTTGGAAGTTAAAGAAGTATTAGGAGGAACTGATACGGTAGTTTATTCGAATAATTTCGATGGCGTCACCGACTCTACGAATTGTGCAAATTGCGATCTTGTAAAATATTCCTACACTGGGGAATATGAAGATGGATTATCTTCATGGCACATTGAAACCGGTTCTTCAGTGACTCAAAATGACTCATGGTGGGAAGCAGATTCTAATCCAACTAATTATTATTGGGCGGGTATGGATTACCAAAACAATGATAATCAATCTGGTTATTACAACAATATGGATGAGGCTGTCATTCTCCAAAATGTCGACCTTAGCGGTGCCGATGCAGCTTTCCTCGACCTCTCCTTGATGTGTTCGGCTGATTATTTCGAACTTTATCTGGCCGAACAATTCGATGTCGTTGAACGATGGTTGTACGAGGATTCGTGCAGTATCGAAGTTTGGAGTGATGGAAGTGGATGGGAACAAGTATTCTTCAGCGGTGGCTGGGATAATGAACGCTGGTTTAGAATTCTTAACCAAGGTGTTGACCCAGAATACAATACTTACAATGGAAATCTGTACACTGAAACTGTAACAGGTTGGTTAAATTTTGTCGATGGAGGAGGAACTTCTCCAGATCTAGATGAACGTGAATCTATTGATTTGACTCCATATGCAGGTCAGATAATTGACATTCGCTTCCGTTTCCGTTCTGGATTAATGGGTTCGGTTGGACCTGAAGGTTCTTCTCAAGACACTGGATTAGACGGCTTTGCATTCGATAATCTAACAATCAGAAAAAGAGATGTCACTTTCGGAACTACCGAAGAGGTCTCTCAAAATATCGCATTTTCTGATCTTGCTGCTGGTGAAACCCGAGATATTTCATTGACAGCAAATTTCGTTGATAATACGACATATTTCATCTCTACTGAATTAAATGATGAATCTGGATTCAATAATGCTGATGCAACCAATGATTTAGTTAAATTCCAATTAACGGTTAACAACCTCTTCGATCCAGGAATGGCTGAAGAAGCATGGATTGATTTAGAGAATGGCGTTCGCTATGCATCAGGTGATAGAGATATCAATGTCAAGGTTCAGAATTATGGAAATACTGTAACTGATTTCACAGTTGAAGCTTTGGTTAGAAATGCAGAACCTGATTTGGTTGCAATCGAAGATTTCTCTGGGTTTGAGCCTGTTTGGGAAGATGATGGAAATGAAAATGGTAGTCGTCTAGATGATTCTTCGGGCTCTAATGGAATGCTGCCTCAGAATAGAGGTGTCTTCAACAACCATGCTTATTGGCTCGGCCACCCTGATACTGGATATGGCGATAATTGGAATGAAACTGTAACAATTCCAAATGTGCCTATTGGCGCTGAAGGTGCCGATTTCGCTTATTTGACATTTGACTATTATGCAGAAGGCGATCATCTCAAGGATAGCAATGGAAATATTCTCGCTATTAGGGATGCGGCACAACTTGAAATTTCATGGACAAAAGATGGTGAAACCTTCAATGGTCTGATTAAAGGAAGTTGGACTGATTTGAATGAGAATGGCCCTAGATATGGTGACCTCTGCGAAGATTTCGATGGAAATGGGTATGATGAAGTCGAATATTTCGGAGATCACTCAGACCGTTATAACTCAGTCGTTTGGTTCGATTCAGAGAATATTGTAAAGTCTGTAACCGTTGATTTGACGAATGTATTCTTGCTAAATATGACTAGCGAAAGCACATTTGAGTGGGAAGATCAGTGTACTTCATTGGCAGGTTCCGAGATATCACTCACTTGGAGGTTCCAATCAAATGATGATGGGGTCAATGGAAATGCTGGCTTAGCAGGTTTTGCAATTGATAATATCCGAATCGAAGAATTCACTTTCGAAGATGATGGTAACTACAATGTCAGCGTAACTGGAATGGATGCTTCCGAGCGTCAATCAGTGATTCTTGGCAACCATGATTTCCAGAGTGGGATATACCGAATTGATGTCAAAACATTATTCGATAATACTGACCCAACAACTGCATGGTACAATGAATCAGAGGTCAATACTGCAAATAATTATACTACAATTATGTTCAGTATCGCTAGTGCGGATATTACTCTGATGCAACCAGATGTTTTGGAATGTACGACAGATATTACCTATGAGTGCGTTTATCCAATCGATGATTCATCTGCCCACAGTTTTGCTGCACCGTTGCTTAATGGGGTAATTGCTGCAGAATATCAGGTCTCGATGAAAATCGTTGATCAAACTACTGGCCAAACCGTTTTCGAAGAAGAGGCTGAAAATGGTCCGTTCGATCTCGCCCCTCATCA
Organism: Candidatus Poseidoniales archaeon; assembly: GCA_012960975.1. Classification (GTDB taxonomy): domain Archaea; phylum Thermoplasmatota; class Poseidoniia; order Poseidoniales; family Thalassarchaeaceae; genus MGIIb-O2. Next base: position 7,809 of record DUAE01000034.1, read on the forward strand.
GCGTGGTCAAGCAAATTGGACTGCCCCTTACAATTCATGGTATGATGGACATGAATACAATATTAGCTTCTATGCAGTATTTACTGAGGACGGTGAATTATCTGGAAATGATAGATTCTTCTTGATTACCTTCATGGACGAAATTGATGTTCTGATCCTCTCTGACCCTACTGATCAGAACAGACTTCAGCGCGTTAAGGAAGACCTTCAATCAATGGGAATGTCCTACACGCAATTGCGTGTGAGTGATTGGGATACATACGCAACTCCTGACTGGGTTGAACATTACAATAAGGTTCTACTGCCTTGGCAAACCGACTACAATGTTGTTTACGGTCAATACTATACCTTACTTGCGCAAACCCGTGAATCTGATGGACTAAGTGTTGTCGACACATTACATGAATTCATGTCAGTCGACGGCGGAACAGTACAGATGCATCTGGGTCCTTACCAGAATGCATACGAACCGGACAATTTACCATTTGATATGTCGATTAAGGATCGTAATCAATTCAATTTCACAGTCGAGAACAGGGTTCTTTTCGATAATTTGTCAATCGAGGATCAATTCCATCCAATTATGAATGGCATCGACCCTGTAACCTTCTCTGGAATTCATGCAGGAAACTATGTTGCCATTGCTGGAATTGATGTTGCTAGCCAAGTTTACCAGCATCAAGTCCCGGCGGTTTGTGGAGGACGAATTAGCCTTCAAGGTGGAACATTCCATACTTTACTGAAGGATGAAACTCAAGGTCACTCCCTGTTATCTTTGTGTAATTATGGCGCAGGCGGATTGATTGTAACAACTGTTGATGTTGAAAATCCAAGCGTATCGGAAGCATATGGGGGGGAAAACATTCCTCTATTATCGAATATGTTGGCTTACCAATTAACTCCTTATCCAATCGACTTCGGAATTGCAGGAGATAGTTTTGATTTGACAATTAATGGACAGGCAGCCGTGCTTGATCCTACTACTGGTGCATATCGTGTGAAGTATATCAAGAGCAACGCTGAACTAGAATTCAATTATATTTCTGAAGTTGGTGGACTTATTGCAGATTGGACTCTTGAGTCAGGCAATAATGATTCAGTAACTTCCTGGGACGGTTCTATTCTTGATGCGGGATTAATCAGCCATACATCACAAGTTTCACCTTCGATTCCTACACTCGGTACATTCTGTGCAGGAGACACCACGGCACCATGCCGAATCGGTGCAGAATGGGATGTCGTTCTCTACCTCCACGATGACGAGGGTCACACCCGACTTACCTACATCACTCTGATTACGAATGATACGCTTGCTGATGATTTCTATCCAGATGCACAAGCAACAATTGTTTATGATGAGGATCATGCAGAATATATCTCCTATGATGGTGTCAAGCCTATCGGTGGAGTCGATTGGCCAGTTTATCGAGTAAGATTGACTGACAGTGGTGATTTGACCGTCACTTTCACCGGTGAGAATAGTAGCGATCCAGATGCACCGGAAGGTGAGACAGGAATCGCACTATACGAATGGCGAGTTGTCAATGACATGCCGGTCGGAGAATTTAGCGATGAACAACACGAATGGCAGATACCATCCTCTGCTGGTGATGAATGGAGTTACACATTCCGTAATATTACTTCAAATTCGGTTATTGAGAAAGATATTCGTGTTGAGCTAATCGTTTACGATATGGCCGGTAAACAAACTCAGAGTAAATATCGAATTTACTTCATTGTCGTCGGTGAAGATTTCGGAGACGATGAGCCGGTAGTGAATTTCATCTCTCCTCGTCCAACAGATTCCCAATCTGAAAATCTTATCACGATTGCTGGGTCGGTCCTCGGTGGAGCTGAGAATGGTGATGTTGTTATCGAAGTAGCATTGGATCCAGCAATTTTGGATTATACTGCCACTCAAAAGATCACTCAGAAATCAATTGGTAAATTCAATAAAACAGAAAATCTTGGTGATGGGGATTCATTTGCTATTACTCTCGATATTTCTGATTTATACGATGTTTCTGGAGTATCTGCAACATTATACTTCAAAATCACAGAAGGTGATGGTTCAAGATATATTTTATTCGATCAAAGAGACATTAATTTATTGCCCCAAACAGTTGACCCTTGCGTCAGTAATTCGAATGCGAAAGGTTGCTCAGGAAGTGAAGGGTTGAGCCCGATCATAATTGGAATTGGTATTTTCATTGCAATCGGAGCAGTTGTTGGTGTGACCTTGGTCATGCGTGGACGTGGTGGAAAGGATGAGGCTGAAGATGTCATCGAACAATTCGGAGGCGTCGAGCAGATGGATCCTGTGGAAGCTTACGTACAACAGATGGTAGCATCCGGATATGATGAACAGACTGCGCGGAAATATGCAGAGGAATATTATGCCTCGTATTATGCCCAACAGCAGCAAGGCGGCAATTAACGCATAGTCATAAGTGTCGAATCGCTAATTGCGATTCGGGTATGATAAGCCGTACCTTGAAGAGATATAGGCGGACGCATTGATTCATGAATACAGCAGGGCCGTATACGGTTGCGGATATTTCACTCGCCGATGCAGGCGAGTTAAGGGTCGCTTGGGCACGTAGTAGGATGCCAGCCTTAGCCGAACTTCGTGAGAAAGCGATTATCGAACAACCCTTGGCTGGACAACGGGTCACTGGATGTCTTCACGTCACAAAAGAGACAGCAATTCTCATTGAGACTATTGCGGCGGCAGGGGCAGAAATAGCATGGTCCGGCTGTAATCCTTTATCGACTCAAGATGATGTAGCTGCATGGCTAGCTCGCGAAGGATACAGTGTCCATGCATGGTATGGGCAAAACGACGAAGATTTCTACAGATGCATAGACAGAACTCTTGATTTCAAGCCGACCTTAACTTTAGACGATGGCGCCGACCTGATTTATCGAGTACACAGTACCTTCCCTGAATTGTCTGAAGGTATAATTGGTGGTACGGAAGAGACGACCACCGGCGTTCACCGATTACGAGCAATGGCGGATGCCGGTCAATTACAATATCCAGTAATCGCAGTTAACGATGCTGAAACTAAATGGGATTTTGATAACGTTCATGGAACAGGTCAATCAACTTTGGATGGAATTATTCGAGCTACAAGTGTTCTTCTTGCAGGGAAGATTTTCGTCGTAGCAGGATATGGTCATTGTGGCAGAGGTTTAGCGATGCGTGCTCGTGGAATGGGAGCGAATGTCGTTATTACAGAAATTAATCCACTCCCCGCATTGAAGGCGATTATGGATGGATTCAGAGTCATGAAAATGGATGATGCAGCGAAGATCGGCGATATTTTCTGTACAGCAACCGGGATGAAGGATGTATTGGTTGGCAGGCATTTCGATTCCATGAAAGAGGGTGCAATCATCTCTAACACCGGTCATTATGATTGTGAAATTAACATCCCGGAGTTGGAAGAACGATCTTCAAATGTTTACACGATTAGAGAAAATAACGAAGCCTTCGTTCTCTCTAATGGTAGGACGATTCACCTGTTAGCACGAGGTCGATTGGTAAACCTCGCAGCTGCTGAAGGGCACCCATCTGAAGTCATGGATATGTCCTTCGCTAACCAATTTCTAGCTCTTTGTAAGTTGGCTGAAGAAGGACGAGGTTGGGACAACCTAGTCTACGATATATCAGCAGAACAAGACAGGGATCTTGCTGCGCTCAAACTCGCAGCTCATGGCTTTGAAATCGATAAATTAACTGCAGAGCAAATTGCCTACAATAGTGATTTTAGCGCTGGGACTTAGTCCAGCGGAGGTAAATCCTCATCTATATCGGTGTAGTTTTCATCCTCTTCGATACTTGACCAATTTGGCAAGTTTATTTCCCAAAGGTGATTTATCTTCTCATCAGCTTCAATGATATGCTCCAATCTCGATTGTAGGGATGGACTACGTTTTGTGAGCATTGAATTGTAAACTGTGCTATATCTGATCGAATCAGGAATACATAATTTTCCTGAGGTCATCTCCATATCAATTGCTCGGTCCATATCAAGAGCATGTCTATTCCTCTTCTGTAACATGCCCATTGAGGCTCGAGTAAGGAAAGTAAACATTGCCAAGATTAACATGAAAACTAGGATGGTACCAAAGATAGAATTACCGAGAAATGTCATCGCTAAAGTACCGAAAATGAAGACTATTGGTGCAATGAACATTATCAACCAAAAGGTCGATGAAATAGGTTTGACTTTTTTCATTTTCTCGATAACACCCCATCGTGGATGTTTGTGATTTTGAGGCTTAAATATTTCATCAGCCTCCATTTTTGCTGCTCTTTCTACCATTCGACGAATGCCATCCATTCTCATTGCTTGTTCGTTCGAAGGAGCATCCATCTTCTCCGCAGAAAGTTCGTTAAGCCGATCTGCACACTCTTCGTAAAGTCCAAGATTTACTAAAATCGAGATCTGTTCAATAAGTGGAGTAACATCTGTTGGTCTGTGTTCACGATAACTTTCCCACCATGCTAGAGCTTCATCGAGCATTCCTAATTGATCGACGAGCAACCATCCACCCAGAATCCAAGCCTCTGTGTTATCTGGATCAATATTGACCACTTTTCGAACGGCAGCAACCGCTATAGCGGATTGCTGTAAGCTAGGGTGTGTAGGTTTTCCACGCGTTCTTGGGGGTAATGACCAATTTGCAATTGCCATCCAAGCATCAGAATGCCCCGGGTCAATGTGGACGACATCTTTTGCAGATTCGAGAGCTGAATCGTAATCTCCATTCTTAGAAGCTTCGATGGCATCGAGCCAAGCCATCTCGCCACTTTTCGCCATAAGCGCTGCTAACCCTATTCAAGAGAAGAATGCTGGGGTGTTAAAAGTTCGATTTTATTGACTCAACGTTTATTGTTCCGAGAGCGATTCCCTCGGTTTGAAGAGCCCCGGCCACCTGAATAACCACCTGATTTACCTCCAGAACGTCCACCAGAACCACCTGAATATCCACCTGATTTACCTCCAGAACGTCCACCCGGGCGTCCACCAGAACCACCTGAATATCCACCTGATTTACCTCCAGAACGTCCACCCGGGCGTCCACCTGAACCACCAGAATAACCACCAGATCGACCACCCGTTCTTGGGCCTCGGCTCGAGCCACCGCTAGAGCTACCTTTTCCATCTGATTTCTGGTACTTCGGCCGGTCGGGTCGACGCTCCCGTTTCTTTGTGTGGCGGCTGCCACGAGGAGTTCCATCTTTCGATTCACTGCATCTGTTACATTTGTCCCGTCGAGCGTAATTATGATTCTTACATTTTGGACAAAGCCAGTCCCCAGGCTTCATATTTGGATTTTCATTGTTGCCACCTCGGCGATCTCCACCGCGATTATCTCGACTTCCACGATCTGAATATCCACCTCGTTGATTCGAGTCGCCACGATAATTGGACCGGCCTCCGTCTCCACCTCTACGATCTCCGCCGTGGTTGTTGTTTCCGTAGCGATTGCCTCCTGAACCACCTCGATTGTCTCCACGTTGATTTCCACCTCTACGGTCTCCTCGATTGTCGTTTCCGTAGCGATTACCTCCAGAACCACCTCTTCGATTGTCCCCCTGTTGATTTCCACCACTGCGGTTTCCTGCTCGATCATCCCGTCCATAGCCACGGTTTCCTCTATCGTCATGTGGACGTCGGTCTCGTGGTGCAATTTCTACCGGGGAGCCGAGAGTATAGTTTATTTCAATCCCTTTCGCAAGTGGATAAATGTGAACGAAAGCCCCGTCCACAGCTCCAATGACAGAATTTACTCGGCCGAGGAATTTTCCTCCGGTGATGCGAATACCAGTTCCAAGACCAGGTGCACGACCCTCGAAAGAGGCTAGAATTCCTCCTTCGTGAGAAGGTCGATCGACTTTGCCGGTGAAACTCATGACTCAATCGCGACGAGTCGAGTATATGAGACCGATAGTGATGGACAATAATGTCAAACCAAAGCTAGCGGCAGGTAATATACCAGTATCAGTATCAGGATTTTTATCGTCAGGTTCGATGATTGTTTCTTCAAAAAGATGAGTATTATTTATGTCGATGACGACTTCACTGCACTTTTGAGAATCATCACAGCCTGTGATTAACAGACTATGCTCACCTGATTCCCACAATTCGAAATTAATCCGTGGAGTTGACCACGAATTTCCTGAAACAGAGATGCTTCCTGCCGTAGTTCCATCTATTGCTAAGCTGAAAGAAACAGATTCTCCATCCGGGTCGCTGAATTGACCTTGAGCTTGATAGAATGAGCCATCCCAACCTGATTCTGAAACAGAAATTAATGGTGGTAAACTTTCTTTGAAGATGCCTAATTCATAGACATAGTTCATCGAAAACACATTTTCTCCCGATGCGCTTACCCACACTTGTGCCCCACCAGGAATCATATTTGTCGAGGCCACTGTGATTGTGATTGATTCAGAATCCAAAGTTGTAGCCTCGCTAACTCCGATTTCACCATTCTGAGAAAAACCAACCTCGATTTGCAAAGTCGGCCAACCTACATTTTTAGCTACAATAATTTCGTGTGGGTTTGACATTATTTGCGAATTTGTAGAAATAGTGAATGGAACGCCCAGATGCCAAGTACGGTTTCCACTATTTTGTCCTGCGGAGTCGACAGCTTCACAAGTCACTTCGACGAGATCAGTGGTGGGAATTTCAGCCCACAAAGAATTATCCATTGATTGTCGAAGATTCAGGGTAGAATCCCCGGTACAAACCACATCGAGTTGAGATACGGGTCCTTCATCTGTGAACCATTCCGAAATTGAATTCCAAGATGCCCATCGTGTATCACCACCGTTAGGAGAAGGAAACCATGATCCATCAGGGGGCGAATTCTCAGTCCAAATCGGTGGTTCATCTATTGGAATCGGCATTGTTGTAAAGTCAGCAAAAATATCTTCACCACTAGGCCACATACCCATTGTTCTGACTGGACTTAGTGTGTAAATTAAATTCCCTTCACTATTTTCTATTAATGTGTAGGACGAAGAGCCATCTCCTAAACAAGTACCTCTAATTGGAGCATCGGCATGAGTTGTTGGTTCGAAGGAAACATCTCGCCCTTCACATTCCTCCCACATGTCGATACGAAGGTCTGAAGTTGGTGGAAATGTGAACTCGTAGACTGCTTGAGTCACATTTGATGAGTTAAATGCAAGGGTATATTGTTGACCCGATTCAACATCTGGAATCATTAATGTTGCATTCATCCATAACTCGAGGCGACACTCATCGATTCCAGAAGAAGCATCAATTGCAGTGTTACAATCGCGGTCATTACTAGGGGATACTGGAATCTCAAAACAATCAGAACTTGAGCCAAATGTTTCACAATCACGCTTTTCAGCATGATTTGGAGGGATTAAATTCCATTCTTCTATTTGAACTCCATTGCTTTGCCATGTAGTATTTTTCCAATCGATTCCAACCCCACCCCGATGAGCCTCTCCTTCTCGGAACGCAATACGCGTTAACGCATGCTCGATGCATTCTGATGCAACTGCGCGAACCGCCTCTCTTTCATCGGTAGAAATCCAACCATCGCCTCCACTCGGAAACAAATCCTCGAGAAATGAATCTAGAGATGTTCTAAGGTCATCAGTTGAAGTCCCATTGACCCAAGCTGTTGCAGTCACAGTTGCACTCTCCCAATCTTCAGAAATTTCAAAATAAAATATGGCAGAAGAATAATCGAAAAGATCTTCGAATGTGATGGAACTACATTGATCTTCAATGCTTCCACCACCCCCTAATTGTTCCATTTTCTTCACGTTTTTCTGAAGTTCTCTATCATGTTCATCGATAGAAATAGTAGACAGTAATAATGCAAGAACGACAAATATAGTCATTGCCCAATTGAATGTGCGCCCCGCCATATACCTATACAAGACAACTTTAATGATGATTCTATCGCCCATCGATTAAAGTTTAGGGCCGCCTAAAGTTAATATATTGTGCTAATGCCAGAGTCGATTAGGACGCCATAACAACTAGGGGAGAGTTTGAGGGAAATGGCAAAATTTCTTTCTTTTATGGCAACTATACTAATTATTGCAACTGCATTTACAGGATGTCTAAATCAAGTTGATGAAGATATTATCAAGATTGCATACAAGACTCAAGACGATTATAATGATGCGTCTGCAAATCCTCAATTATTAGCAGATTTTATCACTGCCCAATCAGGATTTACTGTCGAACTCTATCCTATTTCATCTGATATTGCAGCTATTGAAGCATTACGATTTGGGCACGCCGATATTGCATTCCTCGATGGAGGTGCAGCATTCATCGCTTGGAAGCAACATGGATTAGACGTAATTCTCGCTAATCAAAACAGCGATGGTTCAACTTTCTATACTGCACAAGCTTGGGTTTTGGAGAATTCTTCAATACAATCACTTGAGGATTTGGAAGGAAAAAACTCTTGTCACACCGGTTGGTTAAAATCTGCAGGAATGCTGATGCCGATGGGTTATATGATCAATAACGGATTGATAGAGGTTTCAGAAGAAATTGATGAAATCGATAGTCTTAGAACAATAATTGAGAACCACTTCGGAACTGCGACAATTCCAGAAAAGGGCGATTTGTATTACGGATACAGCGGTGGATTCCGTTGTATGACTGAAGGTGTGGGCGATGTTGCATTCGTAAAATCAACTTCTTATGAAGATCATTGTGAAGGTAATGATTGGTGTCTAGATCGGTCTGAATATAGATTACTTTCACCAGCATTTGGACGAGTCCCTAGCCATCCGATGATGATTAATATGGAAATTATGAGCCAAGAAAAAATGGATATTATTGCCGATGCATTCTTGGCTTTGAATTCTGCAGAAGGTGGTTCTGAGATTCTAGAAGGTGTTTTGAATACTCCAGGGATTTCTGAAGTGACAACCGAAGGTCATCTTGGATCGTATAGCGATGCGATAGGTACAATCCCTGGAATCGCTAATTTTTTCGATGAGAAGTACGACAGTTGAACATATGAAGGGGGCGTGGGCTTGAGTAATGATCAACTTCGACTGCATTTTTCAAATGCCTCGATTGGTTTTGAAACAGAAAGCCCTCTTCTCAAAGATATTAATCTAACTATTAATTCTGGTGAAATTGTAGGCTTGATCGGTAGATCAGGAATTGGTAAAACTACCTTGCTTCGAACTGCTGCTGGATTATTATCGCCACTTTCTGGTAGCGTAGAATGCTGTTGTGATTTGACGATGAACGCAAAACGTGGTTCTATTGCTCTCATCCCCCAAAGATTAGGATTGATCCAACATCAATCCGTTGGCTATAATGTTCTGATGGGAGCGTTGCCGGGTGCAAATTATCTGCAAACAGTTCTTTCTCTGCCGAGTAGGGAAATGCAAGAGGCAACAAAAGATGCAATCAGAGCTGTTGGATTAAGTGACAAGATTTTCGAATCTGTAAATCAATTGTCTGGAGGCCAGCAGAGGAGAGTTGCCATCGCGAGGGCTATGGTTCAGAATCCCAGATTGATCTTAGCAGATGAATGCCTAGGTGAATTAGACGCGGAAACTGCGAAGGAGATTATCGAATTATTGCGAAGCCTAGCAAAGGAGAAAGATATTGCTATTTTCATTGTCGACCATAATCCTCTGCGTGCTAGAACATTTTGTGATAGGTTGTTACAATTGAGAGGAAATTCGTTGATAGAATTTGATAATTTGAATGAGAGGCATTCTCTTCCTCAGGCAGGAGACCGTTGATAATGTCAAATCGAATCGTAGATTTTTATCATTTTTTGAAAAATAGACCGATTATTCGTTCAGGTATATATTTGACATTATTAGTAATCTTAACAATTCGACACCTCGAAATAAATGTTGCAGATTTTAGCCGAGCTTCAACAAATTTAACAATTCTCATGAACGAGGCTTTTCCTCCGGATTTTTCTGTAATCACAGATCGTGCTGCTTGGTCTAAACCACAATGTACATTCGAAGCAGATTGGGCTTGCAGCCCAGCGATTATTGGCATAACTCAAACCTTAGAAATCGCATTGTTATCGACAATTTTTGGAATGGTGATTTCCTTACCACTTGCAGCCATGGCAGCAACCAATCTTTCTCCTCCTTGGCTCGCTCAAATTACTAGACAAATACTTTCGGCATTAAGGGTTCTTCCCTCGTTAATTTGGGCATTAATATTCGTTATTTTAGTAGGATTGGGGCCATTCGCCGGTGTCCTTGCGATGACTATGTACACAGTTGGTTATCTTGGGAAATTACAGTATGAAGCTCTTGAAGGTGTGAGTAGAGAGCCTCTGGAGGTTGCTCGGGCGATGGGATTGCCACGCTGGCAAATCGCTCGTTTTTTCGCTATACCTGAAGCGAGCAATGCACTCATTAGTCAAATGTTATTCATGTTTGAATACAATGTTAGGCATGGCTCTGTAATAGGTTTGGTTGGAGCTGGTGGAATTGGGTATTACATGAATTATTATCTTTCTCCATTCCAACAATACGACCGGGTTCTAGCTCTGATTATCGTAATGTATGTGGTCGTCGTGATTATAGATCAGGTTTCATTACGGATTCGTCGTAAATTTATAGATTCCACGGATCAAATCCAGCGGCCTCGCTGGCGTGAAGTAATTTTTACAAGAAAAAACTAAATTTGATTAATCTGTATCATCAGCAACGATTCTAATCGCACCATCTTCGTAGTAGATGTGAATATTATCCTTAACTTTACCAGTCAGTGCAGCAAGGGCTTCGTAAACCTCTTTTTCTTCGACCTTGAATGCTTCAGCAGCTCTTTTAGTTGACCAAGCAACCTCTTCAAAATCAGATTGGGAAATCCACTTCAAGAGGCGTAATTCAAATTCAGTGAGGTCTGATGCAGCCATTTAACTCAGACTCCGACTTGTTGCATAGCCAATCAATGCTTGGCTTGCCATTCCTGTGTTCTTTCAACTCTGGTAGGATTCAACCATCGCTCTAACAGCCTCTTCTACTGTTATCTGGCCATTTAACAACCCCGATAGGGCGGTAAGAAATGGAATTTCAATACCGAGAGAGGGTGCACGATTTACAAACATTCGAGTCGCTCGAACTCCTTCTGCGACCATATGCATCTCATCTAGCGCTTCATCGAGAGTTAGACCAGAACCTAATTTTTCCCCTAGGGTTCGATTTCTACTGCGTGGACTGGTTGCGGTAACGTAAAGATCCCCAATTCCTGCTGGACCAAAGGCTGTGGTACGTTCTGCTCCCATCGCTTCTAACAATCTCATTCCTTCACTGAAACCTGCAAGCACTAATGCTGCCTTGAGATTGTCTCCACCAATGCTGCCATGAAGTCCATCGACTAATCCGCAAGCTAGTGCAACCGTATTCTTGTACGCTCCCCAGAGTTCTGCCCCTCCTGGGTCATCGGCAGCAGTCAAAATGAGCGAATCGGTAGATAATCGGTCAGCGATTCGCTCAGCAACACTGCGGTCTTCACATGCAACTAATGCGGTCGTCATCACTCCACGTGCAACTTCAGGTGCAATCGTTGGACCAGTCATGACGACTACTGGATTTGCTTTTCCAGCGGCGGAAAGTCGCCGCTGAATGGCCTCCGAAATCATTCCAGAACCGCCTTCTTTGGATGGAGCGAGTCCCTTAGCGAGATCGAGTAGTACATGCGAAGGTCGAAGGTGGGGTAATAATTCATCAACAACGGAGAGAATTACACCACTTGGCACAGCAAGGACGATGATTTCACAAGTTTCGGTAACGTCTGTAATTTGCATTGTCACCTGAAGTTCAGGGATGACTGAATTTGGTAAATATTTTTTATTGATGTTTTCAGTCATCAAAGATTCGTAAACTTCCTGTTCAATTGTCCATCCAAGAACATTGTGTCCATCTTCACACCAAACACGAGCAAGTGCAGTTCCCCAATTGCCTAGTCCGAGCACTCCAATACGAGCCATCTCTACTCCTCTGAGTGTTTCGCCAGTTCTCCCGGTTATGATGATTGGGGAGAGGAAGAGGCAGCCGTTGCATTCTTGACTTGAATGCGCTCGGCGGGTTACAAGCAGGGGTTCCCGAGCGGTCAAAGGGGCTGGGTTTAGGTCCCAGTGCGTAGTGCTTCGCAGGTTCAAATCCTGTCCCCTGCACCATTATTCATCTCTAAGTTAGACATTATGAGTCAAATCATCACAAGCCGCCCTAATACTCATATAATATCATTTTTCGAAATCGATTTATGACACGAGCATATGCTATACTGACAATACTAATATTGGTTTCCGCGCCACTAGCCGGCTGCCTTGATGAAGATGTTGAGGAAATCATCGATGATATCCTTGGATGCATGGACGAGAACGCCGAGAACTACGCGGAGAACGCTACCGCGGAACTTGTTGGCGACTGTATCTACTTAGTGTCCATGGAAGTCTTCATGTCCGCTATGAACACTTCTGACATGGGAATTGAGGATATGTTGAATCAATCCTCCAGAGCTGGATATTCGCAGACTATCTCCACGAGTGGATATGATGAGGATATTGGAATGGATATGGATATAATCATGATAGAAAGAGTATTGGTTGATATGGACAGAGATGCAGTTCTTGTCCAAACTTCGATTTCAGCTGCTCCAATGATGGTAATTGATTACACACACATTCAAGTCGGTGAGGTCGTGAACATTCACTTCTCAGTCGGCGGAATGATGGCGGCGGAAGCTGGAGGCGCTGATTCCGGCGCATACTTGGTTAGGGACTCAACACCCAATGTAATGGAAATAGTGCGCGCAATGATCGATTCTGATGAGATGGATGACGAAGATGATATGGATGACGAAGATGATATGGATATTCCAGAGGGTGCTATCACCGAGATTACCTACGAAGCAGATTCTAATTCCCATGTTATGACTATGAGTTTTGTCGACGACGAAGATGACATGAATATGATAGTCACAATTTACCTCGACGAGAGTGAGAATTTGATGTCATGGTCAATGCATGGCACTAACGATACATCATCTAGTTCGATGGAATACATCGTAATGTGGGATGATGCGATTGTAATCGAGGTCGATGAGACCCTTCCACGTGGCTCGATTCCTGTTTGGATAGATATCCTCGATGATGGCGGTGATGATGATGACACATTCTACTGTGACAACGGAAACGAAATCCCGATGGACAGTGTCGACGACGGCTGGGACGACTGCGGCGATGGCTCTGACGAGTCTGACGATGGCGGCGACGATGAAGTCGTTTACATCTGCGATGATGGCCAAGAGATTCCTTTCGACTGGATTAATGATGGATACCCAGATTGCTACGATGAATCTGACGAGGCAACTTACGAAGAGGGAGAGGTCGGCGAGCCAAATTTCGTCGATATTCTAGATTGCACGCCCTTCGTTGAATCTAGCGCAGTCGGAGACGAGAACCCGTCCGAGTTGTGGGATGGGACCAACCTCGACATGACCGAGTGCGACGGCGAGGCATCAGAGTACTACACCGACTACGTGGTCGGAGATACCGCGATTACAGCCCCGTATAGCATGACAGTTCTGTATCTTGAGGAAGGCTGGTCAGAGATGACCGGTGACTCCACTGGCGAAATGTGCGAGGAATACGATGGCTCCTACGATGCCGACAACGATGTCTGTTCGATACCGTACGCGCTTGTACGAAACGACACTCACATACTTTACCCCGAGGGCGATTGGGACGCTAATAATGACGACCCAGATGGCGAAATGTGTGAGGAATACGAAGGCTCCTATGATGCAGATGAGGATATTTGCTGGTTTACTGACGCAGAAATCGTAGATGGCGACGGAGGGGCTCTTGCACTCATCATAGAAGGCCATACCGAAGTCATGTTCTCATTCTACCAGCTCGACTCCACTACTGGAAGCGGCGTCCTCATCGAAATCGAGAGCTCATTCATTTGCGACGACGGAGAATCTGTTGACTCTGAATCCTACGATGACGGCTGGGAGGATTGCGAGGACGGCTCTGACGAGCCCCAAGGCGAAGAGACTTCCGAATTCACCTGTATGGATGGAACTGTAATCCCGTTCTCATGGGTCAATAACTGGGAAGACGACTGCCCAGACGGCTCTGATGAGCAGTGGTACTACCAAGACGAGGGCGATGCGTCTGCCGACGAAGTCT
>DUAE01000035.1:0-263 GCA_012960975.1 Candidatus Poseidoniales archaeon
AGTGAACCACCACCATCTAGCGTGGATATTTCAGTTGACTTACTTCCCTCTTTGCGTGGCAGCCAGATATCTTCAATCATTGATTGGATATGACGACCGTCTTTTATTGCTCCAGTAGTGCTGTCATAAACAGTCTTATTCTTGAACTTGCTGATGATACCATTTAAGTACTGCTCAGCCTTTGCCTTTGGCAAGTTACCGACATCAACGTAGAACACTCTCTTCTGAGGTGCTCTTGCTACATTGTAAATGACTGTCGAATC
>DUAE01000035.1:310-1814 GCA_012960975.1 Candidatus Poseidoniales archaeon
GTATATTGCCGTAGGCATCCACTCGCCCTGAGTGAACAAAACTTACTGATTCCTGAGGAAGTTTGATTTGTGTACTGGTCGTAGCATCAACACCAGGTTTATCTACTAAATAGTATTCTTCAACAGATGCAGTAAACTCGTTGCCCTGCTCGTCAGTTTCCTTATTGACTTCTCTAATGGGAGTTACAGCCATTGGCCCGATTCTGACAGTTTTCAATATACCACCAGAAAGGTTTTCAGGATCAACGACTTTATGGATGTACTGTGAGCCATCAATGTACCAGCTCTCAAACATCCGAACGGCTTTCCTCTGATAGTCCAGAAGGCCAAGCAGATATTGAAACTCTCCTATCATCTTTTCTTGGACTTTTTCTGATATCTTATTTCCTTCCATGAAATTCAGTTCGACAATCGGTTTAGTATTTGACACAACAATGGCGTCAGATACAATGTCATTTATCGCAGCAGCTAAATCTGTTGATCTAGCGATAGTCCTCCAAAGGCGAATATTCTCTTTGTATTTCTTTTTAAGAGTATCTGTTTCATACGGAGAAACGAATCTCCCGCCAGCGTTGATCACGGCTGATCCCATGTCATCAACCGAAGGGATCACGTCATTTCTCAGGATGACTTGTTTCTCCTTCTGTTTGTCTTTCTTAAAAAACGAGGCTATCTCAAATGGGAATGCCATATTTATTTTCCTTAGTTATTGGTTTTTTAATACTTATAGCCCCGTATCCATTCGTGGCTGTGTGAATTGGTGGGCATCCATGCCCGATGAATCTTTAGACCCGTTCGAAGTAATCGAATGCTAATGTTACGGCACATTCTGAGAATGAGTCAGTTGTTTCAGCATCGAACTCGTTAGCTGCCACTGAGATAGGGAAGGCACCAACTAAGTTCCAGGTTGCGATGATCGAACCATCGATTCCTAGTTGTGATACTTGTCCGTCTTCTTTGACTGCTTCTACTGAGTTATTTTCACCGAAGGTATCGGCAGCTCCTCCGATACGCTCGACCCAATCTTCGAAGTAGTTCCGAAGAATGAATTTGTCGTCGTTGATGACGGTGATGGACCAGTCAGCGAATGATCTATCGCCTGGTATTTTGATCTTCCGCCCCTGGAAAGGGACCTCAATCATACCGAGAGTTGTCTCAGGGACAGATGCTGCTTTGCATAGGAATTCTAGTTCCCTCCCTGCACCAAAACCTTCCACTCTGAAGAGAGTAGGTCTGGCGAGTGAAGTGAACGATCCCTTAAAATCTGAAATTGATGGCATTATTATATTATCCTTTATTTGTTATGAATAGAAGGTGGTTTTACGCACCTTCATTATTGGTATTGGTATTATTAGCCAGCAGATTCTTCGAACGCTACACCGGTCTTGGTTGCAATGAAGTGCAAGTTCATAACTTGAATGGAGCGTGAAGGTTTGATATAGATTTCAGCAACAAATTCGCCTGCATCTATAATTGCTGGTGTATTTACTGTAGCATCTGCAAC
>DUAE01000035.1:1892-3514 GCA_012960975.1 Candidatus Poseidoniales archaeon
GTTTGTGCATCGTTGAATTCGAATAGTTGATATTTAGCGGCTGTAGAAATTGATTTCTCAAGGACAATAAATAATCGTCTTACGTTAATAAACTGGAACGCTGAACTTTTTGCTTGTAATGTTTTGTCACCAAATAATACAACACCATCACCTGGAAAAGAAGCAATAGGATTAATGTTATTCTTGTACATCTCATCACGAACGGCTTTCGATGGCTGCATTGCTAGTTTGACAGTTCCTCTGATACGACCACGGTTGAAACCCGCTGGCGAAAACCAAGGATCATTGGTGTTATCAGTCAAAGCACATAGACCAGCAATATCACCGTTGAATGGAACCCAACGATATATATCAGCATATTTGTCATACATGTACTTGTAGTTACCGTCCATAGATCCATAAGAAGAACTAGGAACAAGTCCATCGTCTTTTGCTTGAATCATCATAGCAGCTGATTTTTCGTTTATGACATCTTCCTGCGCAGGTGATACGAAAGCCATACAATCTTTTCTGACTCCTGCAACATTATCAATCGCATAGTTACTTGCTACAAGAGGTGCACCACCAGTCATCAATAAACTAATATCAACTTCTGTTGCTGCTGCAATAACATCCAATCCTAGGATATATTCTGCTCCTTCTGCAACTGCACCATTCTGTCCTCCTCCTAGTTGGAAGTCTTCTCCGATACCCCACGTAAAGATCTCAGCATCAGGAAATGAATAATTGCCATACAACCAGTCAGAGTACTGCTCTAAGTAATTGTCGAAATAATAAATCTGTCCAGCACCATTTTTCGCACCTGGAGTGGTTGATACAATCATTCGCTCAACTACTGTATCAGTATCAACAAGTCCATCATTGAATATTACTAACAATGCTAGTTCATCTGCTGCAATTGATGATTCATCAAACAATGAGTTTACAAGTATAGGAGCGGAAGTTGCTCCGTCCGTCTGCAGTGTAAATGTCTTCGGCGTTGATGCTGATGATTGGAAGTCATCGGGGATTGCTCCAACCACTCGTAAACTGTTTCCAAGAGATGAGGGATACTTTGCCGCGAAGAACTCAGTAAGCACAAGAGTAGAGTATTCTGACGCATTCTTGATTAGCTGTCCCTGACCAGGTCCTGGTGCACCAGAAGTGATAGTAGCTGTTGCGTTCCGTGCAGTATCTTCCACAACTCGGACCAATTGTAGATTCTTTGAATATTGCAGGAAGTTCGAAGCAGTGAACCAGTCCTTGTAATTGATGTCGTTTGGTGCTCCGAAGCGATCTTTGAGATCATCTTCGGAAACCACCTGTTCTATTGTCCCGCAGGATCCCCACTGGAGATTGCCTGCTACGAGTGCGCCTATACTTGTCGAGATGGCACCAATGGTGTTGGTGTTGTCGATTTCATTGACTAGGACAGCGGGAGATACGCTAAAAGCCATGTTTGTGTTCCTTTTGTTGGTGTTGAAAAAATGAGTTGTCTTTTTATGTTCCTACTTATACTTATACTTTTGGTAAATTAAACAGGCATATTCATATTTATTTATCTCTTACAGCCAACTGTCTGTGGAGGAATTTTATTCCCCCCATGACTCTCAATGCACGGATTTTGATCGTTGCAAGTCATT
>DUAE01000036.1 GCA_012960975.1 Candidatus Poseidoniales archaeon
CCCCCTCCTCGCCCCTGTCTTTGTTAACTCAATCAGATTCTTCAGCGTCGACTATCTAGATATATTCACCTCTGTGCTGACTGAGTGTCATGGATTAATTAGTCGATACTGAAAAAGTCGTTTTCAGGTGAGCGAACAGAGATGAGCAATAGTGTTTGGCTTGAAAGGTATCTGTAGTTGGATTTCTGGCTGCTTTAGTATCCATCGGATGTAGAGCCAAGTCTTCGCCGCTCGCTTGAGCAACTTCCTGAAGTTCATTCCCGCCGCACTTAGCACTGCGTTGAGTTGATCTCCTTGGGTTCCTTTTAGTCGATTGCGATTCATCCGGTGCCCGTGTTTCAGGTGGCTAATTCCCGGCTCCACCACGGCTCGTCTTTTCATCCACTTCCACAGTCGCTTGGCCGTCTTGCCTTTGCGCTGTTTGTCCACGTGCACGTCCATCTCCCCCTCGTAGCCGTGCCCTCTGTAGCCCCTGTCCACAAACACTTGTTTCACTCTTTTCCCCACCATCCGCCTCACTTGCTCCAGTGTCTCTTTGAGTGTGTGCCCATCATATGGATTGCCCGGGTGCGCCTGTGCCGCCACGTGCCACCCTCCACGACTGCTAGTCCCCACGCTCACTTTCACCCCAAACTCATAGCGCTTGTGCGCTTTGCCTTTGCTGATGCATTCCACCTCCGGCGCATGCACGCTGTACACTTTGCCTTTGTCTTTCCTCTGTTGATCGTAAACCCTCTGCGCTTGTTTTAACTCTTCCCTCAGTTTGGGATCAGGCTCCGGGCATTTTCTTTGAATATCCCGTATTACTCGACCCAGCAAGGTCTTGAGGTGCCTCCCACATTTGCCCGCTCTCTTGTACTGTCTGGCATGGGCGTAGCGGCTTTGCTTGAGCATTAACCGCTTCCCCACCCGCTCGTAACTCTGCCGCAGTTTAAGCCTGCGCCGCTTGGCTAACTTTACCAGCGTCTCTCTGGCTCGATCGTAGAGTCTGCTGTCCGTTGGAAACCTCACATGCTTCTCCTGAACCGTCGTGTCTACATTGATCCTCTCCAGTTGCCGAGGCTGGATCAGTTTCATCCTTAGTCCTGCTTTGAGCGTCTCCTCCAATAGCTTCTCCGCTCCCACATTGGCCAAGCGCTTACGCCATCGACTCAGGCTTGAGGCCTCTATCGGGGCTTGATGCTCGAAGAACTTCATCCCGCTTAAATGTTGCCAGTACGGGTTCTCCACCCACAACTCTAACACTCCCTCATCGCTCAGGTCGTTCACGTACTTGAGATAGTGCAGCGACACCATTAACCGCGTACTCACTCCGGGTCGCCCCAACTCCTCATGCCATGTTTTTTCCAACGCCGTTTCAAACGATTCCCAGTCCATCCCAGCGGCCACTTTTACCATTGGGTGTTTGGGGTTCACCATGCGTGAAAGCTCGGTTCGGAATAGCTCGGCTTGATATCCCGTTGTGAGCTCTTTATGCGGTTTCATCTGGCGGTTTACTTTGCAAGGTTTTGACACCAACGGAAAGCTTTCCTTGCAATTTGAGACACCTCTTTCCCCCTCCTCGCCCCTGTCTTTGTTAACTCAATCAGATTCTTCAGCGTCGACTAATTAGACAATGAGCGAATTGTAAACACCTTGAAAACATAATGTTATTAAATAGTTTTACTGGGAATCTTTTAATTTATGCTCACGATCAGCTGGATAGTTGTTGTCGGGTAAAACCGGTGAGGGAAGTGCCCAGCCAGCACGGTATTCTCCTTTAAGAAACTGATCTGCTTCAGGTGTTCCGATTGCTTTTAGATTTCGTGGATCCCATTCAAGTTTTTTACCTGTACGATAGGCTGCAATACCCAACAAAACCGTTTCGGATAAAGGACCTGCATAGTCAAATCCGCAATTGGTTTTACTTGGATCACAAGTTTTTATTCCTTCAAGCCATTGCTCATAATGGCTCCCCGCATGATTGGGGAGACCTTCATTACTTGTATATTTTGCTTTATCCCAATGATCGAATTTGGTACCGCCTTCTTCTAAAGGAAATAACTCCCATCTTGTAGGGTGAAATGCAGCAACCAAAATACCTTCGGTACCTATAAGCATCATTGCTCTAGCCCAACCATCCCCTTCTTTGGGCCCACTCGGATCGTTGAGTTGATCCCAACTTGTAACTGACTTGTGATTTGTAGTGTAGTCTTTGGCTAGTTTTAGCTGTATTTTTTTTATCCAATCGTTATCTTCATTATCTGGCATAGGGTTTCCGTCGTACCCTGGCCTACTGTTTCCGTCGTACCAATTCACCTCTACAGGATCCATCCCTTCACGTGCAGGAAATTGATACTTAACATTGAGTACATCAGCTGCTCGCTCCAATCCAGGTTCTCTATTACCCCATGCTTCTACTGTGTGTGGGTATTCGAGGTCGAGTGCAGAAAACAACCAGTCAAAGGAATGGCATCCGATGTCTCCAAGCCTTCCACCACCAAAATCCCACCAATTTCGCCAACCTCGTGGGTGATATTGTGTATTATAAGGGCGAGGCGTTGCAGGTCCTAGCCATGCTTGCCAATTGCCATCAAATGTGCCCGATGCATCAAGCACAGCATCTGAATCAAAAATGTCATAATAGCCATTACCAACATTCCTAGGTGGCCAAGTTGGGTTATTTCTGTCATTCGCCTCATGATATTCATTATCACACCAGATATGAACTTTTCTAACTTGACCGATGACCTTATCTACTTTAACAGCCTTTTCAATTCTTCTGAGTTCTTGTCTTTGGTGATTTCCAATTCCCATCTGTGTAACAATGCCTTTCTTTTTGGCTATTTGCGTAGCAAGGCGAACCTCATGAACATTAACGCCAAGATCTTTTTCACAATAAACATTTATATTCCTATTCATTGCCGCTATGCTAACTGGCATGTGTTGATGGTCGGGGGTTGCGACTATAACACCATCAATATCACCGCCTTTCTCTTGTAGCATCGTTTGATAATCTACATACTTTGGAATATTTTTAAACGCATCAAGGGTATAAAGACCGGTATAAGTTTTCCCATTAAAACGATCAACCTCAAGATATGGGCCTTTCGTGTCCACATCACAAAGCGCAACCATATTTACATTATAGCCGTTCTCCCTCATGATACCAGGAACAAGGAATTTTGAATGGCTACCACAACCTACAACAGCAAGATTGATTGTATCGCTTGGGCAGGCAGCATTTCGTCCACCT
>DUAE01000037.1:0-1508 GCA_012960975.1 Candidatus Poseidoniales archaeon
CCTGTAGCCTTTACTCGTGATGCTTCTCTGTCTACTCCTGACATGTATTCACGTTCGCGGATGTGTCTGATTATTTCGTTTATCATAATGTTCCTCTGGATGGTTTGGGAGGTATTTCCCATTGTTATAACCATTATACTACACTTTTACTCAAAAGTCAAGCGCTTTCATATATATCTGCCCATCTCAGTAATGCTTCCTTGAGGATTGGCTCCTGTTTCTCAGCAAGTTCTCTCAGATGTTTCGCCTTTGCTTTGCAATAAGCAGAGGATGCTGCCTCGACTGTTGAGTATGTTCCGGGATGTATCGCCTTGCCGTCTATCACGATCTGCGAAAAATACTTGTCAGGACCCTTCAATCGTCTCAGCTGGACGCCTTGAGGATATTTTTTACCGGATTTCGGTTTTTCAGGACCAACTCTCAGTCCCTGAGAATTGATCTGATGAGTGACGAACATACATGCATCTGGTCCGTATTCTTTATTTCCAGGAATCAGAATGTCTTTGTCCAGATCCTTCCCTTCCCAGTCCTTCGTCTCCATCCACTGCTTGAATGCCCAGAAAAATTTCCATTCCTCGCAGACTGTCACATCTCTCAAAGACGGACTATCGTACCGGTTAAGTCGTCGCTCGAGCATGTCGTGCCAAGTTC
The DNA here is from genome assembly GCA_012960975.1 of Candidatus Poseidoniales archaeon. Lineage (GTDB taxonomy): Archaea > Thermoplasmatota > Poseidoniia > Poseidoniales > Thalassarchaeaceae > MGIIb-O2. The sequence goes on from DUAE01000037.1 coordinate 652, forward strand.
TGTAGAACGGACAGTCACTCACAATGTAGCCTACGGGAGAATCATTTATTCCCCATCCACACACTAGTCTTGCTGTCATTTTATTTCTCCTATCGTGGTTTGGGAGGTATTTCCCATTCCTTATAACCATTATACTACACTTTTACTCAAAAGTCAAGCTTTATTTTCATTTATTTCTGTCATTTTCATTCTCACTTATATTGTTTGTGGACATTCCCTATTCCTTATAACCATTATACTACATTTCTACTCAAAAGTCAAGCTTTATTTTCATTTATTTCTCCTCGATCATTGCTATCTGCTCTGCCGACAACCCAAATTCATTGTAGAGATCATCGTCAGTCCAAGATCTGCTGAAATCAACAACTGGGATCTGACTGAAAAACGACTTGCTATATATCTCCGATGGCCTGATTAGAGGAGTGAGGTATTGGATCAATGAGGATTCTAGATATGAGATCATGTGGGCGGACTCATCGTCACTGCTTGTAGTGAGGAACACCACAGAATTGCCACCTACATGGTTCTTATCAGCGATCTTTATTGGACTGCTGTCACCACCAATGGTCTGCATGCAGACCTTATGCTGTCCCCATCCAGTCATCTCTACCCCAGGTTGAATATAGACCACGTCAAGAGGCACACCTCGCTTGCCTGTGGTTTTGATATACACCACATGAGAGTCACTTGCTGAGCATTCGTGATGCTTCACATTGCCCCACGATAAGCATCCTCGGATCCAGATGCTGTCCATTCTGATGTCACTGTAGTTGCACACAGCGTTGATGATTGAATACGATGGAAGATGCTTTATATGCACAACTTGTTGTCTTCTGAGGTCCATCACCTTCGTGTTG
>DUAE01000037.1:1575-2530 GCA_012960975.1 Candidatus Poseidoniales archaeon
ATCAGGATTATGATTGGTGTCGTAGATGAACCAACAGATGGGAGGTCTCACATTGAATACCTCCTTTCTGACTGCGGTGATGCTTGATGTCCGCCCATCTTTCAGTATCAAAGTCTTTAGTTGGTGACTCCCTGGCGATAGAAACTTCCGTGGGATGATCATCTGGAGAACTGTAGGATTCATCTTCAAACATTTGTTGATGATCTTCGTGTATATCTGTTTGCTGTTTGTAGACTTGGAATCAGGATCTCGGTATCCATACGGTGGATTGCCTACGATGAGGTCAAATTTCATATTGTTCTGTTCTCCTTGGTTCGATATACGCCACTTCTTCTTCAGTAAGATTAAGCTCGGAGTATATCTCTGTGTCTGTCCAGTCCCGAGTCATGTCCAGTTGAGGTAGGAAGTTGAGGAGATACCTGTCGATGTACTGATTGGACTTGTTGGTATTCATGATCGTGTTAAACAGCATCGACTTGAACTGTGACTCCGCTGATGACAGTTCCTCTGGTCGAAGAACCTGTATGTGACACTCATTTCCTGGAGTCAAATCGCCATTGTCTACGCTGACGTTCATCTCACCAGTCCGTGATACGACAATTTTGCTGACAAAGTGATTGGTCCCTGGTCTGTTGCAATATTGCATGTCCTGTGCCCCGTGACTACTGAAATGTCTGTACGGATGATTCTTATCCTTGATGTCTGAAACATCCAAGTCTTTTGTCTTCTTGGATGATCTAGGCATCATGTTCCATCGTGGATGGGATGAGGTAGTAATCTTATTGAAGATAGATAAACCAATATCAGATAAATCAAATGGGATCATCCTCATCTCATTCAGGTCCAATGTCGTGTTGCCGTATAGCGTAACAGCATCGGTGATGTTCGCATCATCAAGTGTTTTCTGTACGATGAACTGACTGAATGTCGAACCTACACCAGGGAAATGTCTCTT
>DUAE01000037.1:2660-3020 GCA_012960975.1 Candidatus Poseidoniales archaeon
ACAGGACGCCATCCTCTCGGAGTAGTGACCATGACATGAATGTTATTGGCACCCAGAGATTTTGACTTATCTTCTTGCCGTGGTCGGCAGTCTTCTGGAATGGTGGATTGCCCACGATGAGGTCAAATTTCATATTGTCTAGTTCTCCTGTTGTTTTGGGAGGTATTTCCCATTCCTTATAACTATTATACTACACTTTGTAGCAAAAGTCAAGTGCTTTCTGCAAATAAAATCAATATACGTATAAGTATAAGTATATCAATAACCAACCCAGAAGGAATAAAAAATGACTGAAGAAACAAAGACAAAGACAAAGAAGAAGACTGCTAAGAGCGTAGCACCTGTGGCGATACAAGAAAT
>DUAE01000038.1:0-14563 GCA_012960975.1 Candidatus Poseidoniales archaeon
AAACACCGACAATTTCTGATATTTTACGAAGTGAAGTTCTAGCATCCGCCTCTAGGACTTTGATGATGCTACGGTCTGTATCGTCGAGCAAATTCTCACCGGGAAAATACGCTGAGTACAAGCGGTAAATGAACATATGCCCAAGATTTCACGCTACATTTGAGCAAATGAGCAATGAGGTGTTCACTCTTCCTCGCTATGAAGAATAATTGGCAATCCTCGCTGTGCACGTAAAATTCTCCTTTCGGGCTCTGAAATCATCAAACTCACCCTGCCGCCTATCCAAACTGGCAAACAAGTTTCTCCACCTTCCTCGATGAGTAAATGGCTCCCTCGATTCTTATCGAGTTCGAGTAGGATTTCGTATGCTGGTGGTTCTTCTCCTGTGAGTAATTTATTGATCCATTCTGATGAAATTCGGGTCGAGCCGCGCTGTAATTTTGTAGCAAGATATGGTGCGGCTCGACCAGAAACTCGGTCGAATTCACCTTTTCTAAGTCGAGCTGCGATTAAGCCGAGATGGATTACTCGTAATGGCCGCCACCGACCTCCAGGTATCCGTGTGCGTCCACTGCGCCGACTACGCTCCGATTCCCAAATTTCATGAGTTTCAGGAGTCGACCAAAGTAAGCTTTTCCCTCTTTTCCACAGATGATTCGGCGCCCAATTCCAAGCAGATTTCACCGAATCTAAAGTCTCTTTATCGATAGGTTGAGGGAAGGTGTGAAGGTCGGGTTTTACTCTATCTAGAGTCAATATTTCATCAACAACTGCTTGCTTTTGTTTTGAATCAAGTGATTTTTCTAGTATGGCGATAAAGAATCCACCGGCATTTGAAACATCGTTCCATATTCTCAAACAATTGGGCAACTGCTCAATGATTTCAATTTCTTTGGGGGGTAGATGAGACGGGCTCGATTCTGGACTTTCAACAATAATCCCTTCATCATCAAGTGCCGGCCAATCAGTCCAACCAGCAACGCCGGGAATTGTTGGTAATAATTCGCTGGCTGGGACCAATAGAATATTTTCAGACGCACGAAGCGCGGCTGCAACTACCGCTTCATTCTCGATGGGATCCAGCGAACAAGTTGAGTAAACGACGCGCCCACCTGGTTTGACTAAATCAAGGGCGCGATTCAATAAATCGACTTGCAATTTATGCAGAGAGCGACCTCCTGAAGGCCGCCATTTTCGCCAAACATCAGGATTCTTTCTGGTCGTCGCAGAACCGGTACAGGGCGCGTCGACCAAGATTCGATCAAATCCAGTTTCAGGAACTTTTGGAATTGAACGACCATCATGGTGAATTACCATCACGGTTCGTGCAGCATGACGTTGAACATTCGAAACCAGCGTGTTAATTCTACCATTAACAACCTCATTTGCCATCACCACTCCTGAATTATCTAAGTGCTCAGCAATTTGGGTTGTTTTCGAACCCGGACTTGCGCATAAATCGAGAATAATTTCTCCCGGTTGTGCATCGAGAGCGATTGCGGGAATCATCGAGACCGCTTCTTGTCGCGTCAATCTCCCGGTTTCATGAAGTGCATTCAAAATTACACGAACATCATCCTCTGCTTTGCCTCGATTAAATGAAAACTCCCATGCAGACCCAACTCCTGAAAACCAATCAATTCTCTTCGCTCCAACTTGCTCAAGCCACTCCTCAACCCAAACAAAATCAGGTCGGAGTGGATTTACTCGAACGGTCTCTGGTAATCTCTCAAAAGCTCCTTCAAACCAAGCATCAACATCTTGTCGCCAAACTCCAACTGCACGTAACAAAACCGAGTTGGCGGCCATCTCAGCCCAATCGCGGACGGGGTAGCCAGACCAATCTCGTCGTGAGTTTCCAGACCCGACATCAGCAGGCGCCATAGTATGACGGTTAGCCTAGCCCAAATGAAGTGAGCGGCAGGTGAAATTTACTGATGAAAACCCGCTGAACACCGACTTATTCTCGTAAATGGTTAAACCCTCAAGGAAGCGCTCGGCAAATGCGGAGTTTCCGCATGGGATGCACATGACTCAACTAAGACGACGTATAGCGAAGCAAACGGGACCACCGACGCGAACGGATTCGAATGGGGCGAATCGTAAACTCGCGGAACTAGTCGAACGCGCTACGGCAAATGGCAGGGAGCAGGGCCCGCTAGTACCGGTCGAAGCGCTGATAACGGTCAAACGAGATGAATGGGTTTGGCAAGTGGTTGACCGTGAAGTTTTGGAGGTTCTTTCACATCGATTGATTTTCCAAGCAGATACAGGAACCCGGCGTGAAATTTTGATGACAGCAGGATTTGAAACTGCGATGGACGCAGCTTCTTGTATCGTTGAACTCGATGGTGGCTGTGTCTTAATTGAGACGCTTGATCCTTGAGAAAAAGTATCGCAGTCATCCATTTTCTTGCAAAAGTTGCCAATCAATCAATTCGCCGCGTTGAAATAGTGAAGGTAGGTCGGCGGGTCGATGGCAAAAGACAAGAAGGGCAGTGGAATCCAGCAAGCAGCTGGTTTAATCCGTTACTTCGATGAGGAATCAGAGGATGCAATCCAGATTTCCCGCGGAATGATTTACTTCATCTGTATTTTCTTCTCTTTGACTATTTATCTCTCGAACCACGGCGTTCTTTCGTGGATTCGTACAACGCTTGGCTTCTGATTACTCGGATTCAGTCAAGTCGATGAAAGGAACATCCTCTTCGAGTAGATGTTCTGCTCGCACCTCATTTTGTTTCGGTTTTCCTAACGGTGCACTATAGGTCGTATATTGTGCTTCAAATTCTGACGATCTGACTTTTGTTTCCGGGTCAGCTTCAACCAGCGCGGTAATCGCTCTTCCAAGTGCGCGTTCGACAGCAGGTGCGTTTCGGTCGGAGAGGGCTGCCCGAGCATCTTCGATTCCAAACATCGCTTGCTCGAGGATGATTTCTATCGATTTATCAATTCCACGTAGAGCGCGAATAGCATCCTCGACGACCTCGATTTCATCATTCATTTCGTTACCAGCAAATTCGACTAATTCCTGCCATGCTTGAGCATGCTCGGAATTGGTCGCACCACTTTTTCTCTCGAACATTTTCAGCCAGGCCGCCTCCCATGGATTTCTTCCGAGTGAGGCGACGATATCATGAACGATTCTGGCGCGTAATGAAAGTGGGCCAGATAATTCTATGCGATTGTAGAAACAACGCGCGAATAAGCCGAATCCCCAGTAAGAATTACTGTTGATTCGAATATTGATTTCACCAGCATTTGATGTTAATTCCCAACGCTGTTCATCATATTCAGGACGTTGGGTAAATTTTGGCGGATCGTGAGGCCCGAGTGAGCGCAGGGAAGCATTTGCAACATCTCCGAGGTAAATGTCAGCAGTTTTGTTAGGAATATTCAATGGACGTAAAAATCCCTCTTCATCCATCGACATTTGTGGTTCACCAGAACGAACTTGAGCGAACAAAATCGTCCGGTTAGGATCACAACCCAATGGGCCGACATGCTCACCATCCATACACCCTTGTCGAGGGTGATAGGGTTGAACATTGCGTGTTCTTGAGAAAGAACAGTTAAGATAATCAACATCAATTTTCCTGCGGATGCCTGGAAAATACTCAATACCCGCCTGCCAAATCGAAATTTTGTGCCGCGCCGGAAGTATGGGAAATTGACCAAACCAGTCGACAAACCCCCCGTCGATAATTGCTCACGATGCCGCGCAGGTAAACACTGTCCAATTCCCGAGCATCAAGGATATGTCACTGAGGCGAATCGGGAATGGGGTGGGCCGGAATCCATCAATAAGCGCGGCAAGAAGAAAAATCCTGCTCGCAAATAGTTTATCATTCAACGATTTGAACAGAACTTTCAATCAATTTGGAGGATTCGGCAGTCTTGGGAATCAAATCGAGTAAACTCGGTGAATTTTGAGCGCGGTGGTAAATCTCTCGCAATGTCTGGTCACTTATTTCGAGGTATATTCGTGTTGTCGAAATATTAGCATGTCCGAGCAAGCGCTGAATAGTCACTAAATCTGCTCCACGCTCGAGCAGACCAGTCGCAAATGAATGACGTAGCACGTGTGGAGAGAGCCTTGAGCGCGGAATATCTGCTGCATCTGCGATTCTGTCGAGCAATTTTTGTACAGATCGTGGATTCATTCTTCGACTTCTGCTCGAAAAAAACAACGAACGATTTTCACCCGGTCGATGAGCCGAACGAACTCGTGCATTTCGAATCGGTGTCCAAGCTTCAATCGCTTGAACGGTAGCATCAGTGAACAGCACGGTGCGATCTTTTTCGCCCTTGCCACTGATGACTAATGCTGATAAATCTTCGATATCGACATCATCTAGGTCTAATCCACAAACTTCGCTGCACCGCAAACCGGTATCGAGTATCATCGTCACGATTGGATAAGCCAAAGGGTCCTCCGATTGCCTCGAAGCCCGCACAACTTTTCGAAGATCACTCTTACCCAATGTCTTGGGTAATGTCTTTGATCTGGTCGGACGTTTAATCCAATCTGGAATTGTCCGACCAAGCCATTTCAGTAAATGTGTAACCGCGGCCAAGCGAGCATTGATAGTCGCTGGCCGCAATTCTCCAATAGAATTCAACCAAGAATCGATGCGACCGTTATTCGGGTCGCATCGCAAAAACAATTCTGAAACACTCATCTGCTGTATATCAGTCCAAACTGGAGCAGGCTCACTAGGCAGTGTTGTGCATGAATATGTGCGGGCTGCAACTTTGTAAGAGCGAATGGTATGTTCGCTTTTCTTTTCGGTACGAAGCTGTTGAAGCCAGCAATCAAGCCAAGGCAGATTTTCTAATCTATGCATTCGTTGAGGTAAGTTTGAACTGTTCCCATTGACAGTTCCTGAGAGCGTTAATCCAAGCCGCCCCGCTGAACCGTTTCCGGTCCATGCTTGCTCTCCTCCTGCATTCTGTTCAGTCAATTCCCTCGCCTCTCGCCGCGAACGGCGTGCATCCCGTGTCCCCGTAAGGACAAGTCCAAGATTCCGTATTCAGACTTGAATGCTTCTCTAGATCTGAGGGTTTAGATGGCTATTTTGCTTGATGTTAGATTTTTCCGGGCGAGCCCGATAGTCGATTCAGTTAATTCTGATATTTTATTCAAAAAGCGTGTGTAAAATCGCCAGCTGAGCTCAAAGAAGATTCAGAATCAAATTGGTTTTTTTCTGCTTCGATGGCTTGCAGTTTCTCGTTTAAGAAATTTGCAACGGCGCCTGCGACATTGACTCGACTGGCTTTTTCGATGCCTTCTAAGCCAGGGCTTGAATTTACTTCGAGGACGAGTGGGCCGCGTTGAGATTCGAGTAAATCAACGCCGGCGATGTCGAGTTCGAGAATTTTAGCAGCATTGACAGCGATTTGGGCGAGTTTCGGTGTGATTTCGACTGTTTCGACAGATCCACCGAGATGGAAATTCGAACGGAACTCAGATCCAGCAGCGACTCGACGCATAGCAGCGACGACTTTGCCACCAACAACCAGTGCGCGAACGTCGCGTCCGTGGGATTCACCGATGTATTCTTGGACAAGTGGACGCATATCACGCTCAATCATCTGGAAAACCAATTGACGAGCGTGCTGATCTGTGTGAGCGAGGAATACACCGGAACCGTGTGTGCCCTCACTCGATTTGATGACACACGGTGTTCCACCAACTCGAGAAATCGCACGATTAGTATCTTCCCAACCGCCGACGTGTGCGGTGATTGGAACTGGAACGCCTTCATCGGACAAGAGTTGTCCAGCAACTAATTTATCGCGACTACGAGTAATTCCGTCGGCAGTGTTCAAAACTGGAATTCCCATATGTTCGAATTGGCGAACTATTGCAACTCCTCTTCGCGTAATCGAATAACCAATTCGTGGAATTACTGCTTCGCACTCCACTGGCCAGCCACGGTGGAAAATACGTCCACCTCGGTCATCGATGACGACAGTTAGAGATAGTGGGTCGATGATACGAACCGCCCAACCAGCTTTCTCTGCCTCTTCTACCAAACGTTTGGTCGAATATAGGCGGGAGCCGCGAGATAATATCACTAATCGCGGGTCCATATTTTTTTGGCGTCCACAAATCCTTTTTGAGACCTTTGGATATTTTGTCCGAAATCAAGGTTCGACAAACAAAAAAACATCGAAACAGAAGAGGTTCTGCATAGCAGAACGCCGAAGGGGTTGAAAGCCACCCGATAGCACTCAGAGTGTTCGACATGGTTGAGGAGGAAGGATTTGATCGCCAAACCCTCTCAAAACTAAAGGTCACTGAGTTGCGTGAATTATGCAAAGAAGCCGGAGTATTTGTATCTGGAAAGAAGGCTGATTTGATAGATAGATTACTATCGAGTGTTGATGAGCCGGCTGGTGAATTATATCTCGATGAAGAAAGGGGCGTCGAAGGAGAGGTAGTCGAAGCAGAAGTTGCCCGACCTGAACAGCCAGCATCAAAGGAAGAAATCAACATTGATGATGCAATCGATAGACTCATCGCAAAAGCGGAAGGAAAAGATTTGCCAAAATCTGAACCGTCTGTCGAAGAGGTTACTGTGGTTAAACCTGTAAAAGTAGACGAGGAACCTGAAATTCTTGACGCCGAGATTTTAGATGCCGAAGTTATTCCACAAGAACAAACAGAAAAAGCAGAAGTTGATTCAATTGTTCTAGAGGATGATCCATGGTCCTCTGAAATTGTTGATGTGAAAACCTCTGAAAAAAAGAGCCAACCTACTGTAAAGCCTCGTTCTGTCGATGATGATGAAGCATCGATTACAATCACATTACCTTCCTTCGATATCGTTCAGAAATATTGGCAACAAATCGCTGCCATAGGAATGGTAATTCTTCTCGTTGGTGGGGGAGTATTCTACTTCCTATCTGCCGAATCTTCCTTCCAAGCAAGGCAATTGAATTATGGAGATTCGATGGGATTCACAGTCACTGGTGGCGAAATTGCGCTCGATGGCGACGATATGGTTAGATTGCTTCGGGATGCATTGCCTGGGACTGCCATCGAGGAAGCTTGTAATGAATTGAATATCGGTATAACCGGACTTGGCTCGATATCTATCACAAGAGGTGATGAATCCGATATTTTGCATGGTCTCGACGGTCATTTAATCGGAGCAGTAGACGCCAAAGATGCTTACGGAAGATCCCATCTTACCGCTGAACAAATCCTTGAACATAATTTAGAAATCGATTTGTCAGGCAAGACTTGGAGAGATACCAATGTATGTGGAAATCTCGGCTGGTCAATGTCTGGAAACGACCTTGTGATGACAACAAAAACTTACGATGAATTGACTGAAAACTCCTTACTTCGCTCTGAAACCGACATTTCATTTACCGATATTGAAGATACTGTTAGCACTGCGACAATCGTCACTTTCGGTGCTGATGGACTTGGTAATATCGGGTCGCTGTTTCCTCTCTTAGCTTTCCCAATGGCGCCAATCGAGCTTCACGCTTTCTTCGGCGATACTAAGCTCGTTGAAGATTTTAAATCCTCAGACGATGATAATTGGAAATCGGATTGGAGTTGGTCGGTTGGTCAAGAATACAATGACGCATCCCATGGTATGGTCTATCCAATTTCCATCGTTCACGATGAAATCGATCGTTGCCTCGGTCACGCTCGAATCGACATCCTTGTCCAAAATGGTAAACCATGGCCGGTACGACAGGAAGTCGATATTCTCATCGACAAAGATAGGAGTACGGGAGATTGTGGATTTTTTGCAAGCGCAGCAAGCGATGCAGCTCTCCCGACCGGCTCACTAACAATTAAAATGACGATGAGCAAAACAACTTCTACGTCCGGAAGCACTCCGGTAGCATGGCAAGCGAGCTATGCGGGTCGGCCAGGTCCTGGTGAAGATAAGCCGAATTCATTGACCCAAAAACAGTGGACTACGTCGATGTGGGATGAATCTGAAATTCGTATTTTTAATCTTGAGGAAGCGCTTTCTTGCCTTCGAGCGAATCATCCAACAAGATCCATAACACAAGCAATCGAATCCGATGGTTACATCTGGCAAGCGATTTATTCTCAACCAACTCGCTCACCAGAATGGAATCTTTCTTGGGTTCGTTCAGACGATTCAGCAGGATGGGCATTGGTTCGTACAAGTGGTGAAAGTTGTTCGATTCTCGACGAAGGATCCTATGCAGAAGATGAAGTGAAATGGAACCGAGATGCGATTCCTGAGACGCATAATATGGCGTTATTAGAGGGTAGAATATTGGATTCTATTCGTTATCCCGGACTGACAGAATTGCTCGATTCGAATACACAAGGCTGGAATGTCGATGCTATTTATGGCTACAGATTATCTGTCTCAGAAGAAAATGAATTGCTTTCACTTCTCCCTGGTAATTTTGCCACCGGGCAGGTTACCGTTGCAGGTGAGCGGACTTGGGTCGATGGCAATCGAGAGCATACGGCGAGTTTTGTGATGAATGCTGAGACCGGTCGAATGCTCGGTTGGATAGAAATTGTCGGCGCAGTGAATTGAGGTCGATATTGGCGCTGCGCCGGGAAAAAATCTGCGGCACATTCAACAAGGGTTCGAGCGCCAAAGGCGCTCGTATGTCCATCGATGAAAACACCGGCTCACTCCCCGACGTGGGAAAGGCGCCGTTAATTGTCGATGTCGATTTCGTCGAAGAAGAAGAAAATACGGCGTTGCCATTGAATTCAGCCGACGTAATTAGCCAACCAAAAAGTGGTCGGCCGCTGGAATTACCACTACCTATCGTCACACCCGCAGGCAGGGCGCGGGTGGTGACGGTAACCAACCAAAAGGGCGGGGTTGGAAAAACCACGACCGTAATCAATATCGCCGCACAATTAGGATTGCGCGGACATCGAGTTCTGGTAGTCGATGCGGATAGTCAAGGAAATTGTGCGACAGGTTTGGGGGTGGATAAGAGCAAGGTCAAACACACGACTCGCGATTTGATTCTTAGTCCAGAAACCGCGGTTAATGCAAGGCATGCAACCGCTGTTGACGGCGTTCACATGATCGTTGGTGACAGAACGCTGGTCGGACTCGAGCAAGAGATGTTACGCCAACTTGGAAGAGAGAGGAGATTGGCGGAAGCTCTTGTGCCGTTATTACCACATTATGACATAATTCTAATCGATACACCGCCTTCACTTGGGCTGGTTACAATCAATGCACTGGTAGCCAGTGATGGCGTATTAATTCCGGTACAAACAGAATATTTCGCACTAGAAGGACTGGCGTTGCTCGCTGGTACAATTCGCGAAGTTAGAGGTCTTCTCAATCCACGACTTGGAGTTGATGGAGTTCTATTGACTATGCATGCACCAACCTTGCTCAATCAGCAAGTTGCGAATGAAATATTGGAACATTTACCTGAATTTGTAGTTCAACCAGCGATTCGACGCAATATCAAATTGGCAGAAGCACCCAGCCATGGAATTCCAATTCATCTACATGATCCTAACAGTAAAGGTGGCCAAGATTACCAGGGCGTTACAGATGTTCTCGAAGGACGTTGGGGATTGAACTAATGGAAGGAAAAGGGCTCGGTCGAGGCCTAGAATCGATTGCTCATTTAGCCGAAGATGGTCCTGATCTTTCAGGATATGTCTCGACAGAAGTCGATGAACTTTTGACTTCAAAAGATTCTCCAAGAATTGCTGTAATTTGGATGATTATTGGTAGTCTTTCTTTCGGAACGATGAACGCTATGGTCAAATTTTCGAGCGGGCTTGAAGGAGTAGATGTTTGGATGGTTATCATGGTCCGATCTTCTGTAATCGCTTTCGCAGTCGCCGCTTTCGCAGCAAGCCGTGGAATTTCTCTCAAGGTCAACGATTCGAAGACGATGTTATTGCGTTGTAGCGTAGGATTATTTGCGATGATTCTCTATTTCTCTGCCCTTGCTCGAATTCCGATTGGCCAAGCGGTAACATTGCAATATTCTGCACCATTATTCGTCGCATTGCTCTCTGGTCGTCTGATTGCTGAAAAGGTTCAGCCAGCCGTTCTCGCCCTCGTAATTACTGCATTTGTTGGTATCATACTGATTGTTTCTCCCGATTTGTCAACCGTCGAGCCGAATGCTCTTCTCGCGCTCGGCTCGGGCTTTTTCGCAGCTTTGGCTTACATCTTTGTCCGTCAGCTAAGAAAGACTGATTCTGCAACTTCGGTCATATTCTGGTTTGCGGCCTTCTCGGTGGCTGGGACTGTGGTTCAGGCCGCACCGGATTTGTTCACTCTAGATATGCGGACAGTCGCAGCCCTCGTCGGTGTAGGGATCTGTGCAGGAGGAGGTCAGGTGGGGATCACGATGGCTTATCACAGAGCAAATGCAGCCTGGATAAGCGCATTTTCGTATCTTACTGTGATAGTGGCGACTTTCTATGGATTCACTATCTTCAACGAGACTCTGAGTATGGCTGACTGGGTGGGTGGTGTGCTCATCGTTGGTAGCGGAATCGTGTTGGTATTCGTTGTTCCATCGACTGAAATACTAGACAAAACCAGTACACATTGAGATTTCTTAATCTCCTCAATGTTTAATAATCTCCCATCTCCGACCAGCAAAGCCCGACAATGGCCGAGCCGGGAATCGAACCACTGGCTAAGGATGTGATAGATTGAACACAAAAATAAGTACCCAAACCAAAGAAAAGAATGCTAACCGAATAATAATTGTCAGGGGGGGGAACCCCGACAAAATACATAATTAATTTGTTTATACAATACTTTTTTTGTATAGTACAAATTATATATTAGATTATATTGGGTGTATTTATGGCATTAAATGCGGATCAAATTGCAGAGTTATTGAAATTAAGAGCGTTGGGCTTCAGCCAAGCAGAAATTGCCAAAGCTCTTGAAACGTCTCAACAAGTAATTGCTTACCAACTCAAAAAATTGAAAGAACAAGCGAAATTAAAAGGTACTGATGAGGTATTTAATACAGCTCTTTTGGGAGGTTTGGCAGGAGCGGCTGCAGGAATTGGAATAGTAGCATTACTTGAATTACTGAAAAATCAAAAGGAATAGGTGAGCAAAATGTCTAGAACAATCAACTTTGATTCTCGGTTGAAAGTGATTGCTAGACATGGGAGAATATTACTTTGGATAATAAGAGAAGAAGATAAAGGCAATCTGTCGAGACAAAAGACTCTAGATTATATCGAATCAACGGATGTTACTGATTCCAAGCGAATAATGTCCAACTTAATCGAAAGCGGATCAATTAGCATCATAGATGACAAGATTAGAGTAAACCTCTCAGTCAAGAATTTTATTCAATGGGCAAATGATTCCTCAGAAATATTACCCGCATCACGAATTGAAAGTATGCTTAAGGATGTCATGGAGGACATTGGAGGAGCACACAATTTCCTAAAGGATGAGAATCTAAACGAGAGAGAGAGATTTGCTCATTCAGAGCAACGACTAATTGTGGCCGAGAATACTTTGAATGATTTATGGGGTATAAGCGATCAAAACCTCAGGCACGTCGTATTAACATCATCTGAATTGAGATTAGCTAAGGACAAGGATCCACTTTCATTCATGGTTAAAGTATCAAAAATTTGGGAGAAAGACATCACTCCAATGAGTGACTTCAGGACATCCTCAAGCGAACTATCTCGTCAAAGAAGAAATATGAGTGACATGCTATATTACACGTCAAACTCATCCAATGTCAATAATGTGATTCGGAAAGCCGCGTCTAGGACATTTCAAAGTTTAGAAGATACATGGGATTACCTTGCAAAAAATCATGATTTGATGCAGACAGAAATGAGACCATTGTACGACATGGTTGAGAAGATGCGTGGTACGCTCAGAGTTTTACGGGGAGCGGAAGCGGTTTTGGAAACACTGAACAAGCGAACAGAGCTGAACATAGATGAGGAACTACGTGTATGTAGAACTGCACCTCGTGACTTGTTCTCAAACAACAGCATTGATTCATTCCTCGTTAACCTCTTTAACTCCAATGATGAATCCGATCTCTCAATTCCAATCCGTCAAAAGAGCCCCAATGATATCCCAACCCCGATAAATCTATCAAATCTGATAAAAAATCATTCTGAAACTGAAGATTTACTAGATTTGGTATTAGAGTCTGAATATTTCAAGGATTTTAGTTTGCATGAGTGTGTGGAAGCTGTCTATTCTGCAATACAAGGAGTTGAGATTCGACTTGTTCGAGATTCCGAAAGAAGAAAATACACAAAGGCAGATGATAAATTCGCTTTGTCTGCTCTACCATTACAGATGAAGGTGAAATAATGAAAAACAAACTGACAAAACAAATCTTTGATACTCTTCGGAAAGGCAAACATATCTCTGTTGGAAATACTCTATGGCCTCACATTGAAGACAACCAAGAAAAATTGGAATCACTATTTTCTCAGATTGGATTTAATCTACAAGTTAGGAGTGAGAAAGGATACGCCTACTTCTTACCTGATGATGACGACTTGGCAAAGAAAGAGTCAGTTAGGAAGATTGTCGGTATTCTCAACATGATACTGCTCGATCTTAAATCTAAACTTAATCAATCTGAAATGGAACAATTCATTCAAGGGAACTTAGCTCTACCACTTGATTCAATTAATCTACATTCTACTGCTCGTTTTTCAAATGCTCTTTCTTCTGTTTTGAAAATTAGCGACACTGAACAACTGAATAATACGATTAGATTTTCTGCTAAATATGGATTTCACAAAGTTGAAAATGACCGACTTTACTTACTACCTGCTTCTCACAGAATTTTTGAATTCTCAATGAACCATGTGGATAAATTACTGCAAATAGAGGAGGAAGAGTGATGCAATCAAAGAAAATTCAAATCTCCAGGATGTTACTTCTAAAAAGTGGAAAATTTGCTTACTGTAATTTCGATTTAAGGGAACCTGTCCACTTATCAGGTTCAAATCGAACCGGAAAAACCTCAATCATCAATGCCATACAATTTGCTTTCATATACGACATGCATGATGGTGACTGGGATGATCATGATCATCAAGCGACAAGGAAGCATTATTTTGGCCAAAACTCTCTTCTGGCATTCGAATTCAAGACAACTTCTGGGCCCACTACATTGCTCATTCGTGGCTCGGGTCCAGTAAATAGTTACAAGCCCACCAGGGAGTTTTGGCATGGGACTCTAGATGAGGATAGATTGGTTACATTCAGTGAAGAAAATGATCCAATTGGTATTCGAACGAGAGAGGAAATAGACGCCTATTTAATTGAGATGGAATCCGAACCAATCAAGACCTCAATCGAATTTGACTTATTCCTAATGAATGAGGTACAGATACTGAAAAAGGCGAGGAAAAAAGATCTCACGGCTTTCCGAAGGCTATTCAAGGACATACTTGGAATGAGCGCAATTCAAGATGAAGATTTGAAGAAATTAATCATTGGATTATGGACAACTCCTCAGCAAAGAGAAATCGATTTATCATCTGATTACGAGACTTTTGGTAAACTAACTTCGGAACAAGAAAGTTTGAGAAAGTTTGAATCTCAAATGAAGGATATAAAACAGGTTAACTCTGAATACAATATCTATCTTCAAAATAGGGAAGAAGTCTCTATCAAAATTACAGATATTCTTAACTCAATGCCCAATTATCGTAAGGAAAAACTGAGTCAAAAGAAAGCTCTTAATGATGAAATCAAGCTTACTAGTGAGCAACTAGCAACAGAGATTGAATTGGAAAAGGGATTATCGGATAAATCAGGTAACTTACGTGAGCGAAGAGGGGAATTAAACGGGCAACGAAAAACTATCCTAGAAGATATTGAGAAAGCAAATAGCGTTGATCAAAATATTAAATTCACCATTATTGAAGATGAGCAAAAATTGCAGAAATTAGAGAATTTGAGTAATACCGAATCAATGGCTATCAAGGGAGATGCTCTTTCAACAACAGACAGGATTTCTCGAGTAAAGAGACAAATATCGTTATATGAAAATCAGTTGTCTGGAAACTTATCACTTCATCAAATATTAATTGACAATGGCATCAACGATGAAGACATCAGTAATGCTGCTAGGGTATTGAATATTGAGTTGTTGGAGACGACTCCCATAATTGATGAAAAGTCAGGTTCTCTTGACAAAATCAATGACTTGAGTTCGGAATTAACGGGAAACAAGCTACACTATTCGGGACTGGAAATTGACTTAAAACATATCAAATCAAAAAATACCAGTCCGTTAATGCCAATTGAGGAAGCAGAGGAAGGAATCAAGAAATTGAAACAAGAAAAAGAATCCCTTGAAGGTGATCTAAAGATATTACAGGATGCAGAGAAATTAGCTCAAGAAATAAAATCGCTCAGACTTAGCATTCGCAAAGATGGAAAGTCGTTGGAACTATTGGCAAGTCTCAAGGGTTTGAAAGAAAGTCTCTTGGAATTAACTACTGGTATTGAATATCTAGACAAGGAATTATCCATAATAAAGAAGGATGCTGACGAATCAAAGAATAATCAACAACAGTTGACAGAGA
>DUAE01000038.1:14591-16623 GCA_012960975.1 Candidatus Poseidoniales archaeon
TATTCTTGAGGATCTAATTAAGGAATTAGAATCAATCGAACATCAAGTCAATTTGATTAGAGAACAACCTGGATTTGAGAGTGTTGTATCCAACAATATCATTGATTCGAAAATCATAGTCAGTTCAATAGAAAAACTTGGGCGCAATATTGAGAAATTGGCTGAAAAAAGCGGTATAATTCAAACAAAGTTTCAAGTCATTTATGCTAATCTAAACAGAAGTGTATTCTTTGTTGATTCTCAAACATCATTTGAATGGCTCAATGAACAGAATATTCAATTTGATGAGAAGAAGAACGTTCATCACCAAGAAATCAAAGGATTCATGTCGTCAGTTACCGATAGATTGTCTCGCTTCGTAGAAGGTAAAGAACGCATTGAGAGGGAAATAAGTAAAATTAATCGTAGACTAAGCAACACTGAAATTTCTGGTTTAGAATCCATTCGAATTAATGTTGGAATTATCGATCAACATCTGTTTAGTACGATTAAAGAACTGCTCAAAGAAGCTGATTTGAAGGAAGGTCAGCAAATGTTATTCATGCAGGACAACTTAGCGCCAGAGAATCTCTCAAAACTATTAGACACGGGAACAATTTCATTGAGTAAATTTGTTGGAATTGGTTTTGAGATTACTGATTTTGGAGAAAAGAAGGTATATTCAAATTTGAAGAAAATCGAATCAACAGGAACGACATTGGCCATTAAGGTGGCAATTTATGGGGAAATTATAGGTTTAATGATTGATGATGATGCAACAATCCCGATATTTATTGATGAAGTTGGAAAACTTGACGACGAGAATTTCAGGTCAATCATTGCTCACCTTTGTGATCGTAATTTGACGCCAGTAACTGCTAAGCCAACACCAACTTCAGTCATGTCAAACTTCTACCATCTTTTGGAAATGGGAGAAGACAAAATCCTGGATGAGAAAAATAGGCAATACAACTTGGAGGCTTGAGATGGATCCAATATTGACATTTTTGAGAAAAATTGACTCTAATGAAAAGGTGGGTGTAAATGGCCTTGGAAAAAGTGCAACATCTGTTGCAAATGAGATGATTAGTCGTGGTATACTGGTGAAAAGAATTCCAGAAAATAGCCGCTCATTCAAGTATTGCATATCGAATCGACAACTGTTTGATGATTACAGCAAAAAGAGGTATCCACTCGGGCTATATGCCGAAGAGCTCGAAGAAAAAACAAGAGAGGCTTCAGCAAAAAGCCGTCGTAGTTCCAAAAAAGGCAGATCCAAAATAGGGGAGGAAATATTACTGCTTAAAATTTTCAAAAAGGATGCTATGCAAGGTAAATCTCTTGATGTTGCTCATTTACAATATCAACACTTTGGAATATTTGCAATGAAATTTTCTGATTCAAGGTTACTGGCTAAAGGAAGTTGGCTAACAGTTGAGAATCACGAAACTTTTCATTTAATTGATGAAAAAAATACTTCAACATATGATGGGAGTATTTTGCTTAGTGGACAACCTACTACTAAACAAATAAATTGGCTATCACGCAGTAGTGAAAATGGGGCTAAGCTGACTCATTTTGGGGATTTGGATATATCCGCAATATCACATTATCTATGTATGAAAAAAATATTGGGCGAATCTATCCAATTTTGGCTCCCTCGTGATTTAACCTCTAATCTATTTAGATCCCGTGGGAGTAAAATATTATTCAATAAACAAGCATCAAAACATAGTTTGTCGAAAATGAAAGAACAATCTCAAGGAGACAATGGTTTGGCTAAATTAATAGAGATTCTTGAAAATACTGGATGTGTGATTGAGCAAGAGATGTTACATGATGATTTTCTCAATTCATGTTAATTCCTGTCTTTTGCCAGGAATCAATTGGAAGGGACGCAAGGTTGTCAGTTCACAGATTCTCTTTGATTTAATTGAAAAATTCTGAAATATTTTCTAGAGATTTTCGGCTGAGGTTCGGAACCTTCGCATCCTCATCCGGATATCCAACCGGCATCAACAACATTGCATGTTCGTGGCTTGGACGACCTAGC
>DUAE01000039.1 GCA_012960975.1 Candidatus Poseidoniales archaeon
GAATACACAGTGCTTGACCGGATCTCAGGATTACCTAGACATGAAATCCATCGCCTACAATCCTGATGACCCTTCGGAGATTGATGTCTATCCGGGTTTCACCTGGCTGGCGATGATGTACATCCACGGCCCCTCACTCACTCCACTCGTACTGTCCTTCATTGGGTACGTCGCCTTGATGAGGGGACTGAAAGGCCCCGAATATGGCCTGTGGAGCAGGGTTAGGAATTCATTTGGCGGCATTTTCGATGGGCTGAGGTAGGCCAACTGGCTTTTCTGTCTAGGAACCCATTTAATGCATCTTGTTGGAAACTAACTCATGGGCCTATGCAGAAACCCATTGTTTCTCTAATCGAGACTTGAATATTCTTCAAGGCTATTGAGAGAAATAATCTGTAATGTTTCTTCATGAGTTGCTTCTAAGACTACTTTACATGCAACTCCTTCTTCACAGGCATCTTGCCATGTTTGAGCACAAACACACCATTGGTCTCCCGGTTTTAATCCAGGGAAATTGAATTGTGGAGCAGGTGTGATTAGATCATTACCTTTAGAACGAGCAAATTCAAGAAATTCTTGTGTAAGTACACAGCAAACAGTATGCAAACCTCTGTCATTGCGATCAGTATTGCAACAACCATCCCTCATCCATCCAGTCATAGGATCAGTTGAGCAAGTAGCCATTTTAGTTCCGAGGACATTAAATGAGGGGAGCACATGTGCCCGATACTCAACTTTAACAAATATCCATCGGTTCAGAAATCTGGAAGTTCATCAACTGTGATCGATGAATCGGATGAGGGAATTCAGAAGACTAACTAATAGATTCTGATCTACTGGAAGGTATTCAAAGAGATAGATTAGTCACCAAGTTCAATGAGAGTCGCACCCATATCGACTCGATCGCCCGCTTCAAAATTCACCGAAATTACTTCGCCAGCATTTGGAGCTAAAATTCGGTGTTCCATTTTCATCGCTTCCATCACCAGCAGCGTTTGCCCCTCGCGAACGCGCTGACCCTGTTTGACTTGAACATCTAGAATCGTTCCTGGCATCGGTGCGGTAAGTCCGCCCTCACCAGCATCCGAACCTTTACTGCCAGCCTCATGCATATTTACTACATTGATGCGCCCATCGTAGTGAATCCACCATTGGTCACCAACGCGTGTGGCATAGGCATATTGTATGGTTCCATTGTGTTCAATTATGAGTCGGCGAGAATTATCATCTTTAGTGATCGTTATCTTCGAAATTATTTTCTCAGAACCATCCTCTGTGAGGCGATTTAGAGTATATTTGCCATCAACATCAACAAGTGTAGGACTGTATTTCTTAGCAGATTCTCCAACGCTCCATTCCATCATATCACCTCAGGGAAAGGACCTCTTCAGGGTTCTGAAAGGATCACCGGTATGGCCGGTATGGTCATCGAAATCGGTTACGGAAGCGCTGCCAGCGGTACGGTCGAGGCCGAATCGACTTGCCGCGGCTGCGATTGCGACAAGAATTGCATTTTCGGGCTTCGGCTCTGAGAATGTACTCAAAGAAGTTGAATCGAGATAATCAGTAGTTACTTCACCATTTGTGAAAGCTGGCTCAGCGGCTACTTGTCTGAGAAAACCAACATTTGTCGTAACTCCCAGTGCGACAAAATCTGAAAGGGCCGTATCTAATCTTCGAAGTGCTGCTTTTCGGCTCGGTGCGTGAACAATTAATTTTGCAAGCATCGGGTCGAAATCAACCGTTACCTCATCACCTTCTCTGAATCCTGAATCAAAGCGCACTCCAGGCGTTGATGGGGGTCTCCACATTGCCAATTTTCCTATTGCTGGAAGGAAACCTTTGCTAGCATCTTCAGCGTAAATTCTCGCTTCTATCGCATGGCCGAATAAGCCGACCTCATCTTGTTGAATTGTTAATTTCATTCCAGCAGCAACTTCAAATTGCTTTTGGACTAAGTCGATTCCAGTGGTTAATTCTGTAATTGGATGTTCAACTTGGAGTCGTGTATTCATTTCTAAAAAGAAAAATTCACCGCGGCTTGAAAGTAAAAATTCGACGGTGCCAACACCTTCGTAATCGACTGATTGTGCTGCCTGAACTGCAGTTTCACCCATCGCTGCTCGTATGAGAGGTGTTACAGCAGGAGATGGGGCTTCCTCAAGCACCTTTTGATGGCGGCGCTGTAATGAACAATCTCTTTCGTTGAGATGTATTGCATTCCCATAAGAATCGCACAATACCTGAATCTCAACGTGTCTAGCACCCGTCAACAACCTTTCGACATAGACGGTGCCATCACCGAATGCTGCCGATGCTTCTCTTGCAGCCGCTTCATATTCAGTCCGCAGCATTCGAGGTTCGTGGACGGCTCGCATTCCTTTCCCACCTCCACCGGCACTGGCCTTGATGAGTAGAGGATAGCCCACTCGAGCTGCTGCTGCCGCTAAAGTGCCGAGATGATCTGCATCCTCTGAAATTGCTAATTCTTCTCCAGGGATTACTGGCACACCCGAATCTATCATGCGGCGACGAGCTGAAATTTTGTCACCCATCGTCTCAATCGATTCAGCAGGAGGACCAATCCAAACCAATCCAGCGGCTGAAACCATCCTTGCAAAATCTGCTCTTTCAGATAGAAATCCGTATCCGGGGTGAATCGCTTGGGCACCAGAATCTTTGGCGGCTTGAATAATTGCTTCTGAGTTTAGATATGTTTCACCTAATGTTTCACCGGGTAAATGAACCGCTTCATCGGCCACTTCGACGTGTAGCGCTCCTTCATCTGGATCTGAATAAACGGCAACTCCGCGCAGACCAGCCTCACTAGCTGCGCGTAAAACTCGAACCGCGATTTCACCACGGTTCGCGACTAGAACAGAATCGAAAGGATGAGTTGCGCCGACCATCCAATCCGGTATCATCGATTCACCTCAGTTTTCATCAGGGTACCATGATGGTTTACGTCGATTGAGGAAAGAAGAGAGACCTTCTTGACCTTCGCTTGAACCTCGCATTTCACTGGTTTTATCTAAAGTCCAAAGGCGTAATTCTTCATCTGTTCCCTCAAATCTATCAAATTTTAAAGTCAGTTTCTTCGCTTCGTAAACTGCGCTTGGACCAGTTGTTAGGACTGTTGAGATGGCTTCTTCAGCCATTGTTGCCGCTTCTTCTGGCGAGGCGGCAACCTGGTCTATCATACCGATATTCAATGCTTCAGCAGTATCAAATTGGCCAGCGAGCATAGCGAGTCGGCGGAATTGGGCACTACCGACTCGGCGGTAAACATAGGGACCAATTACAGCAGGCAAAATTCCCAGTTTCCCTTCAGATAATGCAATTCTTGTACTCGGTTGACCAATTACATGGTCTGAGCAGGCGATAAGTCCAGCCCCACCTCCTAGTGCGACACCCTGAACCGTCGTTATCGTGAAGCATGGATGAGCCCAGAGAGAATTGAATAATTTGTCTAATCGCTCTGAATCTTGCCGATTTTCTTCATCGGATTTAGCACCAGCATCACGCATCATATTGATATCAGCGCCAGCACAAAAATGTTTACCCTCACCAGCGAGAGTTATCACGCGCAAAAATTCTGAACCAGACTCATCAACCAGTTTGCCTAGTGGGCCAGCCGAGCGTTTTGAAGACCAATTTAAAAGTGAAATTAACTCAGAAATTAATTTAGTATTCATCGCATTAAACACTTCACTACGAGCCATCGTAATATGCCCTACTGCCCCCTCTATGCTAAAATTACAAAGTTCACTTTTTGGTAAGTTATCGCTCATTTTTACACTCATTTTTACACCTACATTCGGAATACGCCGTACTTATTATCCGGCATTGGAGCGTTCAAGCTCGCTGAAATACACAGCCCTAGAACGTCTCGAGTATCACGCGGATCTATCACACCGTCATCCCACAATCGGGCAGTGGAATAATACGGTGACCCTTCGGTTTCATACTTCTCCAAAACTGGCCGCCGAAATTCAGCCAACTCTTCGCCCACCATTTGTGACAATCCATCTCTAGCACGTTGATCTTGTTTAACAGAGGTCAAAACATCAGCAGCTTGAGGACCACCCATCACTGAAATTCGAGAGTTCGGCCACATGAAAACGAAGCGAGGATCATATGCACGTCCACACATTCCGTAATTACCTGCGCCGTGAGAGCCCCCGATAATTACAGTAAATTTTGGTACTGGTACGCAGGAAACGGCCGTAACTAATTTTGCTCCATCCTTAGCGATTCCACCCGATTCAGCGTCACGGCCGACCATAAATCCAGTAATATTCTGCAAGAAAATGAGAGGAATACCACGTTGACCACAGAGTTCAACAAAGTGAGCACCCTTGAGTGAGGATTCTGAAAATAAGATACCATTATTTGCGACTATTCCGACTGGATAGCCATGGATTTTTGCAAAGCCGCAGACCAATGTGTTGCCGTAGCGTTGCTTGAATTCGTGGAATCGAGAACCATCGACTAATCGAGCGATTACCTCTCTAACATCGTAAGGTGTTCTATTATCATCAGGGATTATTCCCATCAAATCTTCAATTTCGTGCGCCGGCTCTTCAACCTCACTTACATCGAGCCGATGTTTTGGATCGACATTTAAATTTTCGACCACGTTTCGTACGAGTCTGAGAGCTTCTGGTTCATCTTCGGCAAAGTGGTCGGCCACACCAGATTCTCTGGTGTGTAAATCTGCTCCTCCAAGATCATCTGCTGAGACAATTTCACCAGTCGCGGCTTTGACCAGAGGTGGTCCAGCGAGGAAAATTGTTCCATTTCCTTTGACAATTATTGATTCATCAGACATCGCTGGGATGTAAGCGCCGCCAGCTGTACAACTGCCCAAAACTGCAGCAACTTGGGCAATACCTTTGCTTGATAGAATTGCTTGATTTCGGAAAATTCTACCAAAGTGCCCCTTGTCTGGGAAAACTTCGTCTTGCATCGGCAAAAACGCCCCGCCACTATCGACAAGATAGATACAGGTTAGATTATTTTCATTTGCGACCTCTTGGGCACGAATGTGTTTTCTAACGGTCATCGGATAGTAAGATCCACCCTTTATCGTTGCATCATTTGCAACGAAAAGGCATTCTTTTCCATGGACTACTCCAATACCGGTAACGATACCAGCAGAGTGGGCTCGCCCATCGTACAATTCATTCGCCGCTAGACTAGAAAATTCGAGAAACGGCGTTCCGGGATCACAAATTTCTGCGATTCTCTCTCTTGGTAGCATCTTCCCACGCGAGCGATGACGCTCGACATATTTGCCGCCTCCACCTTCTTTTACAACTGATAATCTTGCCTTCAAATCCGCGGCTAACGAAAGATTGTGTTCGCGTCGACGAGTAAAATCAGTACTCGCTTGGTCGACGCGAGTCGGCAGTCTATCCATGGTCCTCAACTCTTCAGACTACCGACAATCCTTCAATTGAATGGATGAGTGACTAAGACGCGAGGGGAAATCGAGTGTTTACTCAAACGCCCAAAGACAACCGACCGATATCACGCAGGCCAGGTGCCATTCCGACAACAAGGAAACAAAGACCGATGAGTAAACGAAGGTGACGTTGGCGATGTTCAAAATTTGCAACGGTGAAAAAGTAGCATATTACAGCAGCTAAGAAAATTTTGATCAAAGTGAAACCAGCTGTGTTACCAAAAATATCGATTAATTTCGCAGAAAGAACATGCTTCTCACTATATCCGAAATACTCGATTCCAATAAATGTTGCAAGACCATCGAGAACTTGTCCAGCTACTGCCAAGAAAACCACGGGTGAAGCCATGACTGCTTTGGCTCGGAATTTTTCCATCAAATCCTTTTCTTCAGAATCGGAAGTAATGTAATCTTCTTCAGTAATTCCAGGTGGTAAAATTCCAGCATCCATTCCTGATGCCCGCAATGACTGAGCGGATTCAATTCCGAATTTGTGCATCTGCCAAATTATAATTGCAGGGAAGCCGAGCACAATCGCTACCGGCCAAAGATACAATTGTGTGACTGGAACGCTAGCGGCATATGACAACAAAGCGCCGAGGAAAACCATTGTTCCACCCAATCCAACGATGTAGACTCCACGTTGAACAAGAGTGAAATTGTCCAAAGAATTACCGAGAATCTGCGGCAGGAATACTGCCATTAAGCCGAAAAATGCGAGTGGTAATAATCCGATTTCACGGCCGATTGAACCTTCTTGTATCGACCATGAATAAAGTAAAAATTGTGTTAATACGAGTAACGAGGCTGCACTATTTACACGCTCAATTTTATCATCTTCATCAATTGAGGTCGAGTGGGCAATTCGATAACTGAAGAATCCAGCTAATATCACCCAAAATGCAGTCTGGAAATGTATTCCAGGACTAACAAAATATGGAGCCAAAACGTCATTCAACATTCGTGCGTCCTCGACGACTTCTCCTGTTGCTGCCCAAAAGACAAATGGGGATAATGCGATAATGGTCATGTCGCTTCCATCGATTCCTAAGAACCTCAACCATGCAGAAAGTGCGACTACGAACATAGACAAAACCAATGCATAGACCATCGTATTGACCGTGTTATAACCAGCATCTCCTGCTGATTCGTTAAAAATTGGATTCAAAAAGTTCTGATTAATTAAATCGGTTAGTGGATTTTCAATTCCAATTTCTCCAAGAGAGATGCCAAGAATGAGTATACCCAATGTCAAATAAATTAGGTTGAAAGCCCAGCGTTCGTAATCATACATCTCATCCAAGTGGTTAGACACGACCGTCCGAGATAGCAACTCGGCTTAGGCGTGGCGGCTCAAAGCAAACAAATTTAGATGATTAAAAAATCACTCTTCTTCGTATACGACGCCTTCATCTTCAGCAAATTCCATTAATTCAGTAACTTCTTGCTCATCTTCTGGGTCGACTTGAGCCGATTTGAATCGACGCTCACGCTTGCGTCGAGCGTCGGCTAAACCTGGAACAAGAGTATCGAATTTAGATTCCTCTTCGGAACCTTTGTCCTCAAAGGTTTCGAGGCTTCTCGAACGAATCCTCTGACGTTTTCTATCTTGTTCAAGCCCATACAATACCGTCCCATGTTCAGATCCTTTGAGAATTCCTTCAATTGCAGGTTTAGCTAAATCTAGCCCTTCTTGATCACCTATTACAATAATTGTTGAACCGTAGATTGCCATTTCTGTACCGGTTAATTCTTCGATTAATGTTCGAATGCGCCCATTGGTACCAATTAATCGACTTCGCATTCGACGGGTTTGGTTTGGTTGCCGTCCAACCCATTTACGGATATCGTACATTTGCAAGAACATCTCATCCTCGATTAATTGAATCGCCCTCTTAGGGGCCAGTCCTCGACCGATTGCATTGATTACATCAGGGATTTTCATTCGCTTGATCAGATCTACTTCAGTAACATTCCAAATCGCTGAAACATCTCCTGTTTTCGAATCGATTTCAAGATCTGCACCACAGGCTTCTTCGATCATTTTTCGAGTCGCACCACGTTTACCGATGAGCACCGCTATGCGGTCTTTCGGGATACGAGTAAGGTGCTCCATCAGAGCGGGCGACCCGCCCACCTGTTTTAATCCCCGTCGGAGTAAGAAGTGAGGGTTGGAACCTCATCTTCCAATACACGAAGGAGACTTTCTCCTAAATCTACATCATAACCTTGTGAGTTAATCCATTTGACTAGACGAGTTACATCACGTACCAAAAATTCCTCTGAATTAGGGTGCGCAGCGACGACAGCTTGTCCTACATCGATAATCCATGGCTCTCCATCATACCACAAAACATTGTATTCACTAAAGTCACCATGGACCAAATCACACGATTGCCAGCAAATTGCAAGATAATCCAGAAGGTCATCGAACACTCCTTTGGGGTCATCGATAATGACATCTTTTAGGCGAGGCGCCGGTTCATCTCTATTCCCAATTAAATCCATAATCAACACATTATTCAGAATGGCAAGAGGTCTTGGTACTGGCAATCCAACCTTTCTCATCCGCTTCAAATTTCGATATTCTTTCCTAACCCAAGTTTTAACTAATTCTCGATGTCTACGTTTCAGTCCACCAAATCGAGGATCTCCATCGATGTATTTTGTCAAACTTTTGAACACAGCATTCGTAGTATGGAAAATCTTCACTGCTACCGGACCATGATTTGATGTCGCATGGAATACGTGCGCTTCTTTTCCACGCGCAATAGGATAGTCGACTGTTTCAATATCACCTTTTTCCATCAATTTATGGAGACTCAAAAGGGTCGAGCGGTCGAATACCGCATCGAAGACCCTTCGATCAACCCAATCATAAGTTCCTTTTCCGAGGACGCCTTGAAGGCCGTCCTCGATTTCAGAAAACATTTTTTTGAATCTCGGCTCAGAAATCCAATCATGCTGTCGCTCAGCTTTCATCGTAGCATCGAGGTCGGGTAAATCCCAATCCTCTGATTTAGACATCGATCTCACCCAAAGAATGAGTCGATATCATCGTCATCATGTTCGAGAGATTCAGCTGTATCAACCTGTTCTGAATCCTTGGATTGTCCTTTGGTATTGGATTCGCTCGGAGCAACTCCAGCAATCTCTTCAATCTCTTCAGCAGCACGTGATACATCGTCAGATAATCCGAAGAGATCGACAATTTCTGGTAGAACTCCTTTACGAGAAAGGTAGAGAGATTGGGTTTTCGTATAACGCATACAAACATTCGCTTTCTCATCTTGAAAATCCCAAGGCTGAATGACGATTAAATCACCTTCACGAACCCACTGCCGGCGGCGCATTTTTCCAGGAATTCGCGCTAATCTGCTCTCACCATCTTCACAGACTGCTCGAACTCTCCTGCCGCCAAGAATTTGGTCAGCAATCGCGAACATTTCGTTGATCTTTCGCTTCGGAAGAGGTACGCGGATCTTGTCTCCGCTGCCCGATTCTAAACGAGCTAAAAGCTCTGCATCGACCTTCTCCTCACGACGTGCCACGACCCTCGGTCGAGAGTCCCCTATGTGAATGTGAGCCTTTTGACTCAGTTACCAATAAATGTCTCGACAGCGTTGCTGATGATATCTAAAACTGAATCACCTAAGCTGGTGATTCCGAGAATCACGGTGAGTAGAGCACAAACGGTAATCGCCAATCTCAAACTTGTTGCTGATTTCAAAGGATTGTCGGTTTCCGGCGCTTCGAAGAACATTACCAATCCGATACGCAGATAGTAAAATATCGAAAGCGCCGAATTGAAAACTATTGCAATCGCTAACCAAAAGACTGGATTAACAGTACCCATCCATCCAATAACTGAAACTGAACCAGCAGAACCTGAAGCGACCGAAGCATTGACGATTCCATTAATCATCAAGAATTTGCTAAGGAAACCAGCAAGAGGTGGAACACCTGCTAAAGATAGCATGAATACGAACATCGATCCAGCCATTAGAGGCTCTCTCTTACCTAATCCATACAGATCTTCCAATCTGTGGCTACGACCCTCTGTTTCCAATAATGAAAGCACAAGGAACGCTCCAAACTTGAATAAAACTAAAACTGCTAGATGGAAGATGATTGCAATCAGAATCAATTTTGTTGCTGCAATAGATGCTATGCCGCTGCCAATAGCAGCCAAACCTGCGAGCATATAACCGGCGTGTGCAACGCTTGAGTAAGCTAGTATTCTCTTCGGGTTATCACTAGTCAAAGCAGCAAGATTGCCCCAAGTCATCGTGATAACCGAAATCAAAGCGATTGTAACGAACCAGAATGCCTCTCCCTCAACTGGGAGAGTGATTCCGATAAGAATGCGAATCATTGCAACGAATCCCATCGCTTTCGAAGCGGTTGCAAGTAAACCTGCGACTGGTGATGATGCTCCCGAATAAGCATCAGGCGCAGCTAGATGGAATGGGGCTGCACCTACTTTGAAGCCGAAAGCAACCAACATTAATCCAACTCCGATTCCAGCCAATGGATCAATTCCATCTGCCGCTGCCCAAGAAGCGGCAAGACCGTCGAAAGACAGGTCACCATTCCAAAGATAAAGCAATGACATTCCGTAAATTCCAACTGCAGAAGCGACTGAACCGACGATGAAATATTTCATTCCGGCTTCGCCGCCGGCCGCTGATTCCTTGTGGAACGCAACCAAAATATAAGATGAAAGAGATGCTAATTCGATACAGACGAATAGCATGAACAGATGGTTGGCCATTGCCATCAAACTCATACCGAGTCCAACCATTAACAGGATAATGTGGAAATCGACTTGACGGCGATTATCGATCAATGCGTCAATTTTTCGAGAAACCAACGATTCGGAATCCGATTCATTCGGTGGCTTCACATTGGAACGCGCCGGAATTCTATGTGCCGCTGAAATCGTCGATAAAATCAATGCAGCCGTGAAAATCAAAAAGAAGACACGGCTGAAGGAATCGACTGAAAGTGCGTTTCCTACATCTCCAGTAGCAACTCTATCAGCAAAACCAAAGAAAAAGGCAACTACTAGAGTAAACAATGTTAGTCGATTTGGCAATTTTGGATTGCTAGTCGGTTTGAATCGTTTTCCACCAATCAAAATTGGCAGATGAATTTTTGTCAATGGCAAGCGAATTTTCGCATCACCAAAGTTTGGAATCAAAATAATTCCAAGTAAACCTACGAGCATAATAAGTTCAGGTATAATCAATTGCATCTCTTCATTAGTAAGGAAAATCATGGATTCACCCCCTGATTTTCAAGAGCTGCGACTAAGATGGTCTCGAGGAACTTAGTCGACCAATCCGACATCATATCAAAGAAAATGAATGGTAAAATTCCGAACAGAATTGCGAGTGCTCCGAGAATGAACATTCCAGTGTTTTCGTGCCAGGTGACATCTGTTGGATCCTCTCCGTGCAGACTTTCTGGTAAGATACCGTTATGACGATCATTCGATTCGAAAATTGTCCGTTGCATCGAGGAAAGATAGTACATAGCGGTGATGATGAGAGTTAATGCTGGCAGGACTACCAACCAGCCAAAGGTCATCCAAAATGCGATTAGAATCGCTACTTCAGCAACGAAACCTGCAAGCAATGGAAGACCAAGGCTGCCCATCCAACCCAGCATCATGTGAGCTGCAAGGTAGGGTGAGTGGTGTGCGATTCCTCGCATTGAGCCAATTTCCAATGTATGATAATGGTGCTTGAATGCACCAGCGACTGCGAACAGAAGAGGGCTGATTAATCCGTGCGCGAACATCATGAATAATGCTCCAGCGATTCCGAGTGGTTGCATGGTAGCAATTCCAAGGAAAATAAGTCCCATGTGAGAAACTGAGGAATATGCAACCATGCGTTTCAAATTGGTTTGACCCATACATACCCATGCTCCGTAAACCAAACTGGCCATCCCTAAAACTACAAGGAGTGGAATGAAAGTCACCGTTGATTCTGGGAATAGCGAAACTGCGATTCGAAGAAATCCATATGCACCCATTTTCAGCATTACTCCAGCAAGGAGCATTGAGCCCGCCGTCGGAGCTTGAACGTGAGCGTCTGGCAACCAAGTGTGGACTGGGACCGACGGCATTTTGGTTGCAAATCCGATGAGTAGAAGCAACCAAACCATGTGTCGAAGACCTTCGGTTTCGATTAGAGTGTCTTGAGCGGCCATCGCGATTAAATCGAAATGATGACCGGTCAATGAGCCGGCAGAAGCACCGCCATCAGTGCTGAAATACATCACCAAAATTCCGATTAGCATTACTACGCTAGCGGTGAAAGTGTAGATGAAGAACTTCATCGATGCATATTTGCGGTCATCGCCGCCCCATACTAGAATCAAGAAAAACATTGGAATTAAGGTCAATTCCCAGAATACGTAGAAAACGAATAAATCGAGTGCGACGAAAACTCCGAGAAGTGCACCCTCCATAATCAAGATTAGTGGATGGAATAGATGTCCTTTCTTTGCATCCCACTCGACAAGCATCGAGAGTGGAATGAGGAGAGCAGTCAACCAAATCATCGGCAAAGAAAGTGCATCAGCGCCGACAATCCATGAAACTCCAATCGATGAAATCAAAGTGGTCGGCTCATTTGTTAGAATGTAATCTCCCATCGAAATATCTAGCCAATCAATTCCACTGAAATTCTTACACGAAAGATAGGTGGCGAAAGTGAACAATCCCAACGCTACACCGAAGCTAATATTTCGAGAAACTTTCTGAATGCTTTTAGCATTTTTACTCGGCAAGAGCTGAGGTAAAATTAGTAACCCAAAACCAACGAAAAGTGGTGTCAAAGTTAAGACGGTTAAAGGATCTGTTCCAATCAATTACTCACCCCCAATAATAGAGCAAAAATACTCAGTGCACCGACTGTCGCCATTAGAATATAATCGCGCGCGCTACCGGTTGTAACACGACGAATTTGTACTGAACCAAGAACTGAATTCGACTCGATTTGTTTGATCAGTCCATCGATTACATTTCGGTCAAACCAAGCGCATAAATCAGCAAATGGAATTACTGTTCGAGCGATAATTCCTTCATACAAATCATCGATGTAAAGGCGATTTTGTAATGCTTCAGCAAGATCAGACTCTGCAAGAGAACTTACATCTTGAGTACCGAATTTACCTGAGAGATTTACCAACCAACCAACTATTGGTGTTGCGGTCTCTCCATCTTTCAAAGATCCCCCGTGAATTCTTGCAGCCATGATTGGACCAACAAATAATGCTAGGAAAATCGTTACCCATCCAACCATTCGCATCTGCGAATCTTCTGGAAGGAAAGCGTGTTCTAATTGAGTAATAATCGAATCAACGATTCCTTGATCACCATGCATTGCAAGGTGTGAGGATTCATTCGATAGAAAATCGATGACCCCATAAAGCGCTAAGACAAATCCACCAATAGCTGTAATCAAAGTTAGAATCAGTAATGGCTCCTTAATCCAAGGAGTCGTTTCGTGAACATGGTCTACAACCTCATTTTTCGGTTGACCTGCAAATGTCATGAACCACATTCGAGACATATAGAATCCAGTCATTCCAGCGGTTGCTAGTATCAGAATTGCCGGAACCAGCATCGCTGATTCACCATGGAAATATGCAGCCCAAGTCTCAGCGATAATACCTTCCTTCGACCAGAATCCGCCGATTAACGGAATCCCGATTATCGACATCGAACCGAACATCATCGCAGTTGCAGTAACCGGCATCTTTGATGCCAATCCACCCATGTTACGCATATCCTGAGGGTCGAAGTCGTGGTGTCCACCATCATCATGGCTCGAAGAAAGATGGTCGTGAGCGTGGTGAACTTCGTGAATTACTGAACCACTAGCCATGAAGAGCATGCCCTTTGCCATGGCGTGGTTAAACAGATGGAATAGAGAAGCACCGAGAACGAAGTAGCCAGCGTGGTAATTTCCGATGTTGAGGAAGTAGAGTGCTGAGCCTAATCCAGTGAAAATGTAAGCTAATTGTGACATTGTCGAATAAGCCAAGACTTTCTTGATATCGTTTTGTACAAATGCGATTGAAGCAGCCATGAAAGCAGTAATTCCACCGATATATGCTACCATAATTCCGAAATCTTCCAAACCTGCGATTCCGTGGTGGTGAATATCGACAAAAGGCATCATTCTCGCAACTAAGTAAAGTCCAGCATTTACCATAGTCGCAGCGTGAATAAGAGCTGAAACAGGAGTAGGGCCTTCCATTGCATCAGGCAACCAAACATGTAATGGGAATTGTGCGCTCTTCCCAATAGCGCCAATGAATAACATCGTCAGAGCCCAAAACATTTGGCCGGAATCGACGAGGGCTCCACCGACTCCAGTCGAAGGATCATCGAATACAACAGCAAACTCGAGAGAACCGTAGATATCGTAGAGAATGAATAGACCGACCATCAAGAAAACGTCACCGACACGAGTTGTCAAGAAAGCCTTCTTTGCTGCCTTAGCAGCACTATCTTTCCAATAATAAAATCCAATGAGAAGGTATGAACATAGACCCATTATTTCCCAGAAGATGAAGAGCCAAAGGAAATTGTCAGCAAGAACCATTCCGAACATACCCATGCTGAACAGAACGAATTCAGCGAAGAACCGATGATTACTATCCTCGTTGATTGGATTTGTGGTCATGTAACCGATTGCGAACCAGCATATTAGGAAACATAGGAAAGTTGCGACGAACAACAACATCAAAGTCAATGAATCAATCCACACACCCATCCCAAGAATCCGAGTTTCAGTCATCGTGTAATCAGCTTGTAGAACATCGAAGGATATCCATTCTAACCAATGCGATACCGAATGGTTGGCAAAGTGTGCAGTTCCATTCAGATAATCAAAGAGAATCCAAATTGCGGCGCTGAGGGAAACACCCAAAGCGCCGATACCAAGAATTCCTCCTTCTTTCCAAGTGTTTTTCCAAGTCTTATTTTTGTTGTAGACTTGACCGAGAATTAATATTGTTGGAAATGCGACAAATGGTGCTGCGACGATAAATATCGCTGCATCAATTGATTCCCATCCTTGCACTATCGCAAGATACGGAATTATTGCCAAGATTGGCACTAGAGGCAAGAGAAGTTTGTATTCATTTTTTGTTTCACTCATAATATCACCTCAATTATTCAGAGTGCTCGCTTCATCGAGCGAAATCGTCTCCTGAGTGGAGTACAAGGAAAGGAAAATAGCTAGTCCTATTGCAACTTCTGCAGCCGCGATTGCAATTGCAATCGCAGTGAAAACCCAACCGTTGACATCACCGTAATGCGCAGCACCGGCGACGAAGTTTAGATTAGCAGCATTTAGCATAACTTCGATACACATCAATACGATGATTCCATTGCTTCGGCTAAAGGCACCGAGTAATCCAATTCCAAAGAGAATTACGCCAAGTCCGGCTATCCAACTTGGATCGATCATTCGACATCACCGCCCATATCCCAGATGAGGTTTATCAGGCGTTCGTCGCGAACCAAATAGGACGCTCCAATCATTGCCATAGCCAGTAAAAGACCTAAGATTACAGTCGCCATAGCCCATTCTCCATAGAGGGAGAGAGCAAAGTCAAGCGTAGATGGTGCAGAACCTGAAGCATCCCACATCGAATGCGACATCACTTCACCTAAGACGATTAGAATAAATGCAAAAACACCAAATTTTGAAAGAATTGATAGGGCCTTCATTCGATATCACCTTCCTGGATTTGCCGGCGAGTGAGCATCACACCGAATTGAACAACCAACATCACCGAACCGAGATAAACGAGAATTTGAATCGCTGCTAACATCTCAGCTTGTGCGAGGATCATTACCGCAGCAACAGCCATGAAAGTCAACATCAGAGAAAGAAGAGAATGCGCAACTCGGCGCGCGTATACGCAACCAAGAGCGCCGATTATTGCAGATGCTGCAAAAATTACAAATGCAAATGCTTCTGGATCAAATGCCATTAAAATCATGCCTCCGCCGCTGCTTTAGCAGCCTTCGCAGCCTTTTTTGCACGCTTCTTCTGCTCTTTTTGAGCGCGTTTTGCTAATTCCATATCGACACGCTCTTGGTGAACTGCTGGAAGTAAGCGAGTTCGGCTCGCATCCATCCAGAGATCTTCGCGTGTATAACCAGTCATACCATCGTACTCATTTGTCATGAAGAAAGATTCGAATGGGCATGATTCTGCACATAATCCACAGAACATGCATCGGCCAAGGTCAATTTGACCCGATACGATATCAACCTCTGCTGGTGATAGTGATGCGGAATCGAGAGTCTCGATACCTGACCCATCCTGCCAGCGAACTGTCGCCTTATTACCAGAAATATCGATTATTTCTGCAAAGTCGTATTGTTGAGGAGCATCCACATGATCGAACATTAAATTGTGATTTTCAGCGAGTTCAGCGAAATCTTCTTTCTTACGAGCCGCCAATCCGCCGGCTTCAATTTCACTGCCGAAACCGTGCCATTCATCGCCTTCTTCGGCAGTGTCGAGAACATTAATGCGGGTTTCTGTGGTCATGTGAAGGCAATCGTTTGGACAAGCCTTAACACATGCTTTGCAAGCAGTACAAGTCTCCCAAACAATTCCTATTCTGCCATTGTAATTACCTGGAACGAAAAGCCAAGGTTCGATATCTTCGAGACGCTCATACGGATACATTACAGTGACTGGGCGTTCAAGGAAAGG
This sequence comes from Candidatus Poseidoniales archaeon, assembly GCA_012960975.1. Taxonomy (GTDB): domain Archaea; phylum Thermoplasmatota; class Poseidoniia; order Poseidoniales; family Thalassarchaeaceae; genus MGIIb-O2. The sequence goes on from DUAE01000039.1 coordinate 16,225, forward strand.
CATTACATCGGTCGATTCACGATCGGGAGCGTATTGATGGCCGTGGCTTGGATGATCACTGCCAATTCTTTCAGCGGTAAAATCATCCATCATCACCGCTTCTTGAGCATGATAATTATTTTTCAAAAACTTCGCTTTACCCAGATATGGGACTGTTCGCAAAGCGGTTTTCATCGTCATCCACATTGGTTTTAAAACCAAATTGCGGAAGTTGGGTGTAGCATGAGGGTGTCCAGTATTGTAATCCATTATTTCACCCCTATTCCTTATGTCTCCCTGGATATGCTTTGTCTGAAGCTTGAATATTGTAAGGTCGACGAGAGTAAGCCAGTGCATCTTTATCCTCATCAATTGCATAAATTATGAACAGTGCTAGAGCGATTAAACTCAGAGCAGGTGCAGTCCAAACAGGCCAGGATTCACCTGTCCAAACCTCTAGGCGTAGATAGATTGCAACGCCTAGATTTACGATTGAAAGTGGAAGTAAATATCTCCAACCAAATTCAAGAATTTGGTCGGTCCGGACTCGGTGAAGTGATGCGCGAACCCATACGAATCCAGCGAACAAAACGTAAGCCTTCGCGATTAACCAGACCACACCAGGCACCAGTGAGAGAATGGTTGCTATTGCTCCACCTATCGTCGGTAAACTCGCGAGGGTGTCTTCGAATGGGAATTGCCATCCCCCGAGGAAGAATAGTGCGAATAATAGACACGCTGCGTATGATCTCATATATTCCGCAGCGAACATAAGTCCCCAGCGCATACCGCCATATTCAGTCCACCAACCCTCAACTAATTCTGCTTCCGCCTCTGGCATATCAAAGGGAATGCGCTCAACTTCAGCAATCATTGTAATTAAGAAAAGTGCTCCACCAAGAGGCAATAGGAAAATATTCCAAGTATCACTTTGTTGGATTTGAAAGTCAACGATTTCGATGATGTTGAATGACCCACTCAAAACAGCGACGCCGAGAACAGTGATTAGTAGAGGAATCTCGTATGCGGTAAGTTGGGCTGCTGATCTCATTCCACCAATCAAGGTATATTTGTTGTTAGATGACCAACCGGCGAAGAAAACACCGAGTGGGGCAATTCCAAAAATTGCCATCATGAAAAGCAAAGATAATTCTGGGTTTGCCGCCCAAATATGCGGCCCAAACGGTATAAATGCAAAAACCATAATCGTTGTAGCTAGAATGATAACCGGGGCGATTTCGAAAACAAATTTATCAGCCTTTTCTGGGACAATGTGTTCCTTTGAGGCGAATTTGATGAAATCTGCAACATTTTGAAACAATCCAGGAAGTAGAAACCATATTCCATGATAACCACGATTATTGACTCGAGAAATCGTCTCTAATTTGTGGTCATTACCTGCAATTGAGTTTAGAATTCCATTGAGCCAGCCAATAGGTGCTCCGATTCCAAGTGGTAATTGATTCCACCAATCACCTGCCGTCACTCCACTTTCACCAACCCATAGGCTTCGTAGAGATGTTGTAGCACCAAATCGGTCCATAAGACGCCCAATGAATTTTCGCTCAATCCAAGTGAGGGCGAGCAATGTAGTCATCATCAATCCGAAAATTATTGTGCATATTATCGATGTTGAAATCAAAGTTTCCAACATCGGCTGCACTGAAGCAAATTCGGATTGATAGAATGGAAGTAAATCATGGACTGTATCCATCGAAAATTCAACAAGCGAGATAACCCAACCGTTGATGTCTAACCAATCTGTACTTGCCATGATATCACCTCAACGATCCGTCTCCCCGATACATGGGTCGAAAGAGCCCATAATCGCAGGAATGTCTGCAACCTTGTAACCGATCATGGTCTTTGCAGCATATGGAATTGTAATGAACATTGGAGAGCGGATTGAAACTCGGTATGGTTTCTTTCCTCGGCCCTCACCACCGCCGGCGATGTAGAACATCGACTCACCCCGACTATCTTCAAAATGATGGCTTCCAGAAGTTCCTTCAGGTGCACGAGAAGGAGATTTTGCGAGAATCTTTGGATCACCAGGTTCGTGATATGTTTCCGCGCCACCTGGAATTTTATCGAGAGCTTGTAAAACTAGATTTGCACTGTTTCGCATCTCTTCCATTCTAATCCGATAACGATCGTAACAATCAGCACCCTTGATCGAAGAGCGCTCGACGGCAGGCTCCCAATCTAATTCTGAGTAAACTGAGTAAGGGTGAGCCGAGCGAATGTCATAATTGACTCCAGCCGCTCGAATGTTAGGACCGGATACACCAGCGTTGATCATTTCTGCTGCCTTGGTATATCCGACACCTTGGCTACGAATCAAGAAAATCGTGCTCTCATCGAAAAGTGCTTCATATTCTTGCATTCGATTCAAGAAGAGTTTGACCTTATGTCGTGCACGAAGAGCGAATCCGGTCGGTAAATCTCGCTTTACACCACCGATTCGAGGGAAATTGTAGTGCATTCGGGAACCTCCCAGTTCCTGAAGCAAATCCATCATCATCTCTCTCTCTCGAAGACACCAAACCATCGCGCTGAGATTTCCAATATCTGGGCCATATGCTCCAAGCCACATCAAGTGACTCGCCAATCGCTGCAATTCTATAGCAATCAATCGAATGTATTCCGCACGTTCTGGAACTTCGACGCCGAGTAAATCCTCTGCGGCGTAAATGTAAGCGTGCGACCAGGTATTTGCTGAAGCGTAACAAAGTCGATCACAATAGGTTGTAATCTGAGTGAAATCTCTCGATTCACAAATTTTTTCGACACCACGATGAATGTAACCCAATTCGGGCTCGGTGTCGACGACAGTTTCACCATCGACCTTAATTTTCAAAGTCCAAAGACCATGTGTCATTGGATGTTGAGGCCCCATTGATATCCACATTTCTGCCATTATCTCACCTCATTTTACCTTGCCAACATCAGTTGGCTTTCTCATGAATCCTTGTGCATCATCATACATTTCTTCGTGATCATGATAACGTAATTTGTGCTGTTTTTGCAACGGATGGAATCCCGCAGGGGATTCGTGTGGATTCAATACTCTACGCATTCCTTTGTGACCTTCAAAGACGATTCCAACCAAATCCCAGGTTTCCTTCTCGTTCCAATCTGCACCTACCCAAATATCTTGCACACTTGCAACACTTGGAGTTCTAGTCTCCCCTAATATTATTGAAATTTGTAATTCAAGTGGAACATTCTTACCCTTTACTTTACTAAAATCGACGATATTTGGGACTACTACTCCTTCCTCGATGGCAGGATCGGTGACACCAGTTCGTAGGAAATGGTAAACAATTTCCCAAGTTTTTTCTTCTGATTCTGGCCAATGTATTCCTGTGATCATCGAGCAATAATCAACCTCGTGATCATTGCGAAGTGATTCTGCGGTCGCACGCCAATTTTCAACATCGACATCAACAGTAACGATGTAGCGATTTTGGGTACCATTCGTCCTCTCATCGACGCTGGCTTTGACGCCATCCATCGTCGAAAGTGATCGGGCAATTTTTTCAGCTACTGCTGATTGGGTTTTTTCTGAAACTACTCTCATTGAAATCCCTCAATCATCTCCAATAATAATCGGTGAGCTCCCATCAATTCGAGCATGGCTCGGCATCGCCCCGATACGAATAATCTTCTCACGTAATTTTCCGAATCCATCGATTAGTGCTTCTGGGCGAGGAGGACAACCTGGAATGTAAATATCGACAGGAATGATTGTGTCAACCCCTTCGAGAATGTTGTACGACTGGAAGTACGGCCCACCTGAAATTGCACACTCACCCATAGCGATGCACCATTTTGGCTCTGGCATTTGTTCCCATAATCGAGTGATTGGATCTGCGAATTTTTTGCTGATTGGGCCGTTGACGAGAAGCACGTCGCATTGACGAGGGCTTGAACGGAAGAATACCCCGAAGCGCTCTGCATCGAAACGGCTAGCTCCAGCAGCTGCCATCTCAAGGGCACAACATTTGATACCGAGATGGAGAGGGAAAAGAGATTTTCTTTGTCCCCAATTAAATAATCGTCCGGCTAGAACACCAATTATTTCCTTCATTCCACTAGCCTTGAGTGCATCGTCAGTAACATCGCCAATCGTATCGACGAGGATTCTGCTACTGAACATAGAATAATTTTGTTCTTCGTCAGACATCATATCACCTCAAATGTAAATTTTCCCACGCTTTCGGAAAACATGCCAAACTCCCAAACTCATAAGAGAAATGAATATCGTCATCGTCGCTAATGCACCCCAAATGTCAATATCGCCACCTGATTCCTGAATTGCGACTATCCCCCCGAAAGCTAGGAACATGAAGGCAATATCGAAGACTAGGAAAATGATAGCATACCAATAGTACTGGAAATGAAAATTGATGAACGCGTCACCAACTGGTGCGGAACCGCATTCATAGGTACTATCTCGACGAACATAGAGAGTCTGATCGGTCTCATATCCTGGCAGTAACCATGAACTGACTTTTGTTGGGTCATTTTGATTATACGAAGGACGAAGGAGCTTCGATAGAATGAAACTTCCAACGGGAAATCCAATTCCAACCAATGTCATTATCGCAACTGCGAGATATGCTTCTGAAACTGTCTGCATGTCGAACACCTGACGGTACCATAGGTACCGATAGTACTGGCGATAAAAAAGTTGAATATAAGTGTAAGCAGGTTGAGACGGTGAGTTTTGACTTAGTCTTCATACTCAAGTTCGAGCGCCTGAAGAATTTGTTGGTTTTCTGAACGTGATCTGAAATACAAAACTACAACGAGCAGTACCCCGATTCCAATCGAAATATACCCTACATACTGAACCATTTCGTCGGAAAGGAAAATAAAAGCTGTTGGCATTTCAGCCGTCACAGATAAGTCGAGAGGTTGTCCGGCGACAGGCAACCCTTTCGGCATTACCGTGATGGTAAATTCATAGGTATCATCGTTGAACATATCGCTCGGAGGAGTAACACGAACCTCGACTTCTTGAGTCTCACCAGCAGCAAGAGCAAACTCTTCCTCAACGATATCGACGGACCAGAATCGGAGTGGATCTGATGATTCGATTACAACCGTTTCTTTGACATTTCCATGATTGGTAACGAAGATAGTGAATACACCCTTATTCGGATACGTGACTGTTTTGTGAGATTCATCTTCAAGTGTAAATTGCAAATCGTGAATAGTAATTACATCGACGATTAAATTGACTGTTGTGCTCTGAATAGCATTCAACTCACTAGCTGCAGTTACCCTCATTATTCCTGATGCTCCATTCGAAATTCCTTCCAAAACTTCGAAATTAAGAGTAATCATAACTCGGTTTTCAGCACCGATGTCGACGTGGAATGGCTCGCTCATCTCAACACCCTCAACTAGCACGGTTCGGATTACAGAAGAGTCCATGCCAGTGACGGTTATCACTGCATTATCCCCGATTGGGAAATCTCCTGTATTTTCAACCCAGAATGATGCTGAACCCACTCCCCCTGGAGGAAGGCTGACTTGTAATTGACCAGATACTTCACCCGGTTCTACAGGAGTAATGCTCATTCCATAATTGAAATTTGATACTTCGACTTGAACTGTATGATCTGCCGACTCACTGGTACCGTATATGGCGATTCTTGCAAGGATTGAGGCCCTATCACCATTCTCTTCTCCCTCGGCAGTTACATCTAAGAAAATGCGTTCTGTTTGACCAGGATCAATGACAATTTGTGAAATTGAATTACCCTCTTGGTCAGTGAATGATGAATACCAAAGTGGGGGATTGCATCCAGTCTGATCGCCAGGATCACAAGCCTGTAATTTGAAGGTGTCTCGGATATTTCCAGTATTGCTAATATCGATCGGATATTGAACGATTTGTCCTGATTTTCCTTTTTGAGAAGTGGACACAATCGATGTACTCATATCATGACGGGCTGCGACGGAAACCGATAATGAAACGGTATCATATGGAGTTGTGCCGCCGCCCTTTCCAACGCTAAATGTAATCTGAGTTTGATCCTCTGCGCTTGCATCTGCTGGAACATTGACATCGATGCTCACCGTGTCCTCATTATTCCCTGAATGCACACTACCAATGGTCACGGAAGGCTGTGAGAACGATACTTGCCAGCCGCCGGGGACACCTTCTGAATTCAAAGAAAGAGTTTCCATCCCATTACCATTATTTTCGACGGTTAATATCACTCTCTTCGTCGTCCCTGGCTCGACATTTGAGATACTAGATTGACTCAAGGAGAGGCTGGCATCATGAACTTGACCAACCGTTAGGAGGAGAATTTTTTCGCATCCAATATCTGTTCCTGAACGGCCTTGTATTTTGATTGGAACTTGGCTGTCAGCCTCTACCGAATCATCTGGAGATACATCAAAATCAAATGTATGAGTATCCGTAGTAGAGCCTGGCTCACCAAGAAGAGAAGAAGTTGGAAAATCTACCGAAATCCATTCACTTACATCGAAATTGTCTGCGGTTGCCTTGGCACTTACCGTCCAATCGGTATTACCAGTATTTGTCACAGTGAAGCTGTTACGCCCTACTTCACCTGGATCTAAACTCATAGAAGTGAATTGCAGAGTGCTATCGCATTCTTTGACTTGAGGAATTATGATAGTCAATGTCAAATTATCTTCAGCGGAATCTGCGATATTTGGATCATTGCTCACGGTAGCATCGAGAATGAAACAATGTGAACCGGCTTCTGTTGCTGGCCCATTTGGAATCTCCACGGTGACTTCAACAGTTTCGCTATCACCTGATTCTAATTGGACTTGGGTAGGTTCAACCGTCGCATCTAATGTATCAGATTCACAATCTGAATCTGAATTAATCTCGAGTTGAATCGTCTCTTGATTCTCACCGGTATTTTCGACATCGACATCCCAGGTGAATTCATTCGAATCACCATCGTATGTGACCCGATCTTCATCGACAGTGAGTTTTACCGCATACAGTCCACCACCATCTCCAGCGGTCGTCGTCACAGTGACATCTGCGGTTTTTGGCTGACCCGGAGTTCCGGCAGCATTTGCTGTAGCGGTGACCGTTGTTTCACAATCTCCATTCGCCTGATCATTTACGGTAACGGTGAGAGTTACGGTTTCACTAGTTCCTGCATCGACGGTTCCACTAATTTGTTCGACATTCGATGTAAAGCCATTACAATTTGAAGGATCTTGCGAAGTCGCTAAATTCACCGTCATATCATCATCACCAGTATTTGAAACGGTGATGCTGTACTCTGCTGGATTATCTGCATCGGCTTCTTGAGCCATTGGAGATGCTGAAATAGCCACTTCGAACGATGCTGAAACCATCGGAGAGATAAAAGAAAAGAGTAACAGAATGAAGACTAAACGCGTTGATGTGGCGTTCTTCATATTTACTCCGAGACTATTGCCCCTCTAAGGTCTTCGTGTGACGCGACCCTTAGGGTCGCGGAAATTTCAGGCTTCCAGGAGTTGCTCAATCTCTGCATCGCAATGCAAACAATGTCCTTTCGCGATGATGTCACAACCAGAAACTTGTCCACTCATGTGGTAGCGAGCTCCGCATTCCCCACAAGCCCAGGTTTCGCCGATAATGACATCTTGGCTACAAATCCAGCAAGGAATTCCGCTACTTTCTTCCGGCCCTTCATTGAATCCGAGCTTATTGGAGATTTGTTCAATAGTTTCGTTAGGAATAATCGATTTCAAATCCCCTCCTTTTTGAACATAAAACAAGGCTCCTAAACTACCAATAATAGCGAATAATAGAATGACTATTAATGCCGTTAGACCTGCTGAAATACTGCTTCCGGAATCAGCAGCAGGTAAGACATCAACCGTAACAACAAATGAATTCCCTTCTATGTCTGAAGCACCCTTAAGCCGAATTTCGATATCTCCATCATCTCCACTATTTGGAGTGAATCCTAACTTAACCGAGCGGGTTTCTCCCGGTCGCAAATCGACGAATAATCCATCGAGAATAATAACATCCCAGCCATCTGGCCCACTGACTTCAAGAATTTCTGAAATGTCAGAATTCCCAATATTTTGAAGTTCAACCGAGAAGGTATTCTGATAACCTTCTGGAGATCGGAATTGTTCGGTTATAGTCCAATCTACTTTATTAACAGAATCAACGAGAAGTGATATCGTCTCAGTAATCTCAATACCGCTTCCTACCATCACTAAATCAATACTAGGTTCGGAACCACTCTCAACAGATAGTGGAATTATCACAGTGCACCATACATTACCACTTCCACCCGCCGAGATCATTGTCGGGCCAGTGCAGGAATAATCCCAGGATTCATCTGGTAAATTCATCGATATCGTCGGCCGCCAAGTCATCGAACCATCATTATGGATTATCCAACCCAAATCAAATCCAGGAGGACCTACTGGATGGGGTCCAGCACCTAGAGGTGAATCTGAATTGGTCCCATCAGGTAATGCTACCTGATAGAATTCTAGGCGTGGAATAGCTCCAGAACGAACATCAATGGTTCGACTCCAATCGATGGTAAATCCATCGGGAGTGGCTAATCTGATTTTCAATTCGCCACTTGAAGCCAATCCATTGCCTTCAATTGAAAATTGCCAATTAATAATTTCTCCAGATGGGACTACAAATTGATTCAATCCGCCATCAACAGTCCAACCGCCTGGAATTGATAGTAAATAGGGGGTGAATTCCATCTCTCGATTCCCTTGATTATTTAATAAAATTGAAATGTTTAGATAATCATTTGGCTCGACCTGGTGCTCGATTCCACCCGAAATTGGAGTAATACTTACCTTATCGATGTTTGCGACGGTTAATGGAATGTCGAGCACCCATAATTCGGAACTAACTCTCGATGATACCTGAATCGCTGCTTGGAACACTGAACCCGCAGGAATCATTGCTCCGGGTGGATTCACAGTAATATCGATTGTCCGGGATTCTCCGCTAGCCAAGGTTCCTGTGGAACCGTGAGAAGATCCTACAAAAGCACCAAGGAAATCGAGACCGAGATGCCAGCCAGAAGGTGAAATCATCTCGACATCATATGTCTGAGCACCATTTCCATTATTTGTCACCTGAATTTGCAGGGTTGAAGCATTGAGAGGATTTACAATTATTTGCCCTGGAGGGAGAAGGATTTCGGCTTGAGATAGTAGAGGCACATCAAAATATATCTCCAACTCTGATTCAATCTCATTTTCTGTATCGGTTCCTTTCACTATCATTCGATATAGGCCAGGTTCCGGCGGAGCCGGATGGATTACTATCAAATCGACATTAGTCGATTCTGCCGGATCGAGATTGAAAGTATTCGATGTAAACGACGAAAACCAGTCAAATTCTACTCCATCTTGCATCCGTACCGGTTCAGAAACAGCGATTGTTGCATTTGTCTCAAACAAAGCAGTATTTGTCAATATTAAATTCCAAGTCGTCGAACTATCAGATGAATCACTCAACGTCATTGTCGTTGTATCACTAGTTACTCTAACGCCAGGAATACTGACAATGAGTATTTCCTGATAAGCATTATTTGATTCGGATAATTCTTCGACATCATCATTAGGATCAATATGAATCATAATGGTGTTATCGCCTTCTATATCGGGCGTCCATAACCATTCTAATGTAGCGATCTCACCTGCTGACATGCTGAGTGTTTTGATATCTAGGGTAACGCTATTAACAGATGCTAAAACCTTCAATTCTGCAATTGAACCGGCACCTTGATTGATGATATCAATCGAAAAACCAACCTCTTCACCAATTTGAGGGATTGGTACGGAAACATCAAAAGTATCTGCAATAAATGTTGGATCAGGGCTCAAATCATTCACATTTACACCACGCACTGCAATTGAATATGGTTGGTAAAAACGACTTCCACCGTGAGAGGAGTCCTTCACTCGAACAATCCATACTCCAGTCATCGCATTGTCGATTAATGCAACCTCGACATTGTTGACTGAATCCTTGCTTCCTCCGACGACTGAGCGGCCATTGTTGAAATTATTTCCATAGTATACTTGACCGTTAGGATTGATTACTGTCAGATCAAGGTCATTCCTTAATTGAGAATTTGAGGAAGAAGAACCTGGATAATCCGACCATACAAGAACTATCTTTAGCGGCTCACCTACTCTCGAGACATCGAATGTATATTCCGATTGTTGACCAGATGATAATCTGGATCGATCATCGACAAAAATACCAACATCGTCATCTGGGACGAGGGAATTAACCAAATTTACTCGGCCCCATCCTTCATTATTATTTGGAATATCTCGGGTTCCCATGTCGATTGCACCAAGAATTAACAGTGCCTTGATGAGAGCTGCTTGTGGAGCAGGGCGTCCCGCGATTTCCATCAAATATTCCCGAACTAATGCTGCTGAACCAGCAGCGGCTGGAGTAGACATTGATGTTCCACTGTATTCCAAATACCATGTATTGTTCCAAGTACCTTCAGCATCTGAAGCCTCTTGGGCTCTGCAAGAACGCACATAATCTCCAGGTGCGGTCAAGTCCGGCTTGATTCTACCATCGTCAGTAGGACCTATGCTGCTCCACCAATACATGTCATCAGGAGCACCACCATATCGATTTACATGACCACCGATGGTAATCACATTTTTTGCAGTTCCAGGAGGTGAAATACCTTCATTACGCTCATTTCCAGCAGCAAAGAGAACTGTCATCCCCTCATATTGCCAATATTCATCCCATATTGAAACTCGGTCATCTGCATCTTCGGATTGAGTCGAATAACTGCCGTGGCCGGATTGAGCCCCCCAGCTATTTGTGTGAATTCTTGAAAAAGCATTGTAGGCTGAGTTCAGCATGCTATTAATTCCATATGAGTAAAGGGCTCCGGTGTCATCATCTTCCATTGCTTGGAAATACAAACTCGCCTCTGGCGCAATTCCTTGGTAAGTACCAGCGCTTCTCATTCCTGAACCCAAAACCGTGCACGCAACGTGAGTTCCGTGTCCATTCGAAGGGTCTGCAGTCGAGGAATCCCCCGGAGTTACCGAAGTTAATCCCGCTACCCTACCATTGAAATCGCCGTGGTCATTATCTAAGCCGGAATCACCGACTGCGATTTTCTGTCCTGAGCCGTTCAGACCGGTAATGAATGTATTTTCAACCGAATTTATTCCCATGTGATTTCGAGCGTTATTATTCATTAATTCCAAAATTGGAACTGGAGAAATATATGCGATAGAAGGGTGTGTAATTATTTCACCGAGATTTTCGGTCGATATCTCTCCCCACATTCGTCCAATATCAGGACTCCAATAATCGACTAGCCATTCACTCGCTGCATCCTCTAAGGAGTCCTCAAATAATTCCGTCTGATATTGACGAATCAAATCTGCGTTTTTCCAACCGACGATTTCGACTATTAGAGTTTCGTCTGCTGGAGCATCTCGAAGTACTGGGTGGACAAATAATCCAGCCGGAACTTCGTGAACCGATTTGATCGAATCGACATCATCCAGCAATTTTAGTTGGTCGAAAGTCCCTTGCACAAGATATCCTGATGGAGGGATTGTCGAGCGAATTTCGACATTTGCCGAATCGAGAATTTCTAATCGAGCATCCCATAATCCAGTTTCGCCATCTACGATAACGATGGCTAAATCTATTCTAGAATTTGCTAAATTTTCGTTTAAAAATTCATTTGGAATAAGGCCTGAATGTGTGAACATTCCAATCGTTGATTCTGCGGTTTCGTCTCGAATCTCTTCTATGCCCTCAGTGGTTGCTGGCTCACCCCAATCGAGAATGCTGTTAGGATTAGGGGATATCTCGATTCTTCCGGATAAAGATGCAAGGTTATCGAACTCTGTATGCTCCTCAACGAGGTCATAAGAAGGAAGATATGGAAGTAAGAGCACTGCTAAAATTAGAGTTGCGGTACGCTTCGCCATAATCAATCGCCACTTCCGACCTGTTTTGAGTATATGGGTTCTATGAACCCATGAAATGTCAAAAAAAAATATTCAAAAATTATGTCAATCAAAGGAAATGATATTCGGTATCATCACTAAAAGTTTCCATCGTCCATTGTCCTACGTCATGAGTCCAACGGACATCAATATTACCATCATAATAGCCGTAATTTAACAAAATTTCAATAGAATAATTCTCCCATACTGATTCTCCGGTTATCAATAATTCAAGTTCATCTCCTGCGATTGATGTGTGAGCTGCAAGTTGTTGTTTGTCGAATGAAGTCCGATCGATTTCAATGCCATCAGAATCGAGGAAGCGGATATCGATGTGAATATCTTCAATCATCCTCGAACCACGGTTATCCAGTTCTACTAATACAATATGCCCTGGGCCTCCTTGTCGGTAAACCACGTCGACATTGACCTTCTCGTATGGAACGATCCAGACGAGTGCGACCAGAGTTGCTGTCAGGATTAATAATGCAGCAATAGATGCAAAAATCACTCTGGTAGGTGATATTAAATCGATAGACTCTTCAATATGAACAAGTATATCATGAGCGATTTCTTCATCCAATGTTTCCTCGTAATCTTGGTCACGAACCTTCTCTAATAGTCCCAAAATTAGCCACCCCCTAAAGTCGTTGCAAGAATTGTAAGAATCCCAGAACTCAGCGGTTCAGGCACAAGTAAATGATGGGTCGAACCAGTGAGACCTGGAATCAAATTCAACAAGGAAAGATCCGAGGCTAGACCATTAACCCCAAGAGTAGTTCCAGTGGGTATGCCACCAGTCATTTGAGCATCAAACATCACTCCTCGCAAATCGACATCATAACCTTCGATCTGGGCTGAAGCACGTGCAGAAACGATGATTCTTCCACCGTCAACATCTTCGATTTCGATGACGCTATACGGGCCGATTATTTCTCTGACATGAATAGTTGCGCTGCGAATATTTTCGCCCATCGCTTCCAACTCTTCCAGGATAATTGGAGGTGAAACTGGTACATCTGTCATACGAACATAGAGTTTCTCAACACCAACACCTCCTGAGCGAATAGCCAATCCATAGGATGATGTTGGTTTGATTATCATACGGTCAGTCATACCCTCGGCGAGAAGTATCATATCGCCTCGACTATTTATCGCTCGACCAAATGCTTCGATGTAGAGGGACATTCCATTATCAGATGCGGTGAAATCTAGAACTGGGGTTCCTTGAAACGCTAGATTTTTTGTAATATCAAAATTCAAATCCGGTTCTGTTGTCAGATTGATATAGCCAGGGATATCGGTTAAGAAAACCGTTGCAGGCCACCATGAATCATCCAACCATTGCATCTGTTGCAGCATGATGGATCCGACAGCCGAGCCGTCTCTACGATACATATCAGGCACACTCATGTCGAGAGAGATTGCATCGCCAATGCTAGCTTGAAGAGCAATAGCTTCAGGAATATCTGTGATTAACATCTCGGTTCGGCTCTTTGATTCACGATTTACTAACATTGCATGAACCCAATCTAATCTCTCACTGAGTGAAAATTGGGTCGAGGTTGAAACTTCAGTAATCTCGCCTACCGAACGAACTTCAAAGGTACTGTCAACGAATAATGAAGTAGATTCACCAACGTCCAGCCCTTGCAAGGTTAAGAGTAAATCCTGGCCATTGATTCCATAGGCGTGAACCATAAACTCTTGACGAGCCGGAATCCAACCATCTAGGCCTAATTGCAAAGACCAATCTTGTCCATCCTGTACAGGTGAGCGAGTTATCGACATATCAATTTGAGGAGGCATTCCAGGCAACCATGCTTTGAGGTGAAAGCCTTCAGAAATTCCCAACGTTGACGAATGAAAAGATATGCCATGTACCCAAGGTGGTTCCTCATCGACTGGATCACCATGTACTGCCTCAATTACGATATCGAATGAGGATTCAGCATCCAGTTGCATAGCATAGGAAAATGCATCATCATTCGATTCTGAGCCGGTCGAAATATCGCTAGTGAATCCAGCAAGTACCGAATTAACAGATCGGCCTAGATCTGCGAATCCACCGATGAAAAAGGCAACTCCCGACATACCATTCGACATATTGAATTCAGGGATATCAATCTGAGAACCGCCATCACCACCGGTCGGAATTTGCGCAGATAGTGTCGATGGCATTGGGTCGATTAATGCATGTGCAGTAAGACCTGCATAATCGAGAGTGGGGGCATGGTTGACATTGATACTCAGCGGCCGGTCTCCGGCTGCAGTCATAAATGCCGTTCCTCTTCCTGCAGGACCATTAGCACCTTGCTCGACTGGCTCAATCCAACCTATTTCTTGCAAGCCTGTTAATCTCGCGGAAATCGACGAAGTCCCATCGTTTGGATCATGATCGAATAAGAAATGGTCGCCACTCATAGTAATAGGATCTGTTGAATTACTAACTTGGATTTCGAGTGTCGATATTGGTGAAGTTCCACGCCATCGCGTACGCTCGCCAAATTCCATCGAAAATTCAGCAGGTAAATCATGAATGTTTGCCCCCTGTCGCTGATCAGCATCAAGGCCAAGATAAGTTATCTTTTCGATACCGGAACTAGCACTATAAGTCATTGAATCAGGAGTAAGAGTAACGGTTAAATTATTTGGAATATCTGAGAGAGTTAGACTTTGGTAAGATGATTCATTAAGAGATTCTCCACTATGTTCGATGAATGTAAATGTTAGCGGATTAATTGAATCGGTCTGAAGGTTTACGAATTGAATATCAGTCTCATCATTATCGTCAAACACAAAGGAAATTAGGCCACTGAAACGTATACTCGCAGCAACTGGCACGATTGGATCTCTAAGACCGAATTCACCCATCACCTTCTCTAAATTCTGGTCTTCAGCCAGAACCACGTGGTCACCCGGAATAATTGGATGTGGGCTTGAACCAATTTCAACATTGATTAAGTCAATCGCTAATGGTTGTCTTTCTATTGTCCAATCATCACTCATCAACAAACTGACCTTTCTGCCATCGAGAGAACTCGAACCAGTTACTCCTCCACTAAGAACCGATACGACTTCGCTGGGAATAGTATTCAAGACAGTACCTACATCGAGGAAAAGATCAACAATATTCAAAATTGCAGAATCGAGTATTCTTGATAAAAAGTCTAAATTTTCAGATGAATCCAAACTCATATCAGCATTATCAGAATCTCCTAACTCAAATGAACCAAATAAGACGATTGCTGTCGGAATTGAACTCGCTTCAATATGCAGTCGACTATGATCGGTAGCAATTCCTCCTCGTTTATGCCAAGAATTGTAATCGATTGATTGTATGGATTGAACCGAACGAAAGAGGACCAATGATTTTGGTGGATAAGCCGGATTTACTGGTAGTGTTGAGTCATCGACGTTTTGAGAGGTATCTCTCGTGAAATTTTTGATTGCAACTATCAACCCGAGTCGCTCAGGCTGTCCCCCAGGCAATTCTGGCGATGATTTAGAACCGAGCATGGTGAATATCCTATCTATCTCCTCTGCCGATAATGATCCGGCTGGCATACCACGTAGCCACCCGAGTGAATTGGTAATATTTCCATGAGAACCATCGGGCATCTCAGAAGGACCACCCGATCTATCTTCGTGGAAATGAACATGAATATCGGCTCTTCGATCTGCCCAATATTCGATTGAAGTCAGAGCATCCTCACCACCGAATCCAGTTCCATCAGCGAGGGTAGAATCGGTACGAATGACTATTTCAACCACATTAGGTAGAGTCGTAGAAACTCCATTAGGATGTATTGCTACCTCGATATAGGCAACTTCCCAAACATCTCGGTCTCCATCGATATCAGGTGGAGAGAAGTGAATATAGCCTAAGCCAGCTGTAACTCCACAAGAAATTTCATTCGATGGTAAAGTTGTCAATTCAATTGGTAAATACCTAGATGGGCAATTAGATTGCCCATCATTAATTACTCGAATTGAATATGGGGCTGAAATACCAATGAGGCTGATATCTGATTCATCAGCGGATAAATCTAGAAGGCCTCCGGTGAGTAAGGAAAATAAGCTAGTGACCAAACCTGTTCCTGCATTACTTAAATCAAAGAATACTCTCTCAAAACCTACTTTAATAGCGAAATTATTAGGTTTTGTTGTAAATGAAGAGTCGACGACCCAAACATAACTCTCACCTTCGCTCAATATTCCTTCAGAATAACCGAACGCCTTCATGAGGGAAACTTCCAATGTATCTAGATTAGCCCAGTCAGTATCGGTCGCACTAGAGTCAAGTGCTTTCACTGTATAATCAATCGCAGGTTGAACCCACAAAGTATCTCCTTCAATACCCCACCCGTCAGAAAAATCCCAACTGACCTTTAATCCAACTTGAATATCATCATCACCATCATTATCGATATCGATTGCATGCAATAGAAAATCTGTTTCTGGGTCCAATAAAGAGAGGAGGGAAACAGTGAATGAAACGATTGTAAATTCTTCATGAGTATTTCCATCTAGATCTACATATTTTGTCCAAATCACATAATCGGTCAGATTGAACAAGGTTGCCCAAATAGTAGTCACATCCCCTGGTGGTACATTTTCAGGATTTATCAACAATTCATACGGACCTGGATGGACTGTAGTGGGTGGTGTTGTATCGACAAAACTTGCTTGATCCAACATTTCTTCAACACCATAGAGTGGATCTGCTGATCCGGTTGGAACGATTCCATTTCTGACGCTTTCAAGCTGAGGATTTGCTAACTGGTCGACTGAATTAGAATCGAGGACATTTTGTCGATTCGCTAAAACATTTGATAGATCGTCAAGAATTTCAAAATCATCTGCCTCGATTCGTGCTTCAGCATTAACGGCAGCAATTGGTGAAAATATAGGCACTAAGAATAGCAAAACAAGCAATATGGTTTGCGAATTAATTGCTTCCGGCGCTTTCGAAATTAACCGAACTGCACCATTGGACATAACCGCACCTCTGAGAGGTGCGCTAAAGGGTATTGCCCTTCACGAGCATTCGATACATCGAGTTCGTTTCGCCTTATTCTAGACGAACGGTTTCGACAGATTCACAGTGAGGGCAAGCAGTTCGAGCTGCATTTACCCCTTTTGGCATATCAACTTCGAATGTTTTTTCACAGCTTGAACACGATTGTCTAACCGTTCGATTTTCATCTTCTGTTTCAGGTGTTTGTTCAGCATCTAAAACATCAGTTGTTTCTGTCTCAATCGGGGGTGAAGATTCTGTCTCTTTTTCGATTGTTTTTTCTACTATTGTATCTATGGGTGGAACAGGGATCGGAATTGTATCCTCTGCCACCTCTAGAGGAGGTGAAGGTAAATCGAGCTCTTCACTCACTGGAGGTTGCCAAATACCTTCAGATAATGGAACAGAATCATCATCGAAATTAACTTCAACCTCTTCACGAGGCACTGCATCATCTTCTTCGAAGGCCGCCAATAAATTATGTGCTGAGCTAGATCTCGCATCATTGGTTGGGGGTGGTGAGGCGGAAATCAACTCTGCAAGGTCCGGATCCATCTCTGCTACGGGAATTTGAGCACCATGAGTTGCTTGGCCAGAAGAAGGTGGAATTGGCAACCCAGACATACCGCTGGACAAGCCGCCGAGTTGCGATTGTTGAGTAATCTGATTGAAGGCATCGGCCTGAGTGGAATCCGCTCCTCCCCACATCGCTTTTTGTTCATTGACTGAAGGTTGAACGACATCTTTACTCGCCAATTCTTCAGCTTCTGCTGCGGCAAGTAAAACCGAAATTCTTCGATTTTCTAATGTACGCCAAATCGTGAAGCATATCAGAGCGAGAAGGCCTATGACCCCAGTGGTAATTCCCGCTATCATTACAATACTCATCGAACTAGTTTCCCCACCATCTGAGATAACCTGAATTTGGATATCAACTTGAGTTTCAAGTCCTGCATCATTAGTGATTGTACATCTGACCCATGCACTGCCTTTGGTATCGAAAGAGTGGATTATTGAAGACCCTGTTCCATCTGAAATTCCATCTTCATCAAAATCCCAAGCATAAATTAAATTTCCAGATTCTTCATCTGAAACATTTACTGAAAAGTCATGGCTCTGGCCTGCTATTAGTTTCAATGTAGTAACTTGGGTTTGGGAAATCACAGGTGGAGTTGAATCGTAGAGATCCAAGGGGGCATTGTCCACGGTAACCATGCCGGATAAGTCGGTAACACGCAGTATGATATCATGATTTCCAGCATCATAAGAAGCATCGAAAATATGAGTGAATCTGTCTGCATTAGAAAAGTCCGATTCATAAGATTCGATGATTTCTCCATCTACTAGCCACTCAACTTTTGCAACCCCCCAATTATCAGAAAAATCACCACTCAGAACAAGAGTTTCTCCAAATGAGCGGCGAATCTCTGCGTTGACATCGATATTAGCCAAGGGGGCGGAGATGTCCTTTACTTCGATTTCCTTGTAGATGCTAACGCTTCGAAGATCGGTTGAAACCGCCGTTAAGCGAATTGAGATATTGGTGGGTTCCGACCAGCTAACATTGATCATCGAGCCAACCGTATCATCGATACCATCGGCATTAGTGTCCCAACCAAATCGGAGGATTTGGTTAGAAAAGTTTGGGGTCGAACCAGCATCGAGCACCACCAGAGTCCCAATGTCGACAATATCGAGGGAGGCTGCATCGGAAAGAATTGGATCAAGGATTGGAGTTAGGGATGAAATAATTGTAGAGGCGACTATATTTGTCCCTGCACCACCACCACCTGCGCGGTTATCTGCGAGCAGATACAAAGCAACACCCTCATATTGAATAGAAACAGTCCAAACCGTACTACCTGTCGAAGTAACCGCCAAAAGGTCGGCCGGATTTATGCGAGAGGCGGCCGTACCACCTTCACTGGCAGCTTGCTCGTAAGCTTGCATTTGAGTTTCAGTCATCAAGAAAATGTCGGGGGCACCCTCCATCGTTTCTGCCTGTATAGAAATCTGTGTACCAGCATCGAGCATGAAAGGACCTGCTACGAACTCGTGGTCATTAATATCCAATCTAACAATCGTATCAACTATCAAAAAAGCAGGAGAAACAACTTCGAAAATGTCCATTGTAACATTCGTGGCCGAACCACCTTGACCTCCTTCTCCACCATCCTGAGGGTGAGCGAGGTTATCGAGGACGAGGTACCAGTGAGTCATCGGCCGATCATCGGGGACCGTCCAATGCCAGACACCTTCTCCACTGAATAATTCGAACACAGATTCCGATTCCCAAATCGTTTCACTACGATAATTCTGCTCATTTTGATAAGTATTTATCGCATTGGATGTGAATAGAAGAATATCGATGGCAGAATCAGTTGCGATATCCATCGACAAAGTTGTTCCTGGATTTAATTCGCCCAAATGTATTCTTACACACGATTGATCGGTGATTTCCCAATTTGCCGGCATCATATCTAAATCAGCGTTTGTACAAAAAATTGTACCTTTCGCATCAGCTGTGACCAAAGGTGCCGCACTGGCGATAATTATCACAATGAAAATAGTGGTCGAGACACTTCGCATTGCTGTAGCGTAAACACATTACTTTTGAATCGTATCGTGGCAATGTTTGTTCTTGCATCAATATATTTCAAGGTTTTTGTGGGATTGGAGTTGGGGGGAACCATCGTAAAATCACTACATCTCCAATCGAGCGAACCCAATTCCATGGTATTGCAACATGAATCCTACCCTCTACCAAATCTGCTGAAGGGTCGGAAACAAATATGTGAGATGTTGACCAATTATCAGTTTCAAGAACGGTGTCGTGAACTGTCCCAAGTAGTCGCCCATCCGGTAAAACAACCGGCAGACCTCGAATTTCACTGACCGCACACTCTGCCATCAAACGATAGGAAATGCATCGATGCAATGAATCTTCGGACTCCTTTCACTTTTGCGTACGTGATTTAGGACCACTTGATCCATCTCGAAACCAATTTTTATTGATTGTAATTCTCGAGAGATATCGATTGTAGGTAACGTTGAATGAACCGATTTTCACTGAGCACTGCGGGAACGAAGGTGCCTGATGTTTCATCTAAGAGGATGTTTACTTTCCTCGATTCTTGTTTGCCTTCAAGGATGGTCGCAACTTCTCTGCACCCTTACCCTTGTTCATCAAACCGCGACCACGCTTTCCAGCACTTGTCTTTCCACGGAAAGCACGGCCTGTGTGGCTGTTTCCTTCTGCAACCCACTTGTATTGTTTGTCGGCCTTGATGACAGGATGGTTTGGGTCGAGTAGAATTACTTCGAAGAATTTGTTTTTTCCATCTTCTCCAACCCAGTATGAGTTCAGAACTTCGAGATTTGGATATCGGCGTGAAACGCGCTCTTCTGCGATTCTCTGGATTGACTTTGCCATAGTAATCTTGGTGATACCAGCCTTACTTGGCTTTCGCTTCATGTGGACCTTACCCTTGCGAAGTCCTCCACGGCGAACGCGGGCTCGTACTACGACGACACCTTGTTTTGCTCGGTAACCGACTCGTCGAGCTGCGTCAATACGGGTTGGTTTATCGATTCGCTGGAAGACTGGATCATTTCTCCAATCCGCCATTCGAGCGACTCGATGACGAGGTTCCATAGTCGCCTTTGGATTCTTCCAAGCGTCACGAACGTACTGTGTTACACCCATAATCATCCCTCGTAGCGACTCGCCGACTTGCCACCCCTTTATGAGTCTATATCTTAGACACCGAACCCTTAGGGTTCAAAAAAATGCTCAGATAGATTTGAATCGGCATTTTTTTACTAAATTATGACTTTTTACAATTATTCAGAAGCACGAACCAACTGAAAGTGATTGCAATTGTTGGTCCGCGCTCCCGGACTTGAACCGGGGACCCCCTGATGGCTGCCTACAACCATGTGTTTTCAGTCTACAGTCAGGTGCTCTAGCCAACTGAGCTAAGCGCGGTACGAGTCGGTCGAGCGAACTTCTCTTTATCTCATTTTGCGGTGGCAAGTCGGAAAAAAACGCATCAAATTTTATCGTAATTTACCATATAATACTCATCCCGCCACCGATAATCAACCATGATAATCGGCTTTCAGCCCCCACCCCTTCCCTCAACGGTTAATAATGCCAAGAAATGCACTCGACAATGTAAGGCAGTAATGCTGGGGATGCACGGAGTGATTGATTATGGTAGGGACACCTCTCGGAACAGAAGCCGCTTCTACCCTCGGACGTATCCCCACTACTCTCACAGATGATGAGTTAGAGTCCTTCGGCCCTCCCGATCCACGTATTCTTGTATGCGGCTGTGGAGGATCTGGAAATAATACAATGAATCGGATTACTCACATCGGTGTTGAGGGAGCAATAACTGTTGCAATTAACACCGACAAACAGCATCTCGACCACACGCGTGCGATGCAAAAATTACTCGTCGGTCGTCATATTACACGCGGATTAGGCGCCGGTGGCGACCCAATATTGGGTCGTCGTTGTGCAGAAGCTGGTCGAGATGTAATCTCAAAAATTGTCAGCGGTGCTGATTTAGTCTTCGTTACCGCTGGATTAGGGGGCGGAACTGGAACTGGAATCGCACCGATTGTTGCTGAAGAAGCGAAGCGGTCTGGCGCGCTTGTTGTCGCCGTGGTCACAACACCATTCACTGTCGAACGTCGTCAGAGAATGCAACGCGCTCTCGAAGGACTCGACCTGCTGCGAACAGCAGCAGATGCAGTCCTCGTCCTCGACAATAATCGACTCCTTCATTTTGTTCCAAATTTACCATTAGAAGAAGCATTCAGCATAATGGATCAACTCATCGCAGAAATCGTCAAAGGAGTTGTCGAGACGATCACTTTGCCGAGTTTAATCAATCTCGACTTTGCCGACGTTCGCTCGATAATGAAAGGCGGCGGCGTCACTATGATGCTATACGGAGAATCGGATCAAGGTCCAGAAGAAGTTGTTCACGAATCACTCAATCACCCCCTATTAGACATCGAAATCGACGGGGCAACAGGTGCGCTAATTCACGTAACAGGAGGGCCGTACATGACCCTTGAACAAGCTAACCAGGTTTGTGAATTAATGACTTCAAGAATCTCTCCGAATGCGAATGTAATCTTCGGAGCTAGACAAGACCCCGCCTTCGGTGATACCATCAAGGTGATGTCAATAATTACCGGAGTTGCGAATAAACGTCTTGAAGCTGAAATGATGAGCGCAGATATGCTCGGAGAAGCCCTAAATATTGCGAGAAAAGGCAAAAACCCAACATCTGGTGGACTACAAAGATTTGACTAAACACCGTTCAGAACATCGCAAGTATCAAACGAGGCAAGTATTGACCCTGCTTCATGACCGACACGCTTAGGGTGCAATCAGCTGCACTTGTTCTACTCCTTCTCATCGGATCAATCGGTGCGCCAGCTAGTGCTCAAGAAGCAGCTCAAGACCCCAAGCAGCCATCTGTAGATAATCCGCACATGCATTTTTGGGGATCTAGTGATATCTCAAATTGCTATACTCACTTTGATGGAAATGATTCATCTGGATCTGCAGCTGAAGGCTATGGGCAGCGAGATTTCAGCCAAGGCCAGCAAATTGAAATCGATTATACTTGCAGAATTTCAGATAATTTCAAGCAAGATATGCTTCTTAACTCAAATGGCACGATTATGTTAGAATTTGTTTTCAATATTGACTCAAATGATTGTACTGACAGTCAAGATTGTACCAATTTAACAATAACACTAAGCAAGGGCTCTCAGGCAGTTTCACAATTGATTGTTCCTGTCGAAAGCGTGAACTCTGGAAGTGATGAGTCCGTCCGCTGGGATATTCCGGTCAATGAAACGATGGAAAGATGGAATAAAAGCATTGATGAGCCAGAAATCAATATCAAATATTCTGCCCCAGGATACAATGATATTACCTGTATTATTTTCGATTGTTCTGCTCATTTCCGGATGTACTATTCTAACAATGAAGAAAATTTGACCGTTGAAGCAAACTTCCCTGTCGTCAACGCAACCGTCCCTGGAGGCGGTGGTGGAGATGGTGGAGCGATTGACATTGCCAAGGATGCTCTTCCAGGATTCGGCCTACTCGCTGGAATCGGGGCACTTGCACTCGCTGCAGTTGGTGCTAGTAGATTCTCTCACGAAGACTAATCTTCTTCTTTACCCATCCACCAATCTGAAGATTCTTCAACTTCAGTATCTTCATCATTATCTGAATCATCTTTGGCGACTTGGGTAAGAGGTGTAAAACTTGACCCCGATGGTTTGAAATGTGATTTTATAGGTTTAGAGGTCCTAAGTATCATTTGGTTATCACTTGTAATGACCATCTGACCAACACCCAAAAAATGCTTTATGAATTGAGGAAGAACGGCTATTACTGCTAATGTTAGTGGCAATCCACAAGCAATCAGAGGGATTATTGTACCTTCTTGAATATACATTATATAGAACATAACATCAAAAATAGAAATTACAAAAACAATCGTAAATGTTTGTTTAATGACCTCAATTGAGGTCATTTTTTTATCACCCTTCTTCAAATTAATTTTAGAAATCTGTGCTCTCTCCATAAAATTGTCAAATCAAAGAGATTCGATATCTACGTCAGTTTCTTCGCCGGTGAATAAATTCTTGATTCGGACTTTGCCTTCTTCCCATTCGTTTGGCATAACCAAAACTAATCGTTCAGCGCCAGTTCTTTCTGCGTGTTTGAATGCCCATTTCATCTTCTTTTGTTCAAGAATTAAGTCAACTGAACGCCCATTAGCGCGCAGCGCTGAAGCAACAGACATCGCTGCGCCACGAAGTTCAGTAGAATGAGCAAGAACGATGTCGTCATTTCCACTGACGAGTTCTGGAAGTAATCCTTTCTCGGTGAGTAATTCCATAATCACCATATCTCCGAAACCAAACCCGGTTGCCGGTAAATCCTTACCACCTAAAGTAGAGAGAAGTTTGTCATAGCGACCGCCACCACAAATCGCTCGTAATTCTCCAGCACGATCGCGAACTTCGAAAACCATGCCAGTATAATATGCAAGTCCTCGAACAATCGAAGCATCGAATTCAATCCAATCAGATATGCCATAATCCGCGGCTGCTGCGAATAGGGAAGCGAGTTCGGCAATCGCCGCACTTTCCTCTCCAAGAGCACTTCTCAATTCATCAAAATTAGAAATTAATAGTGTTGATTGAATTGTCGAAATCGCTTCAGAACTAAGTCCGAGTTCGGTCAATTGTTCAGCGATTACATCTGCTGACAATTTATCCATTTTATCAATTACAATACAAGTTGGAGCAAAATTTTCTCCAGAAATTCCCAGTGACCCAAGAACTTCCTCGAGCACTTTTCGGCTGCTCAATTTGATGACTAAATCATCTGGTGTCAAACCGACCGCATCGAAGAAATTTACCAAAACAGAAAGTAATTCCACATCGGCCTCAATAGATTCGGTTCCCCAAATGTCGACATTCCATTGGTAATGCTCACGACCTCGCCCACGTTGTGTTCGCTCGTATCGCCAACATTGTGGGATTGAAAACCACTTGATTGGCATTGGTAATGCACCCGCCCGCGCCATCACCATTCGAGCTAGTGATGGTGTCATCTCTGGTCGCAAAGTGACAGCTCGCCCGCCCTTATCTTCGAAATTGTACAACTGTTGAGTAATCTCTTCTCCAGCTTTTCTCGTGTAGAGTTCTTCACTCTCGAGCACCGGTGCGTCATATTCCTCAAAACCGTGCAGACGCGTCGCGTCGATGAAGTGGTCGAACAGCCAATTTCGCATGCGCATGTCTTCTGGATAGAAGTCACGCGTGCCACGAACGCCTTGAGTCACAGCACTCCCACGAACAAACCCACTTCAAGCCCTACGGCGTTCTTTGAAGTCTTCAAGCCGTTCTTGGCGTGTTATTCTACCATCGGAAAGAGGGAAAGCATAGATTCGTAGTGCCAAGAAAGAAATGAATCCTAAAACGGTTGTATCGGCTGCCCAGACATAGTAGTGATGATAACCTAACGTGTCAGCAAAATATGATTGTGAGGCGGTTGTAATAATCAATGATATCGAGTATATCCAGAACATTGTCATCAAGCTTTTTTTATAGTCAGAAGTTGATTCAAAAGTAAATAATTTGTGAGTAAAATGTGATTGCCAAGTACTGAAAACAAAGGCTGGCGCCCATGCTGAACCGGAAGGATAACTTTCACTAAGATTCATCTTGTACAGATAACTGTAAATTAGAAAGAAAACTGCAACATTAAATATTCCAACGAAACAATACATGGCATACTCTCGTAGTAACTTGGACCAAGGATATTCGTCACTTACGAGTTTAGACATTTTGTTCACAGTTTTACAACTATTGCGTATGAAGCGTGTGAGTTTTTGTTTCACCATACTCATTTACGAATGTTTCAGGAATAGTTTCTCCTGCTTCTACTATGAATGGATCAATTCCACCGGGTAATTCCTTAATCGATACTTCCGCACCTTTTGGAACATTTCTATAAAGTGGGCGCGGTTCTAATTCCCAATTACTGGGCCAGAAAGAGCCATTTCTAGAGGTTACACGATTTATCAAGATATATTTGTTCATACTAATGAATAAACCAGCTGTAACCCCCCAGAATAAAAGAATTATCATAACCCCATCAGGATTTGTTGGGTTCCAAGGATTGTGTTCTGCATTGAATATTAAGTCACTGAAATATGACAACATCAAAACACCGAACATTAGCGGGAATCCAAGATACATGATATAATCCCACCAACGGCCAATCCACCAATCATTATCTCCAGTATTAATGAAATCATCACGGAATGGAGATACTCCATTATCTAGATATTCTCTGAAATTAAATCCGGTAATCTCATTTTCATCTTGCCAAGCACGGTATTGAGCCCAGCCATATTTCCAAATTGAGTAAGCGATAAACAACCCGCTGAACATTAACCCATATCCCCAGATGTGATCTTGAACTTCTAAGAATTGAGGGAATGCAACACCTGAATCGGAGTCTACAAGAATCCATAAACCAGCACTAGGTAAACCAAACAAAAAGATTGCAAGAGTAGTGAAACCTACTGCTTTTTCGCGTTCAATACCATGATCTACGAAGTTTCTTACGCAAAGTTCGACTGTTGAAATCATTGAAGTCAAAGCAGCAAAGGAAAGTGCTAGGAAGAACATTGTAACCATTAGAAGTTGAACAACTGGACCACCGGGTGCTTGTGCGAAAACTTCTGGAAGAACTAGGAAAGTGATTGCGCTACTACCACCACTTACAGCGGCTAGAGGATCGTCACTAACTGAGAATACTGCCATCATTACAGTCAAACCTGCAATTATAGAGATACTATTGTTTGCAAGGCACATAGTTGCAGCGTTAAGAGTAGTATCCTCGTCTTTACGCATGTATACGGAATAAGTAATTGCCATACCCATACCTGCAGAACAAGACCAAGCAGATTGAGAGAGTCCATTTATCCAAGTTTCAGGTTGACTAAGGTATCCTGGTTGAATGCTAAACATGTAAACAAATCCATCTAATGAACCATCATCTAAGTCCATAACAAATGAAAGGAATAGTGCTGCGAATAAAAGAATGAAAAGAGAAACCATCAATGTAACATTGACTTTCTCAATTGCCTTGGCTCCCTTCCAAATTGCAGCCATTGTAATTACAACTGCAATTAATTGAAAGAATACTACTTGATGCCAATTTTGTAAGAAATCATTCCATACCTGAACTGTGTCTACTTCAGAACCCAAACCACCACGTATCGCAGTTTGGAAATAATTGATACACCATCCTGTAACAACTGCATAATAGAAACCAATTGCTGTAGAAATCCAAGCGGTCCAAAGACCCATCCAAGCAAATTTTTTTCCTGCGAATATACGGAAAGTACCGACTGTACCAGTACGGCTTCTTTTACCCAATGCGAATTCAGCAATGATTAGAGGTATAGACCATAAGAATAGGAAAATTAACCAAGGCACAAGGAAGGAACCGCCCCCATTTGCACCAACCATTCGTGGGAAACGCCAAATGTTCCCTGTACCAATAGCAGCACCGATAGTAGCGAAAATTAATCCTAACCTTCCACTGAACTCATCCGAAGTTGGTTCATCTTTGGATTGCATCAGGAATCCCCCTTAGTACGCATTTCTGCAGGTAAACCAAGGGCATCACGATCATCATTAAACATCTCTTTCAGAGTATACCCAAGACCACCCCAAACCATTGTGGCGATGAAGGCGAACATCATCAGAGACAAAATCGTCGAGCCGAAACCAGCCCGATAAGGAATAGATATTTCATAGTAATTTCCACCTTCCTCAAGAGTAGGATATGTGAATGGGAATGCTCCATTTGTAGTTCCCAACATCGCCTTGTAGTGGATTTTACCGACAGATGTATCCGGAACAGGAATGCCTGCTTCGACGATCGTTCCATTGCTTCCATCCAACAAAATGCAAGTGGCAGCCGATTCAACAAAGGCTGATTTTTCCCATTCAACCGCAATCCATTCGGTCGGACCAAAGTCATCTTGTTGGCGTGTTGGCTCGACCAATCGCCACATCAAATGTGTGCGATTAATGTCTGTTGTAAAGGGGAAAGTAGTATCCAAACAAAGCCCAATTGGAATATCACCATTCTTTGGAACGTGGATTTCGTCCGGCGAAGCTAACCATTGGGAGCTGGTTGTATTTTCAATACCGACAATAGCGCGATAGCGCGGGTCATCAGCGATTTCAATCATATAGAACGGGACTCCGAGGTTTCGAACAGCAGTATGAGCGATGTCCTCGGGATATTCGTGGAAGGCATTACCAATCTCAATAGTGTAGCAATAGGAATTGTGAACGCCATAATGCCAATCACAGAAATCTCCAGTTGTTGGGTAAAGGTCTGAAGATTGCATTGGAGCATAATTTGTCATATCGCCCATTACTTGACCGTGGTATACGAGGTATTCATCATCTGGAGAATAACAATTTGTGCAGTGCCCCCAAGGCCACAATACTAGTTCAGAGAAAGAGTGCCAAGTCAATGAAACCTTGAATTCGGAAGCTCCATCGCCATCATCGTCATTCATTTCTGTTAAATCTTGAATGAATTTTGTTTCGGGTTCAGAATTACCACCCATCCAATCTTCATCGATGAGTCCGTCAGCATCATCGTCCTTGCCGTCGACGTGATCTTCGTTCAATTTACCATCTTCATCCTGATCGACGGTATCAACTGGCCCATTGTAGACATCATTATTCGGCCCGCTAGCATAACACATTCCAGGAAACAATGGGCCGGTTGCGCCGAGTGGGGCACCCCACTCGAATTGGAAATTTCGATTTAGATCAACACCGTCACATCCCTCATCGACCTCTTCATCGACATCCGGAATAGGTGTGACTCCAGTGACGGTGTTGTCACGCAAATTCTTGCGCCATCCGCTGGTTCGGCAATTCTCCCAAGCGGATTCGCCACAGTATTCTTCTCGGTCATACCGATTGCCATCAACATTCAACATTGGTATGATGTAGATTTCACGAGTGTTAATCATATCGGTAATGAATTGCTCTGAGAAATCTTCGTCAACGCCGAGGTCGCCTGGACCACAAGCAACTCCGTCTCCATTACTATCTTGGTTTGAAGAGTTTAGACTAAGACAGTCTCCGTCATTATCAATACCGTCCCAGCCATCTTCATCGACCAAGCCATCACCATCATTGTCGACTCCGGCCATGCCGTAATAGTAAACAACGGTCTCGATGAACATCATCGGAACTTCGTAAGACATCCACTCCCGTGCATGATGATTTCCGACTAACATGACATCTGGGCGGTCTGCGTAATTTCCACAATCACCAACGTAAACGTTACACTCACCTCCTGCTACATCACCTGTAATCTTCAACCAAGGACTTGCATGATTGTAAAACCAACCTTCGTAATCATCAATTCCCATCTGATTGCCACGAGCGTTGACTCCGCCGACCAAACCTTCGTGGAAAGAAATGAATTCTGAGTTTCGGTCGGCAAGGGTTTGCATTCTCTCCTTCATGGAAAAGTAATCATGATATTCTCGAAATTGCAGTTTATCATTGCCATACCATGGAAATACCTGATTCAGATAATCATCAGACCAGATATCTTCTGGTGACACTTCATTGTCTGCTTCTTGGGCATTGGCTGGACCGATTAGAGCAATCGGTGCAAATATCGACAATAATAGCGGTAATAGTAGTGCAATCGCTGGCACTCTACGAGGGTTAGAAATCAATCTAAATTCAGAACTGTAGTTGCTGGACGCCATGTTAACACTCTATCGAACTGTCAGGAGGTCTTGAAAGCCTCGCTTTTCCGGTCCGCAGGACCGTAGACGGTTTGATAAGGGGCTCTTTGGGCGATAGGCCTATGGAGAAACTCAACGAGTTCATGAATGGAGAGGAAATATTACTCGGTTTTTCGAGTGGGACTTTAATCATATTTTTGGCCACAGCATTGATTAGCATCTCGATTGGAATGTTTGCTAGTAAGCTAGTTTTCCCAATTGTGATGAATCTATTTTCGAAAACCGAAAGAATCGATGGCGGGACATTAATCGCACCGAATTCACTAGGGTGGATGATTGGTGCTTATGCATATAGTGAATCGATGAATTATATATTATTGAATCTTGACCCGGTTTGGGATACGTCTCTTGTCGAAACCATCACCGCATATGTTTACGCTGGTTTCGTCATTCTAATGCTAATCGCAGCTTATCGTCTCGTCGACTACCTCGATGCTTTCATCGTTGTCGAGGGCGAAGATATGGCTAGTCGACGCTCGCTTGCGAGTGTCGCAGAATCAGTCGGCCGAGTAATAGTCGTAGTCCTTGGTGCATTCGTATTGGCAGGATTGGCAGGAGTGCCACTCGCCCCAATCATCACCGGTTTGGGTATCACTGGATTAGCTCTAGCATTGGCAGCTAAGGATTCAGTCGCCAATATTTTCGGAGCAATTTCAATTCTAATTGATCAACCATTCAACATTGGTGACTGGATTATTGTTAAGGGAGTCGAAGGTGAAGTAGTCAATATTGGTCTGAGAACGACACTAGTGCGCACATCGGCTGATACGATGGTTACAGTACCGAATGCGCGATTGGTTAATTCGCCAGTAGAAAATTTCAGTAAGCGAAGATTCCGAAGAATTAAACCTAAATTTGCCTTTGAAGAAGATAGTAAACCAGAGACTCTAAGACAATTTTGTGATAAACTTTTGATCGCCACGAATGAGGATGCACGCTCTATGAAAGAGGGAGATTCTTGGGTTAAAATCCAATCATATGGTACAGCAATCGTAACAGTAGGTGGAAATTTCTACTGTATCTCCTCTGGATCGATTCAGCGAGAATTGACAGAAGACATCTTGATAATGGCTCGAAAAATTGCAGCAGAGCTAGGACTCAAATTCCATGAACCTCGTGTCCGCAGTAACCTTTGAGCGTGAATAGATTGGCAAGATTAGTCCTCATCAGACATGGGCAATCCGTCTGGAATGCTGAGAATCGATTCACCGGCTGGACCGATGTTGAACTATCTGAAAAAGGTGAGAAAGAAGCTGCTGAAGCAGGCGAGCAATTGGCTGATTTTGCCTTCGACATTATCCATACTAGCGCTCTTGTTCGCGCTCAGCGAACCGCCGTAATTATCATGCAACACAACCGTGCTTCAGGAAAAATTCCAACACGCGAGGATCAGCGGTTGAACGAGAGGCATTATGGGGCTCTTCAAGGATTGAATAAAGCTGAAACCTCTGAAAAACATGGCGCTGAACAAGTCCACATCTGGCGCCGCTCTTTTGATGTTGCACCGCCAGAAGGAGAGAGTTTGGAAATGACGGCGGCGCGAACCATTCCTTATTTCACAGACGAAATTTTAAACGATTTAAAATCGGGAAAAAATGTTCTATGTGCAGCGCATGGAAATTCTCTGAGATCGATAGTGATGCATATAGAGAACCAATCTCCTGATGAAATTGTAAAATTGGAAATTCCAACCGGAGTCCCGAGAATTTACGAATATGATTCTGGAAAATTCCAGCGAATCAATTGATTCCTCGAAAATAATCAATCCTTGAATGCAACGAAAATTGGTTTTTCAGGTGGCGGAGCCGATTTCTTGTAATAATAGAAGAATCCAAAGGAGAATATTGCAAAAGCAAAAGCTACTGGTAAAATAATGCCCGTACTATTTCCTATAGCCACCTGATATAATGAAGATGCACTGAAAAATCCGAACATGTACGAAAAGGCGGCCAAAATACGTGAATTAAACATGGATTTTTGCATACTAGGTATGTATTTGATAATCGAAACCGCTGGTTCTGGTTTTCCAGATTGATGTGAAACAGCTTCCAATACATCGAGCAACATTTGCTCGTATTCCCAGAAAAATACACCACCACGAGGTGTGTAAAATGCCTTTTCAGAACACCATTGAGGCGGTGCTGTCGACCTCCAACCTTCGATTAGACTGGAGCGAAGATTGGTTAGATCGAGTTGAGATCTAGAATCATAGTGAAGGCGATTCAGATCATGAAGTAAAGAGGCGAAATCTCGAATCGCAGGAAATTCACAATTTGGTTTTGCTAAACAATCTGCCAATCGAGGTGGCCCAATTCGAATTTCATATTTACCATCATCATCGGCCTCTAAATCAGAAAAGCGCACATCACCAAGCGATGGCATACACATAGTTTGCTTGGTGTGTGGAGCACGCCAAATCGTATTGGCACGTAATCGTGCTTCAAGACCTTCCATCCGCTTATTCCAGCGTTGAGAATCCGGAGGCGTTACACGCCCCGATTCAGCCGCAGAATGATATCGACCCAATGCGGTTGCAGATCTAAACAAAATATCTTTCGCAACCTCAGAATCATTAGACTGAAGGGCTGTTTCCAACTCATTATTAGCAGTTTTTCCTCGTTCTGTCCACTCGCGAACCAAAATGACATCGCGCTCGCCAGAAACAAAACCTCCACTTGGAACGCAATTGGATTCGGGAGCTAAAGAAATACGAGCGCGCAAGCGTCCATCGCTTCCCCAGGGTAAAAATTCAGCACACCAAAGTTTTCCAGATGAACTCAATTTGAGAACCAATCCTCGATCGGTCGAAATTGTCTCTTCGATAATGACTTCACCTTCTGGAAAATTACCCCAAGATTCGAGCCCAGCGATCATAGAATTCCAATCACTAGCATCGATGGGCTCGATAAATTCTGCTTTCATCCCGATTCCAGCGACTATGATGTGCTCAAATCCTTCAGGTGCTTCAGAATCGGACTCAATCTGCCGCATCGCGGCAGGCCGCCAAACAGATTCTGTCACGGACATTGTGTCAACCCGACACCCACGAAGTGGTATCTGACTTCATGGAATCGGTAGCAAATCCTTGAAACATGGAAGGACTAGGCAGGTCTATGGCAGAGGTATCCGACATCCCCCTCGCTGTCGATATGGACGGTACTCTAATCCTTAGCGACATGAGCTATATCAGCATCACCCGTGTACTCTTCCGTCGCCCGTGGATGCTGGTTGGAATACTTGTCAACGAATTTATAGGAAAGCGAGCGCAATGGAAGCGCGACCTTGCCACAAAACTGAATTTTGATCCGGCTGAACTTGAATATCATACGGCTTTTCTCGACTGGCTAACCGGTGAGGCAGCTCGTGGTCGCACGTTAATTTTAGCAACTGCATCAGATAGAATCGTTGCCGAGCAAATCGCAGCACATGTTGGATTATTCTCCGATGTGATGGCTTCAGATACCAAACACAATCTTCGCTCGCACAAAAAAGCCGAAGCATTGGTCGCTCGTTACGGTGATGGGGGCTTCGGTTATTGTGGAAATTCTAAGCATGATTTGGCTGTTTGGGAGCGGGCGGGCCAAGTAATTGTGGTCAATCCTGAACGTGGTTTGCTAGAGAAAGTTGGCGAATCTGCAGACATCGTTTTTGAATGATTCGCAATCCGACGACTTTAGGCACAGCGCACATTCGGTAGTATCATGGGTCGTGCGCGGAAATCAGCTGGTCGCCGCCTCGACAGGTTCGCAAAATGGCTTCTAAAATTCAGAATCGTCGCAATTCCGGCGGCAAAAATCGCTAATTCTAGCACCGCCTGGAGTTTTATTTCCAGAACTGATCGAGTCAGAGTAAATCGATTACGTGATCGAATCAAGCAAGAAATTCTACCCGAGCACATATCAATAATCATGGATGGAAATCGGCGCTTTGCATGGAATGAAAATGTCGAGAAAAACATCGGTCATACTCAAGGAAAAGAGAAATTGAAAGAAGTTATGGATTGGATTCTTGACCTAGAAATCAAATATTTCACAGTCTATGCTCTTTCAACAGAAAATATCTCAGAGCGCGACCCAGACGAACTCGATGCGCTCTACGACCTCTACGTCAAAGGACTTGACGAAATCGCAACTGACCCTCGAATTCACTCAAAGGGCGTAAAAGTGCAAGCGGTCGGACGCACTGAATTGCTACCCGACCACGTACAAGAGGCGATTCAGCAGGCTGAATCGAAAACAAAAAATTACTCAAATTATCTATTCACTGTTTGTTTAGCCTACGGTGGGCGAGAGGAAATTGTCGATGCGGTAAGAAGAATTGCAAGAGAGCATGCGAGTGGGGATCTGGATTTGGAAGAAATAAACACTCAGCAAATATCTGAACGGCTTTACACCGCAAATTTACCCGATCCTGATTTAGTCATCCGAACGAGTGGAGAAGAGAGAATTTCGAACTTTTTACTTTGGCAAATCGCCTATGCTGAACTTCACTTCACCGATGTCCACTGGCCTTCATTTTCTAAGCAAAATTTGTACGAAGCCATCGATGATTTCCAAAAAAGGAGACGGCGATATGGCCAATGAGCAATGCCCAGAATGTGGTAGAGATGGCTACCATAGCCCATCTATTACCGTCGATGCTGTCGCTGTTCGAGACGGTGAATATGGACTGGAAGTTTTGATGATTAAACGTGGACCAAAACCAGCAGAATGGGCGGGAATGTGGGCTTTTCCAGGTGGTTTCGTTGATTATGGAGAGGATCCAGAGGATGCGGTTTTGCGGGAACTCAAAGAAGAAACCGGCGTTGAAGGAAGTAACCCAATCGCATTGACAATTCTCGGTGCACCGGGGCGAGATCCTCGCAAACATTGTGTTGGAATCTTTTATTTGGTCGAAGTCGATTATACCGCTGTCCCTATCGGAGCAGATGACGCGGTCGATGCAGCTTGGTTGCCAATTGACAATTTAGGTGTGGAAAATGTAGCTTGTGATCACGCATCGGTGGTTGATTTACTGCGTGAATAATCCTATGACCTCAAGGTGTCTCGGCGAGTCATGACAAAAAAAGAAGCAATCGATCTCGGAGGCATGCGCCTCGCCCCGTACAGCCCATGTGTTAGTGTAAAAGACCACATTTGGGTTGCCGGACAAATCGGCACTGATGGTGGAGACACACTGAAAGAACAAGCGGCTAAATCACTTGAGAAAATCGATGGGCTGCTCGCTGAAGCGAATTCATCGAAAGCAGATTTAGTAATGGTCACTGTCTTGCTAACTGATATGGCTGATTTTGGAGATTTCAACGAAGTTTACGGTGCATGGTTGGAAGGCACAATTCTACCTGCACGCGCAGCCTTTGCTGTCCGAGAATTACCCGGTGGAGCCTTAGTAGAAATTGTTGCAGAAGCATTCCGTGGTTCCGGTAGCACAGAATAATACAGCAATTCCACGATGGAATCATCAATGAGAAGGTGGAGGATTGGCTATGAGCGTATTCAAGGCTTACGATATTCGTGGTCTTGCTGGAAGCCAACTCGATGCTGAATTTGCCGAGCGCCTCGGAAAGGCGCTCGCAACACATCTGGATGCTAACACAGTTGCAGTTGCCCGAGATATTCGTGAATCAGGACCTGAACTTCACGCAGCATTTCTCGCTGGTCTCACCTCGACTGGTGCGAGTGTTCTCGATTTAGGAGTCACAACAACAGGTGTACTTTACCGAGCTACCGTCGACTTACCGGTTGATGCAGCCGTAGTTATTACCGCCAGCCACAATCCACCTGAATACAATGGATTCAAAATTTGTCGAGGGGCACTACCGATGGCTGGTGAAGAATTACAAGAATTGAAAGCAACTTTTGATGCAGGAAAATTCCGAGTCTCAGAAAACTCTGGAGTTATTACCGAAATGCCTGAATTTGAATATCAATATTTGGCAACGGTTATCGAAAATGCTGGTAAACCAGTTCGTTTAGTAAAAATTGCAATCGATTGTGGAAACGCAGTACCAGGACCGCTTACTCTTCAATTAATGGAGCGTCTCGGAGTTGAAGTCATTCCAGTTTACTGTGATTGGGATAACCAATTTCCAAATCACCCTCCAGACCCGACTCGACCGAAAAAT
This sequence comes from Candidatus Poseidoniales archaeon, assembly GCA_012960975.1. Lineage (GTDB taxonomy): Archaea > Thermoplasmatota > Poseidoniia > Poseidoniales > Thalassarchaeaceae > MGIIb-O2. The sequence continues at coordinate 51,764 of DUAE01000039.1, forward strand.
ATGGTCGATCTCGCAGCAACAGTAGTCGAAAATGGCTGCGAGTTTGGAATTGGCATGGATGGAGATGGTGACCGAATTGGAGTTGTCGATGAAGCCGGTCGATTTATCCACCCTGACAGATTGATGGCAATTTTTGCAACCGATATTTTGAGTGAACGAGTCAACGGAACCGCGGCGGAAAGAACCGTGTTTTTCGATGTAAAATGTAGCATGGCTTTGGAGGAGGTGATTGTTGCCGCTGGTGGAATTCCGAAAATGGTTCGAACCGGACATTCATTCATGAAACGCGAATTGCGAGATAACCCAGATAGTCCGCTTGCCGGAGAAATGTCAGGCCACTTTTTCCTGCACGATCGTTGGCCAGGATTTGATGATTCATTGTACAATACCGCCAGACTACTCGAAATTATTGCCCGTGATCCAAGCCCAGATAATGGTGGACCGACCTTTTCTTCACGGTTTTCAAACCTTCCAAATTATCCCTCTACTGGCGAAGCAAAAGTACCTCTTCCTGGTGAGCGTGAAACCGTCATGTCCGCAGTTGAAGCCGCCTTTTTAGACATGGAAAAATCAACCGTCGATGGAATTCGTGTGAAATATTCTGACGGTTGGTATCTATGCCGACCGAGTAATACTGAGCCAATCCTTGTGATGCGTGCGGAAGGGCGTAATCAAGCTGCGCTCGATACGATAATCGCAGACGTTAATCGACGAATTGGTGGAATGATTGACTTAGAAAATCTAGTCTAATTATTCCATTCCACCGTTTGACATCAACAGCGGAATTGCAACAATTAATCCACAGATAGCATAGAAAAATATCCCACAAAAACCAGAAATTCCTGCTAATGCTACACCTCCTGAATCTCCCATCCCCATCGAATCTCCTAACAAGAGAGGTGAGACAATTGATCCAATCCAAGAGACACCGAAAGCAGCGAAGATAAACCAAACCCCTTGTTTTTCATATTTCGTCATCTTATATCCACCAAGAATCGAAAGACCGCTTGAGGCCAATCCGAAAAGCACAGTTACAATTTTGTAAGTGACAGAGGTTGTGATTGGGTTACCATTCATATCGGCCGCCCCAAAATCAAACAATGTTAATGGTATACTCAATACCCCAAATGCTCCCAGAATTATTAAAATCCAACCAATTATAACAGCTGCAGAACTTTTCGGGCCGATCAATGGATCACCGGAGACAAAGATTGTTTTAGGGGTAGATTGGTCGGCTGTTGGAGTTCCTTCAAACCAAGGTTGTTGGGTTTCTGCATCAGGAGATTTTTCTTCCATGATATTTGGATATTGAAAATTGCCTTAATCATTTGGCCGGCACAAAAGTAATAATTACAGATTTCCTTATGCAGAAATCTTTGGTGGCCGCGCTGTTGCTACTGTAGCTTAGCTCGGTATTGCATCTGATTCGTAATCAGAAGATCGGGAGTTCAAATCTCCCAAGTGGCTCCATATAAAGAAATCAAGGATTTTTTGTCTCGAGTGAATCAAGAATTGTTGCGTATTTCGCCTTGGAACGCTCCAGTGCATCGATTACCGGCATAAATTCACCAGATAATAACGACAAAACCGAGCCCCCGCCAGTACTATTGTGAGTAACTTGGTCGGCAACACCGCGATTGCTAACCAGCGCACTCGTGTGACCACCACCAACGATTGTCACAGCGGAAGTCTCACAGCACATATTCAAAATTTCAATCGTTCCAAAGGCGAAGCCAGATTTTTCAAAGTAAGAAGCCGGGCCGTTCCATAAAATACAACCAGCATCCAAAATCAATGGGCGCATCGCCATCATCGTCGCGATTCCAATATCATAAATTGGATATTCAGTCGGTAAATTTTCGATGCTTTTTGCAACGCGCTTATCGTCGACACAAATTGCAACATCGATTGGAAGCAAAAATATCTCAGAATGATTCTCTATCAAATAAACTGCCATTTCCCAAGTCGATTCAAATATCTCACCATGTGCATTTCGAATGAAATTTTTATTCCACTCTCCAATATCAATTCCACTCGCCCAGAGCATTAAATTTCCAACTACTCCGACTACAGGAATTGTGTCGACGATTCCCTTGTCAATGAGATTTTTTGCAACCCTCAATGAATCATCGCATTTCGTCCCGCCGAGTACGGCAACATATGGGCGGGGTGGGTCATTAACTGCAATTTGCAGACAGTTTACTTCAGCTGCCATCAATCTTCCTGCTACACATGGAACAACTTCGGCAAAGCCAGTGAGTGAAGGTGAATTTCTATGGGCAGCAGCGAAAGCGTCTGTGACATAAACATCAATATATGGAGCTAATTTTGTGACAATTTCTGAACTTGCAGTGACTTCTGGTGATGCCTTTTTCATCGAGTTTTCATCATCGTGAATTCTGATGTTATCGAGGAATAAAATCTCACCAATATTCAATTCTTCAATCGCTTTAATCGCTTCATCACCACAAATATCGGGAACGAATTTAACCGTTTTTCCAAGCAGTCGAGAAATTCGGTCAGCATGTTGAGACATGTTGGTAAAATCTGATTTACCTGGTCGGGATTGATGACCAATCATGACAATTTTTGAATTATTCATTGATCGTAAAGTAGGTAAAATCGCACGTAATCTACTGTCATCCAAGAAGGCCCCAGTAGATGGTTCGAGAGGAGAATTTACATCAACGCGATAGAATATACACTTGCCACCAAGGCGGACATCGTCGAGTGACAGAACGCCTCCCACGATTACCGCGAAAAGCCGACACCCTTTGACCGTAATGGATGCTCCCACCTTGAATTGCCTTCCCCAATGATATTGTGTCCGTGGGTTAACCCACCTGTATGAACTGGGATGTGGGCCGTTTGTCCGGGCACGATGGTGCCGATTGGCGCGTGCCCGTTTCAGAGTTGGAAGAACGCCGAAGTAAGTTGGCTTCTGCGCTAGCTAAGTCAGGATTTGAGTCAGCCTTAATCGATGATCCTGTAGAATTGTATTATCTGACCGGTGGCCGGCAAAATGGTATTTTGTTGGTTGGTGCTGAAGGTTCTGCTGTCCAAACTACGCATTTTGTTCGTCGCTCTCTCGAGAGAGCTATTTTTGAATCAGGAGGAAGTGATGCTCCCGATCCGATTGTTTCTCAACCTCGCATGGGTGAATTAGCAGATACTATTCGCTCACTTGGCGGCACTCGTACTCCAGCGATGTTGGCTGGAAAATTGCCGCAAAATCGCTGGAATTATTTTACGAATAAATTATCTTCTCTTTCGGATGAAATAGGCGACTGCACACCGATTTTGTATGGATTACGCGAAGTAAAATCGATGTGGGAAATCGAAATGATTCGTGAAAGTGGCCGGATTAATCAAGCGATGTTCGAATCAGTTCTAGCCGGTGGCGGTTTGGGTAAAACCGAACTTGAGTTGGCAGCGATGGCCGATTCTGTTAGTCGCGAAGCTGGATTCGGAGGGCGCATTCGAATGAGAAAATGGCCGATGGATTGCGATCGGGTCGTAGTTGTTGCTGGCAAATCTGGTGCAATCCCTTCCTACTTCGATTCCGCCATCGGTGGAATCGGTGCGAGTCCTATATCTTCCCTGGGCGCTGGCCATGGAAAAGTCGAATCAAACTCTCCAGTCGTCGTCGATATCGTTCACGTTCACCGTGGATATGTTTCGGATTGCACGCGAATGTTTTCAGCCGGCTCATTAAGTGAAAAATGGTTGAGCCGGCTTGATGATATGGTAGAAATTCGTAAAGCGGTCACAGCAAGCCTCGGCCGTGGTGAAAATTGCTCAAAAGCTTGGGAAATCGGCAATGAAATGGCCTCTGAAATGGGTCATTCTGACAATTTAATGGGAATGCTCCCTGATAAATCGTACTTTCTCGGTCATTCTGTCGGTCTCGAACTCGATGAAACTCCGGTAATCGCTCAAGGATTTGACCGACCATTGCCAATAGGTGGGGTGATGGCAATCGAACCAAAAATTATCCATCCAGAAGGTTGTATTGGTACGGAAGATCTCTTTGTACGCACCCCCGAAGGTATGGAATTTTTGACAATGGGGGAGAAATTTCCAATCCATTCGGTCTGGTAATATGTCCAAAAAACCAAACGTTTCAGTGTTAGGCTCTAATAATCTCTCCTCAGTATCTGAAATTGAGAAATTAGTCGAGGACTAAATGGTTGATTACGACACTAAACTTGTGAAATCATTGATGTTCTCTTACCCTGCCGACAAGTTATGTCCCGAGCCAGTCAAGCGACTCAGCGCCGTCTGGCTCGTATTCTCAGAGATCGAAAAGAGCCGCATGGAAAACCTTTCACAGATGAAGGAATCTTGCGTGGAGTCGAAATTGACGATGCGGGAATTGTCGAGTTATGGGTTCGACCAAGTCAGCCACATTGCCCTTGTTGTCTCGACGATTTGATTAATTTAAGAAAAGAGATTGTAAAGGCAAAAGGTATTCTCGCTTGCCATATCGAAATTGTCGGAATTCCTCATTCGGAACGTTGGACTGCTGCTGTAAACGAATAATTTTCAAGATTTCTACTCTTCTTCATTTTTGTGCCACGCTTTTTCTTGTCGTTTCTCGACCTCGGAAATTTTTGATTTAACTCGCCCACCAAGCCACCATATTGCAAATGAGAGGCCGAGAATATCAAAGAGGATAAAAGCCATCAACTTTCCATTGGTAAAATCAATCATTTCTCAAACCTCATAATGGTGGAATTACATCGATATCACATGCACCTTCCGGTTCCATACAGCATGCGAGAATGCCGCCATCTTCAATCAAAAATTCATCGAGACCAGGCGGCAATGGATTTGGATATTCTATTTGGCCAAATTTCAATCGTACCAGACAGGTTCCACAGTTTCCAGATGTGCAATTAGTTGGAATATCAATGCCTGCTCTCTCTGCAATCTCAACAATCGGCTCGTCTTCGGTGATTTCAGCGGAGCCGATTAACAACTCCCCGCGAAAGAATCGAACGATTGCCACGAGCCTGCGAGAAGCCTTCGATTCTTCAATTGCCGCATCGACATCAAGTTAAAATCAGTAATAAAAAGGCAGACAATTGGCTAATTAACGATCTTCCCAGCGTGTCCAGCGACCGGTTTGCTTATTGAAGTAAAGTCCAGCTTTCTTCATCCACTTGTTGAATTTCGTTGCACCCGCTCCTGTTGCTAGAATGAATTCTTCTCGGTGTTCTTGCGCTTGGATGTAACCCTTTGCAGCAATTGTCTGGTCAATCCAATCTTCGATACTCATCAAGCCGCCAGATAACTTGCTAGCTTCGACCGCGGCTTCAAGTTCTGCTACGCTGGCACCAGTAGACTCCAAATCTCGCATCAATAAATCGGTAACGCTCGAGACATCGGTCTTTTTCGGAGGTTGGACAACCTTCAGACGTGGGCCTGAATTTGGATCGATTGTGATTCTGCTTCCATTACTCAATTTATCCTCTACAAATTGCGCCATTGGTGCGCGGAATTCTGTCTCACAATCCCAGCAAATGAGCGAAAAATCACTCAAATCTTCCTGAATATTGCCACCACGAGGATCCATTTCTTCACCACATTTAGGACACGCGTGCAAACAAAGAACTGGAGCGATTTTTCGACGGAAATCCACAATATCTTGCGGAGTTCCGACTAAACCCAACAACTCGTGGTCACGAGCAGCTTCCAAGCCACGTGTTTCTAATTGATCCTTTAATTTTGATCGCTGATTGTTTTCGTCCGCTTCATCAAAAATAGTCTCTAATTTGACGATGAGTTCAATCGTTTTCCCGAGTCGGTTCATCACAAGCTTACGCTCGCGAAATTGTTCGACTTGAGCAATTCGCAACTGCTCTTTCTTTTCAAGCAGTTCAGTATGCAAATCCTTCTGCTCGCGCTTGAATCGCTGTTCCTCAATCTTATCGACTTTCTTTTTCTTGCCTGAATCGGAGAGAACATCGGCTAGAAATCGCTGTTGAGAAGAAGCGCGCGGACCAGATTTTACTGCATCGAGAACAGATTTTGCAATCTCTTCTTTCAATCCGTAATTATTGATTAAAGTTTCAACGTCGAGAGATTTCAAATCACCAACTTTAATTCCACCATCCGAAAGAATCTGGGCGGTCTTGGTATCGATACCTCGACGCAGTAGCGCCAGATAGGTGTCCTTCTTTGCCATGACAATCAACCTCGGTTAGCAGATTGGCGTGTAGCCTCCGCTGTGTCCTGCCCAACCAAGCATCGGCTATGAATGCGTGGTTTATTCGGTCAGAAATCTCCCTCAAATGACGAAATTGCATTTGCAATCATCACCCATTCTTCCGGTTCCATTACATCTGGCCTTTCCTCGAACCATTCAGAATCCAATCCCTCTGGTGTATTCTCATAAATATGGTTCATCGCCGCGTTCCATCTCGCCTTATGCCAGCCCTTAACTCGACTCAATCGTCGCGGCGGCTTCGCAAGCAGAGAACGCAATTTTTTGCGTCTGCTAGCAAAACAATGTTTTGTGATAATTTTAAACATTTTTCGATCAATTGTTCCAACTTCTTCGAGACGATTGACTGGATTCAAAACGACTAGCCGCGAATTGACCCGTGGTGCTGGACTAAATGCACCCCCTGGTACCTTTCTGTCCAGTTTTACATCAAAATCTAACCAAAGTGAGAGCCCGAGTGTGCTGAGTGAACCAAAATGATCCATTGACATTCGCTCAGCAAATTCATCTTGAACGAGTAAAACAACAACATCAAATGGATTTTTTGCATGATGTTGTTGAATTTTTTCTAAGATTGGACTTGAAATTTGATATGGTAAATTAGCAATTAGATGCGATGCTTTTTCAGGCCATTTTATCTTCAATGCATCGCCTTCAATTATTGCTAATTTTCCAGAGCCATCTCCGAAAACACGATTCAAATGGGCGATTGCTTCGACGTCGATTTCTAACCCTGTCACAGTTGCACCAGAGCGAAGTAATTCCAGTGTCAATGAACCGGGACCGGGGCCAACTTCGATGACATGAGCGCTTTCACCTAATGGAAATCCTGCTTCATCAGCTAATTCAACCGAGCGAGAAATTACAGATTTATCTAAAAGAAAATGTTGTCCTAAACTTCTGTCTGGGATGATTCTGTCGCGCAGTAAATCAACTAATAATCGTGAGTCGAGATCTTCCATGTCAACACCGTTTAATTATCGGTGCGAATCATTAAATCCAACAATCGCAAATTATTCGACGGATCTTCCATCTCTCGATGATATCGTTCTGCCAAAAGGCGAATGGAATCAATTTCACAGGCTGCATCCACTTCTTCAAAACTCATCCAACCCGCGCTACCTCTTGATTGGACCATTTTTTGCGCCTTCGAACTACCAATTCCTCCCAATAATTGGAATGCATGAATTTTCAATGAAATTGCATTCGCTCGATTGTAGAAATTCAAATGTCGCTCAGGGTCTGCTTCGATTAAGCTGGCGATTTCATCGATTAATGAATCGGAAGCGACAGAGCTCAAATCACGAAATCGTAGCCTCGAAATTGGACCGATTTGGGAATCACCCAATTCGATTCTTGAAGATGTAGTCAATTCACCTGGATTGTCGACACGTGCGCGGATGATGTAAAGTCGCGGCTCAGAAATCGCTTGCAATTCAGATCCAAACGGGCGTCGGTCAGTGATATCCAAAACTCGAATATGGGTTTCATTGGCTAGAGGGTCTTCCTCATCTGCCGAATCAAACGCTCCGCCCGCATGCATGACACTCACCCTTTCAGACTGGTTATCCCTCAAGAAAGGATTCGTTGAGGGTAATCACCATTTTCCTACGTTCAGAGAACATGTTGGCGGATTGTAGTGATGATTTCCTCGATTTCTGAAGTATCCATCGCAATCCGCTTGCTGGAAATAATCACGCGAACGTCGGAAACTCGCATTGGAGTTAATTCGGCCAATTTTGCGCAAATTTCGGGATTATTTACAAGCTTTTCATTTGAAGTTAAATCATTGTAAAGAGCGGTGAAAATTTTAGGGTCGGTCTTCATTCCACCACGGTTGGTGGAAGCTGCCCACTCAGCGTGTTGTAGAGCCATTATCTGCTCGTATGAGAGTTCTCCACGGCGTTCGTTTGCATCTGCGAGTAAATCGCGAACGGTTGCGTAATCAATAAATTCTCGCTCATTCATCTAAATCATTCCTGGATTGGCCTTAGGTGCTCTGGACGAGCTACAACGGTTTTTGACATGTTTTGATCCTTTACACTAACGATGTAAGCGCGACCTTGTTCACCAGCTATTAAGCCGGTCTTGCCTTGAAAACGACGGTGGGGCATACCCTTGTGTTGTGCGCCGTCGAGAACGATTGCAACGCGATCACCAATCTCGTATTGATGCATAACACGATTAATGAAAATGCGTCCACGCTCAGACTTGCTTTTGCGTAGAATCGAGCGCGTACCTTGGCGCTGTCCGTGTGTGCGGGTAACCATCTTCTCACCTTACTGACCATAGGTCGTGGAAGCGGGCGACCTGCCTCGTATTCTTAAGGACTCGGATTTGCAAAATATTTCACTCCGAGTGAATTTCCTGTACATCGAGCCACAGCACCTCACATTCGAGGTCTCCGAGTACGCTTCGAACCGAAGGCACCGTTCTGCCCTCGTCCGAATGAATCAGTTCCTTGACGTAAGTTCCAGCCTCACATTGTAATGTGAATTGGACTTCGTTGCCGTCGACGATAACGTCGCTAACTGAATTGACCATTCGATGGCGAGTTTTGGCGGCTCTTCGATGAGAAACTCGCTTCGGAGTCTCTTGAGCTAATTTTACACCTGAGAGACCCAAAATTGACTCGATAACGAAGTCTTCCTCTGGCATTTCTTCGACACGGAATCGAATAGTGTAGGATTTTTCTGAACGAGTTTCTTTGACGCGTCGGACCTCAACACGATCCGACCAACGTAAACTATTGATTTCAACGCGATCCTCTGCACTCAAATTAATAGCTTTTTGAATTTCTTCGATATCGATACGACGACGTTGAGGTCGCTTAATTTCCATGACAAAAGGACGACCGCGGCCCAAGCAGCGGACATCAATATCTTCACGGCCCATTCCGTGGAATGAAGTATCTTCAGCGTCGAGAGCAATTCGCAGTGGTTCACCAATCAAATCCTGCACAGAATCAAGATATTGCAAGCCAGTTCCTGAACATGATTCACAACCACCTCCACGCCCACGGCAGGCACGACAAGGCCATCTCGTCTGGGGAATCCCACGCTCTAATTTGAGATAGCGGCCGAACAAAAATACCGGCCGTATATCGACTGAAACACGAAGTGTGAGCCCGTCGACTAGAATCATTAAATCAGGTTTTTCTTTGACAAACTGCACTTCGTTAACACTTGTCAACAAAGCATCTTGAATCGCGTCAACAAAAGCTGATTTCATCGGTTGAGAACCGGGGGAACCATGGCGAGTGCGTATTCGATCTTCCTCTTCAACCAGGTCTTTTGGCAAATGAATTCCGAATTGAATAGAGGAATACTCAACCTCACCTGTTTGGTCGATGATGCGAATTACAATATTCTCTACATCATCGAATAAATCTTCACAAAGTGGACATAAATCAGGCTTCTCTAAAGACTCCAAATCTAAATTTCGGGCGCGGGCTTCAGAGCGAATTATAGCGCCACCAGCCGCGCCCTTCGCGACTGTTCTACGACCAGCAAGACGCTGCAAACAATGGTCGCATGAGCCTATCCGAATCAAATGTTCAATCCCAAGAGGTGCCGGGCAAGGTGGTGCATCCCAGTTGATCACAGAGCCTTGAAATTCAAAATCGTCACCATCAAACCACTCATCTTTAGAGGGTTCTACGGTTTCGACAGTCTCATCAGTATCAACTACAGAATAAGCGTAGCCAGCGCTGGCATAATTCGACCAATCGTCTTCATCAGAATCCGGATTGCCCTGGTTAGAATCATTTGAATTGGATTTGTCTGGCATAATATCACCGATCGCTGGAACGGAGGGAATCCGTATCTACGACGATTGAGCGAAAGAAGGGTCACCTTTGAGCGCTTCGATTCAGAAAATCAAAAATCAAAAATTCATATTCACTGTTTATCGGGCATATTCTGACCGCCAGCATCGCAAATTTGTCTAAGCAATTTGAATGAATATAAACCACTTGAACAGCCGCTTGGCCACTCGAATCTTATGGCATATCTTCCTATTAATCCGACCATCGGCTTGGTCATTTGCATGCGCATCAGAGATTCCTTAAAATCAAGAATTAATTGTTGGTTTTCTTGTCTTGGCCTGCATGATGCACATGGGCAAGCTAGTCTAACTTTGATATAGTCTAGTTTGAATGATTTTTTGTCGGCGAATCTCAAAACACAGCTTTCTTCACCGCGTTCAATGTCAGTTAGTAAATTCTGATTTTCGTCCGACATAGAAAAAACTCCACCCTATTGTGTATCTCACTCAACTGCTCGGCTTGAACCCACTCATTCAATCGCCACGATACTCGAGGTGTTTTTTGATTGGGGTCGCGCGCCCGATATTCTCCATCGCGCTAGCGCTCCGAGCATTGCAGGTGTGGTAATCATGCTTGCAAATAATGACAATCCAATCATCACTGCACAGAAAAGTCCGAAGCTTGCAAAGAAACCCATAGCAGATTGCCCGATGATTAGGAAGCCAGTTACATCCGAGACCGCTGATCCGACAAGCGCCAATCCGGCTGCCCCACCAATCGCTCGTATCGAATTATCAACACTAGCTCCCTCACTTCGCTCTTCCCGATATCGCTCGACGACGTGAATAACATAATCGATACCGACACCCAGTGACATCGCTGCGATGGCTACAGTCACCATATTCAATCCATATCCCGCCATCGCAATTATCGCATAAAGCCAAATCACAACGATGACAATCGGGGTTGTCGTAAACATCGCTAGTGAAAGTGAACGAGCACTCCAACGTCCGGCGCCATACAATAATAGAAGCCCAAGAACAGCTGCAAAAGTTGAGTTTACCGTGAAGTAAACATAAAACAGAATTGCGACGATTATTGGCATCGAAATTATCAAATCACGCAGCGAATATGCAATCCTTCCGGCACCTTCGACAGAAACTGGTCTAAATCCCCACCAGAGCATGATTAAACAAAACAAAACTCCGAGCAGCAAAGATCCTTGCAGCTCTTTTTGCATGCTCGACGATGCGATATATCGGGTAACCGGATCTCCAGTTGGAATCGCCCAAGTCACTGGGAATTCTTCGCTTGTAGAATCTAATTTCGCGCGCTCGGATATATCGCTAGCCGCCAATTCTTGGAATGGTTGCATATCGATTTTCAATTCAGCCAATACCAATCCCACCAGGCTGAATTGCTCAGCGTTGGATATTCCCCAACGCATTGTCATCCGCTGGTATTCAGGCAATTCTCCTCCCTCGCATAGGTGCACAGCAGCCTGGTCTAGTACACAATTTGGTAAGATATAGAGGGCAGAAATACTCGCTGGAATCTCAGGGATTATACCACCAGCAGGAACACCATAAGTGAATAAAAATCCATACAAAAACCGTAAACAATCACGGTCGGTCTCGTCTGGCAAACCTGTTGGTTCAACCGAACAATCTAACGATTCTGAATTCCAACCGGCATTCTCGAATGGCGTGGAATCAATTGCCATACTCCCCTTCGCGAACCAAATTAGTTCATCGATTGCATGCATCTCAGGCGTACCCAACGGCGTCTTCGTATACTTACCTGGATCATTTTCTGATTCGTTCATCATGTTGACTCGAGTGGCCTGTATTGCTGCGTAAACTCTCGGGTCAAGCATGTCGCCTTCGATAATTACTGCAGCCGGTTCACCCTCATCGCTAAATCTTGTATTTACCAAAATGATTCCTTGGGCAAAGTCGGATTCTTCTGCAATGAAATCTTCGACTTTGAAGTCGCCTTCTAAACTCATCATCACCGGTACTGCGAAGGCGGTTGAAACGAAAATTAACACTAGAGAAATTGTTGAATACTTGGAAGCAGTTGTGGCGATATTTGCCAACCAATCCTCTTTGACCATATGGACTTTCGTTGAATCTTCTTCGACGAGTTTACCTCGCTTTTTCATAAATAAATCCAAATCCATTCTGATGATTGGACCCCATAAACCAGTTAGAACAAATGCGGCTCCAACACCAAGAGCTGCTTCGATTCCGAACGATCTTAGTGCAGCAATATCAGAGGTGAGATTGGCAGCGAAGGCTGCCATCGTAGTGAATGAAGTCAGCATTATCGCTCGACCAACACGTGTGAGCGAAGCATGTGCTGCACCTTCAGGAGATTTGCCATCTCGTCGCTCCTCTTTGTAACGGTGTAATGCATGAAGGCTATCGTCGATTCCCAGTGCTAATACTAAAATTGGTAATAAATTTGAAAATTGACTTCGACTAATTATTTTGATTCCGAGCGCATCTCCACCAATAATTCCCCAGCCGATTAATCCCTGCATCCAAAGTAGGCTGAAACCTAAAGTTGCAGTTACGATTGCAACATCAGAAAATCGTCGCAAACTAAGCCACAAAAGTCCAATTATTGCAACTACCATCATTACCATCAAGATTAAAGATTCCTGTAATTCACGATTAACTTCAACGTTAATTCCTTCACCTATCAACATCGAGATTGTTAAATCATCAGAACTTCTAATGCTCGCTTCCATCGCCATCAAAGCCCACTCAACACTACATGGTGCCTCGCCAGATTCGACTGCTGTGCGGCATTCATCCACCGTATTGAGCGGTGGTGTAGTCAAAAGGTTCGAGCCATAGTAAGAATATCCCTCTGGCTCGGAAGCCGCATCAATCCACGAATATGTGAATCCATTATCCTCGAGAGAATCTCGTCCGAGCTGAACTAAAATCCAAGTTGTCGAAGCCGACCATCTTCCAGGACCCCATTCGATATCATTGGCAAATGTCCCTTCAGAATTCATTTTGCCTCCAATCGGGCCAATTACCGGACTGGACTCATCATAGGTGAAGCCGCGATCAGTCGACATCCATCTCAACATCGCACCATCAGAATGCATAATCATGCGATGTACTACCAAATCGATGTGAGATTGAGTCAGATTTGGATCATCGAATTGCAGACATTCGAGCTCCCCGCAATCATTCCAATTCGTCTTAGCCGGAATCGGCTGGCCGAATAGGTTGACAGTATCGCGTGTGAGCATCGATTCATTTGCCATAAATGCGCGGAAATTATCCGGAAGGGCAAGAATCCCGTAAGCGCCCTTTCCGGTCAATTCCGAAACTATCGGACGAGTAAATTCAGCGAGAGGGTTCATATTCGCCCGAGCGACTTTAGTATCGATTTCACGCAACACACTCAGATTCAAAATACCGCCAAGCGGCACTCCTTCACCGACCAATCCTGTGGATTCTCCAGGGTAATCTATACGCTCAAGAGAGGTGGGGAGTTCGTCAAAAAGAACGTTCCCCTCATCATCCAAGTGAGGTGCAATGTTGCTATTATCAATGTTTGATGGGTCGCGAATTGTGACCATAATTCCATACGAAACTTCAGAGGAAGCGAATTCTTGATTCAACACTTTATCTGCAGTTAATTCTGGTGATTCCATATCATATGCTTCAATATCAATCGGCGTCAAACTCGCTGCTAATCCAGGTAACATCAGCAAAGAAATTACCAATATCGAGGTATGAACTATTTTCCGGTGAGGCAGTAATAAATTTGCTACTGACTCAAAATCACGAACTTCGTGCACGAGCCGGCCTAATGCGCTTTACATTTCACACTACCTTATGGTACCTGATGTGGCTACAGCCCAGACTGTCAAACAACTTGCAGCCCAACTGAAGAAGAGTAATTCTCAAATCGATGTACGAATACCCATAGCGCGCACAACGCACCATCCTGCACGGGCCTCCCACATGCAGAATGCACCGCCGAAGATACTTCCTGTTACAGGGAGCCAGAATATTGGCGAAGAGAGTACACCGAATACCATCATGAGTCCAAGAATGATTCCTCCAGAGACCAAAACGATTCCAATTTTCAAGCGAAAAGCTTTGCCAGCAGCACCAATGTTGCAGGTTAATGCCATGAGTTACCGTTTTTATTTGTAGTATATCAACAAATGTTTTTTCAAATAAGCGTCAAAGACCTGAATCGCGTAATTTTTTTAATACGGCACGCTGAGCTTTTGTCAGTTTTTCTGGCTCAGATAAGACGAATTCGATGTCGAGTGGCCCACCGTCGTGACCATGCCCTTGCAATCGGCGGCGGTCACCAATTCGAGTGCCCTCAGGGACTTCGATTTGCACTCGTTTTCCAGTCGGAGTCATGATGCGAACATTTCCGCCTAGTTGCATCATTGTGAACGGAATTTGAACTTCTTGAACGAGGCGGCCATCCTCCCATCGACGACCTTCTTCTGCATCTAATCGAATCTTGATTAGAAGATCCCCAGGCTCACCGGATGGGTGTTCATGACCCATTTTCTTCAATCGCATTTGTTGGCCATGTGTAGCACCGGATGGAACCTTGACTGTGATAGTCGATGTCTTCGAACTTACTCCAATCCCATTACAGATTATGCAACCTTTTGCACTACCAAATGATTCACCATTACATTTGCTACATTTTCGTAATCGACGATGACTAAATTTCACTTCAGTGCCATTCAATGCATCGATTAGACCGATATCCAAGCCAGATTCGATATCTGCTCCACGAAGGGATTCAGCAGCCTCATGACCGGCTTGTTGACCAGCGGTTTGGCCACGCCGTCCTCGTTGGTTCTGCCTGCCACCTGTAACATTTTGATCGAATCCAAATCCAGCAGATCCTGAAGGTGCGCCACCGCGTGAGCCCATGAATTGAGAAAAAATATCTGACAGATCAATGCCGCCGCCGCCAATTCCTCCTCCACCAAATGGATTGCCGCCGAAAGGTCGACTACCTCTGAACATATTTTGCATACGTTTCTCTTCGTCAAATTTCTTGCGCGCCTCAGCCGAGCCTACCTGTTCGTGAGCGGCTTGAATCGCTTTGAATCGCTCTTCTGCAGCAGCATCTCCAGGGTTACGATCTGGATGATGCTGGCGAGCTAACTTGCGATAAGCACGCTTGATTTCAGCATCAGTAGCATCCTTCCCGACGCCTAAAATTTGGTACGGGTCATCGGACATTAGCCATTGTCGGGAAGCCGAGATTATTCAACTCTCGGAATGAAATCACTAAAATTTTCAGAAGAAATGTCAAATTGAGAGAAATGAATTGCGATTAAGTCAAGATATTGAGCACGTTCGCGAAAGCATGGGATTGGGTTGGTGTTGTTTTCGAAACTATGTCGCACACGCAAAAGAGATTGGTGGGGATATCTCGGAATACCCTCGTTTTTTCCTCAAACCTGCCAGCTCACACGTTGAAGCGGATGAGAATGGAAACAATGTAATCGAATTATTACGAGGCGATGAACATATCGACCATGAAGTCGAATTGGTAGTTCGCCTCGATAATAACTTGCAGCCAGAAGCGATGTGCATCGGCTGTGACACAACGAACAGAACTAGGCAAACCCACGCAAAAGGCAAGGGATGGCCGTGGACAGAAGGCAAGGCATTCAGAGGTAGTGGGGTGCTCGGAACTTGGACGCAATACGACGAATCTGCTGTACAATTGACACTTTCAGTGAATGGCGAAATAAGACAAAATGACTCAACAAAATTGATGATTCACTCAGTTGCAGAGATTATAGAATTTCTCAAAGAATGGTATGACCTCAGTCCAGGTGACTTAATTTGGACAGGCACACCAAAAGGAGTTGGCCCGATGAAAATTGGCGATGAAGTGAAAGCAGAAATGCGAAATTCAGGCGGCGAAATTATCAGTAAATTTTACGCCATCTGCCAATAATAACAACAGGAATTATTGGGACGTATTCAAAAAGGACACCACGAACGCCGAGTCGATGAAGACCGATTTTGAGTTCAGTCCAAGTTTTACAATGATGACCGCCCACCTAGCTCCTGGCGAGCAAATGAAGGTGGAACCAGGAGCTATGGTGGCTCAATCACCAAGCGTTAACATGAAGTCCGGGATGTCCGGCGGATTGATGAAGGGATTATTCAAATCAATGGTTGGTGGAGAGTCATTCATTTTGAATACATTCACCGCTGATAATTCAGGCGGCTGGGTGTCAATCTCACCGGGCACACCAGGCGACATCAAGTCATTCGACCTCGCCCCGGGTCAGAATCTATTCATGCAGGGAGGAGCATTCATCGCTTCGACTGCAAATGTTGAAACCGACACAAAATTCCAAGGAATGAAGGGAATGTTTTCCGGAGAAAGCGCATTCTTCCTCAAGGCTAGCACTACCGGAGGAAATGGCACAGTATTCTACACCGCATACGGTGCAATCAAGGAAATCGATGTTACACCTGAAAATCCAGTTATTGTCGACACCGGTCATGTTGTTGCATTCAGCGACAACGTCGGTTACAAAATCGGCAAAGTCGGTGGATTAGGATCTTCATTAGTCGGTGGAGAAGGCCTCGTAATGAACTTCAGCGGCAACGGAAAAGTTTGGATTCAAACTCGAAATATGCAATCTCTTGCAGCCAAGTTGATACCATTCTTCCCCACTCGGTCTAATTAATGATGTACACGCGAAAATCTATTGCAGCGGCTCTGTTGCTACTGTTAATCGTAGCACCACTCTCAGGCTGCTTCGGTGGCACGAGTGACTCAGACTGCGCCGAAACGGGATATTGGATAGATATCTCGGTGGATTCACCTTACCCTGGACTTGCCTGTGAATCAGGCCCTTCCAAGACACTTGCAATGACCATTTTCGTCTACAGAGATAACGATGGAGTCGAGTGGCTCATCAACGAAACTTCGATTGACACCGGAATAGTACTCATCAACTCGATTTACAATCCATCAGGAATCCACTTTGTTCTCGATGAGATAATCTGGATTGATGAAGCATTTCCAGATGTCCAAGACAATGATGATGGGGAAGAGAGCGAGAAACCAAGTCAACTGAACAATTCGGGGGAAAACGGAGCGGATTTCGGTGACCAAGTCCAAATCTCACAACTCGGTGAGGAATTCACTCAGAATTATAATCCAGCCAATGTCAACATCGTTATGCAAAGCACTGGCTGGGGTGCTTACAGCATGTTCCCGTGGTATACCCGGGAGTACTACTTCAGTATGGTGCGCGCTTCGACATTCGCAACAAGCCCTGTTCCGAGCCACGAACTAGGGCACTTTCTCGGGCTCTACCACACTCACCAGTTCCATGATGACCCAAATTCAGATTCGGACCTCGCACTAGCCTTCGTTTGGGCGCAGGACTGGGTTGAACCAACCGAACAATGCTTCCGAACTGGCGATTTCATTTGTGAGACACCTTACGATTGTTACATCTGGTGCGAGGAGGTCATCAATTGTACCGCCAACGCCTACGAGAGCGACAGGCCGGATCAAGAACCAAGTGAATTTGAAAACTGCACTGAGGAGCAACATAATCCTTCACACGTCAATCTGATGAGTCGCTACGGGGATCGCAGTGAAATTACAGTAGATCAGGGGGCACGAGCCCGTTACTTCATCTTGTATATGGTCGAGAACGAACGTGATGGAAACCAACTCGTTCTTGTTGAATGAACCTCTCGCACGGCTCGGAGGTATCGAATGTCCGGTGCGCAGCAAGCAGGTGAGATGGGTGCGCGCCGCATTACCAACACTTGGCTGATCGACCACGATGGGCAAATCCAGCACGGTGATTTCATCCTCAACGCAGACGGCTCGTATGCGACTAGCAAAGGCGACGAAGATGTTTTGGAAATTATTGACGGTACCGACCGACTAATCACCCGCTCATTCCAGAACTGGCACACCCACCTTGCGATGATTCTCAATCGTGGAATGGGTGAAGGTCTGCCATTGATGGAATGGCTTGAATCAGCAATTTTTCCAGTCGAAACTCGACTAAAACCCCAACTCATCGAAATCGGCACGCGTGCAGCGGCAGCAGAAATGATAGCGACAGGAACTACATTCGCCTGTGACATGTATTTCCACACTGGAACAATTGGACATACACTAGCTGAAACGGGTGTCAGAGCAATTCTCTGTGGCCCGATTACAGACGGACTCACACCAAACTTCGCGCCCGGTTCAGGCGATGCTTTACGACACATGGAGAATCTTATTTCCAACCCTTCCCCACGACCCGGGCGCATTGAGTACGGGGTGGGAACACATTCGGTTTACGTGTGTGACGAGGAGATTTTACTCAAGGGTTCAGAACTTGCTAAAAAAACTGGGGCTATGCTTCATATTCATACTTCTGAGACAAGGAAGGAGGTTGCGGATTGCCACGCAGAGACGGGGATGTATCCTGTCGAATACCTCGATTCACTCAATTATTTCACCGATGGAACCACCGTTTGTGCGCACTGTGGATGGTTGACCAAACGCGAGATGAGAATACTCGCTGGCCACGATGCACACGCGGTTCACTGCCCTACCTCAAACCAGAAACTCGCCTGCGGAGGGACAATGTCCTATCCAGCGATGAAGGATGCTGCAGTCGATGTGAGGTTGGGAACAGATGGTTCGGCGAGCAATAACTCGCTCGACATGCGAGCCGAGGCAAAAAATGCAAGCTTGATTCAAAAACACGATCATTGGAATGCGAGAGTATTGGATCCAATTGCGACTTGGCAATTGGCGACAAAGGAGTCCAAAGATTGGGTGACTTGGGATTTAGATGATATTCGTATGAAACCTGTTGGCAGAAATGGACGCCGCCTATTGGCAAATGTGCTGTATTCAGGCGGGCGTGTGATGGATGTTTTTGTCGAGGGTGAGGCGTTGCGACGGAATGGTAGGACATTGACAGTTGATGAGCGGGCGGCTGGAGAAGCACTCGATGAGGCAGTCATTGATTACTACGCTGACCTCTGAATCAAAGGGTAGGGAATGAGTCACTCACGTCGAGTCGCAACTAGAGAGGGTCCAAGTGCTGCGGTGATGATTTAAGGGTGAAAGAGGAAAGCCGCACCAAGGATGGCGTAAGCACCCAGAAGCATAGCTCCCTCAAGCCAATTGGATTTACCATCCGCAGCAATCAAATTAACTATCATCACAGCGAGAAACACAGACACTGTCTCAAGTTTCCCGAATTCAAAAGTTAGAGGCACCCCCAACGCCCACGCAATCAATACCATCAATGGAGCGACGAATACTGCAATCTGCGTCGAGGAGCCGATCGCAATTGCGAATGAGAGATCCATCTTGTCTTTGGCTGCCACCGACACGGCGGTGAAGTGTTCAGCAGCATTACCGAATAATGGCAAAAGAATCACTCCGATGAAAAGGTGTGGTAAGCCAACATCATCAGCAGCAAATTCCACCGAACGCACGAGAATCTCAGCCATCCAAGAAACCATAATTGTTGCCAATACCAATAATAGAATTGCATTACGTTGAGTCATCACAGGCTCTTCACTATGCTGACCTTCGGTGGCGAACAAATGTACGTGAGTCTTGAATTGAAATAATAAAAATAAACCATAAAGTGCCAAGAGAATCACTGCTGCAATATGACTGAGATTTTCAACGCCAGCATTGCCTGCATCCCCTCCAACCGCCGAGTGGAAGACTGTAGGGACAACGAGGACCATCACAGCGAGGAGGAGAAGGGAGCCGTTGGCGCTGACTTGGGTCTCGGAGAATTCCTGTTCTTGAAAGCGGATACCTCCCCACACGAAAGAAAGACCCATTACCAGTAATAAATTCCCCAAAATACTGCCAATCAGACTAGCTTGCACCAGATGCACCATCATATACGCAGTCTCACTACCAATACCGACTTTGTAGGCTGTCCAAATCGCGAGGAAAGCGATTATCATCTCAGCAGCATTTCCGAAGGTGGCATTGAGGAGGCCCCCTAGAGACTCAGATGTCCGCAGAGCTATTTCCTCGGTTGCTCGTCCCATCAAGAAAGCTAGCGGCATTATGGCTACCATCGAGGTGAAGAAAGCCATAGTTGGATTATCTGCAAGGTATGCATAGTAGCAGGCGATAGGTACCGCAAGCAGAAGTAAATTGAGTTTTGTTTCCCGTGGATCTATGGCCTTCATCAGGCTGACACTCTCGTCCATGCCCCTGCGCCTGCACCATTATGGGTCAATGTTGCGCCTGCCTCTCGATGCGTTCATGGCTTCCTCCACTCGCCCAAGACTCGTGGAGAACACCTTCCGACTGGCTCTGACCGGCACTCCCGGCACTGGCAAGACCACTATTGCAGCACTGCTTTCCAAAGAGGGTTTTGTGATTGTTACAATTGAAGAATTGGCTGAAATCGCTGGCGCTCTGGGCGAGGTTGATCCCGCGGATAATGCTCACCCGGTAGACCTCGATTTACTTTGTGACTATCTCGCTGAAACATGGGAATCGGCTCCTTCCTCACCGATATTGATTGATGGACACCTTTCGCACCATCTCCCCGCTGACGCTGTCGTGGTGCTCCGCTGCGACCCAGAAACCCTGCGCGGACGCCTTGAGAATCGTGGTTATTCTGCGGCAAAAACCGAAGGGAATCTCGAATGGGAATTGCTTGGTGGTGCGTGGAACGAGCGTGAGGGTAAGGCACCATGGGTCGAATTTGATACTAGTGATGAGAGTGCTGAAGCAATTGTTGCTGATATTTCCAAATGGATTTCAGATGGCTTCAAACCGGCCGGCCCTGAGGCTGAGATAGATTGGATAGCGAGGATGGATGACTAATGTTCGAGAAAATGCGAGATACCTGGACAAAAGCCATTCAACCCCTCGTCGTACGGATGGGAGACCTCGACCCGAGTGTTCTGACATGGACTTCACTGGTGATCTCTCTTGCTGCGTTTTACTTGCTTGCCATCGCCGGCTTGGACAGCACCGGATCGATGATGATCATCGGTGCTGTTATCCTCGTTTTGGTAGCAGGTGTGCTCGATGCTATGGATGGGGCTTTGGCCCGCCACCAAGGCACTGCGGGGCCTTATGGCGACTTTTTGGACCATTCGATTGATAGGATTGTCGACATCGGGCTTATCGTTGCTATTGGCTATAATACTGCATTTGTAATCGATCCAATAGCCGGTTATGCTGCTGCTTTGCTAACCTTACTTGGATCATATATGGGGACTCAAGCACAGTCGGTTGGCTTGGGTAGATTGTATGGTGGATTTAGCCGAGCCGACCGTCTGGTTATCACCTTGGCTGGATTGCTTTGGGCTGCTTATCAAGCAGGAACCGGTAGCGCAGGAATTGATATTTCTGGTATTCATGAATATGCGAATTGCGCTCTTCTGGGTAATGCTGAATTGAATGGCATGACACTTGCTTTAGCTGTTTCATTTTGGGGTGGAATCTACACATTCCTTGTACGTTTTATCGAAACTCGCAAGCGCCTCTTGGCTTGATAATGGACTATCTAAAATGAGCCCTTAGGGCTCAATTCAAAGGGGAAGCATTATGCTTGTTTTAGAGCGCGAGAGAGATTGTGAAGCATCTGATTGACCGTGTTTTAGAATTACAGGATGACGAAGGGCTGCCTTCTGCTCCGGTCAAAACAGAAAATGATTCGGAATTAGCCACCTTACTTTCTAGTCTTCAACCACGCATTCGTGTATATGGATGTGGAGGATGTGGTTCAAACACCGTTGCTCGATTAGAACACGAGGGACTTTTCGATCAAACCTATGTTCGTGGCATGGCGATTAATACCGACGCACAGCATTTGCTCCGTGTTGGTGTCGAAAATAAAATTCTAATCGGAAGATCTGCACGTGGCCGTGGTGCTGGCGGTGATCCCGAGAAGGGAGAACAGGCTGCTTTCGAATCTGAGCGTGCGCTGAAAGCTGAAGTTGAAAATTGTGATTTAGCTTTCATTACCGCTGGGCTTGGTGGAGGAACTGGAACCGGTTCCGCTCATGTTATCGCTAGGCTTGCAAAGTCTGCTGGCGCACTGACTATCGCTGTTGTTTCTTTTCCATTCCTTTCTGAAGGCGCTCTTCGCCGTCAGAATGCTGAGTGGGGGCTTGAGCGCCTTCGCGAGATTTGTGATACGGTTATTGTTTTACCGAACGAGCGCCTGCTAGAGGTTGATGGTGTTCGAGATTTACCTCTCGATGCAGCTTTCCGAGTGGCTGATGAATTGATAATGCGCTCGATTAAGGGCGTATCCGAAATGATTGCGAAAGAAGGAATTGTCAATCTTGACTTCCAAGATTTGCGCGCCGTTATGGAAAATGGTGGCGGAGTTGCGATGATTGGACTTGGCGAAGCGAGTGGGTCTAATCAAGCGGCTGAGGCAACAAAAGAGGCGCTGTACTCACCTCTCCTAGACCTCGACATTTCCGATGCGCGGGGCGCTCTCATCAATGTCGTTGGTGGACCGGGCCTTTCACTTGGTGATACCGAGGCTTGTGCAAAGATTATTCGCGACCAAATCAATCCTTACGCTCGCATCATTTTAGGCGCTACGACAGACCCTACAATGGGTGATGAAATCCGCGTGCTGCTCGTCTTAACCGGTGTTAAGTCTGATCAGATTCATGGTGCTGCATTACACACTCAAATGCGCAATCTGCGCACTCGAACAGTTGAATTCATCAATTGAGTTTAGCCAAACCATTCATTTTGCAAACCCTTTGGGTTTTCCCGGCGTGCTTAAAGAGGGATGGTTGGTCGCCGGGTCGCTAAGAGGGTCAGTTATGTCTATCGAGAACTCAAACACAAGTCCCATCGAGGATAAAGTTCAGGGTTGGCAAGATAATATTGAGGCTCGAATTCGTGGAATCCAAACCAGTCCTTACGCACGAATTTTGAAAATGGCCCGTAAACCTTCCAAGGAAGAATTCCGCCAGACTGTAATCGTTTGCGGAATTGGAATGTTCATTCTCGGAGGAATCGGTTTCGGAATGCTATATTTGATGGATAATTTGCTTCCATCATTCTTCGCTTGGCTTATCGGTGCATGAGGTGAAAAAATGTCAGACACATTTACTGTTTATCTTCGTAATGACGAGAAAATTTTACTGATGCAGCGCGCCGACGAAGTCGCCGATTACCCAGGTGCTTGGGATGGAATATATGGTAACGGAGATCCTAATGATATCGATACTGTTGTCGCTCGCATCACCGAATCTACTGGAATCCCAGCAGATCAACTCGAGTATGTTCGCTCCGGTGATGCTCGAGGCCTCGCGTTTGGAAACCGCTTGAATGATGTCTCCCCACTACTATTCCTCTCAGGAACTAACGAAGTTACTCCAAAGACTCTCTACAAGGGCTTCGAGTGGGTTGATCCTGGTACTATTGGTCAGAAGGAATACGCAACTCCAAAGTTGCGAGAAATGTACGGTGACGTTGCTTCTTACCTCTATATTCTCAAGACTAGTATAGGTCAGGAACAAAACGTAGCTCGAGAGATTCAAGCACGCCTTTCTGGTAGCGGATCTCTCGAAGACATTCAGGGTGAAATTTTTGGTGTTCTTTCACCGAATTTTATGCGCGGATATATTTTCGTTGAAGCTTCTGCACTACATCACGTCGAGAAACTCATCGGACGCGTTGGAGTCGCTGCGACTCCAATGAAAAATTGTAGAAAAGTTCTCGACGGAGAATCACCGCTAGAAGATGTTCTTCCATACTTAGAACCGAAAGCTGCTACAGCTGGAATAGAAGAAGGCTGTATCATCGAAATCAGTGGTGGCGCATTCAAGGGTCAACCGGCTCGTGTAGTTCGCGTTACTGAATCCAAGGAAGAGGTCACAGTCGAGCTGTTTGAAGCTCTAGTACCGGTCGCTCTGACTGTGCGCGCTGACCAAGTTCGCGTTACCCAGCGTGTTGAGTAAGCAATTTACAGGAGAACTCGTTGAATCAATCACTCTCAAATAGTGAAGGTAGGTCGGCGAGGCACAAATACAGGAGGTAAGCACATGTCAGCAAGAAATGAGACACCACACAAAGTGAATCAAGCTCTTGGCGTAGAGAGGTGCAACGGCTCCTGGGAAGAAGCATCTGAAAACTTGACAATGGTTCAAGTTAAGCAGCTTGCTGAGGATCAAAAGGACCGATTAACCGGTGCTGATTTGTACGCACGAAGCCGCGAAATTATGGGCACGTGTGTTTCTATGAGAGTCAAAGTTGAGGGCTTCGAACCAAAAGAAGCACTCAAGCGAATGAGCGAGGGGGAATTCAGCGAACACTTTAGCTGAATGATCACGAAGCGTGGGAGAGGGAAACCTCGTAGACCACGGAGGTGAGATAAATGCAGAAAAATATCACAACAGCAATTGGACAAGCACTTGAGAACTCCCCCGAACGTAAGTTCGTAGAATCGATTGAAATGTCGATTACACTGAAGGATGTCGACCTAAAGAATCCTACAAACCGTATCCAAGAAGAAGTTCGTCTTCCTTCCGGTCGAGGTAAGGTCGTCCGTATCGCAATGTTCGCTGGTGGCGAGATGGCTGCGAAGGCACGTGCTGCTGGACTCGACGTTATCGAGCCTTCTGAGATTGAAGACCTTGGTGGGAACCGTCAGAAAGCACGGAAAATTGCTAATCAATACGACTTCTTCCTATCAGAAATCCCGCACATGGGAACCGTCGGACGATACCTCGGTGTTGTCCTCGGTCCGCGTGGTAAGATGCCACGCCCAGTACCACCGGCTCTAGACCCTGCAAATATCGCAACTGGCCTTCAGAGCACGGTTGTCGTGCGCTCGCGTGATAAGGTCACATTCCACACACTTCTAGGCTCACGTGAACTAAGTTTGGATGAAATAATTGCAAATGCAATGGCAGTTTGGAACCGTGTCATCAGTAGACTAGAGCGCGGTGCAGGAAACATTCGTTCATGTTACATCAAGACCACCATGGGTCCTGCTATCAAAGTCGAGGTGATTGAGTGATTGATTCTAAGGTTGCACCTTGGAAGCGAGATCGTGTTAGCGAGCTCGCTGAAATTATCAACTCCGATGGAGTTGTAGGTATCGTCGATATCGGCGGAGTTCCAGCAGGAAATATGCTCAACATGCGCAGCGATCTTCGTGGAAAATTAACCATGACCATGGCAAAGAAGACACTCATCAAGTTGGCTTGGGAACAATCCGGCCGTTCGTTGGATGAACTTGATACACTTTTCGATAATGCGGTTCAACCAGCTATTGTCCATACTAATGCACTCAACCCCTTCGAGTTATTTAGTGAATTAGAGAAAACTCGACAAGGTCGTGCTGCAAAGGAAGGCGAACTCGCACCTATGGACATCGTTGTCGAGCAAGGACCTACTTCATTTGGACCAGGTCCAATCGTCGGAGAGTTCAACGCTGTTGGAATTCCAGCAAAAATCGACAGAGGTAAAGTCGCAATTCAGAAAACTTCTACCGTTGTAAACCAAGGAGAGGCAATTTCTGCAGACCTTGGAATCATGCTAGCGAAGTTGGATATCTTTCCAATCGAAATCGGTCTAATATTGACCGGAGCAATCGAAGACGATTTCCTATTCCCAGCATCTGCTTTGAATCTCGATTTCAAGAAGTTCGAAGCGGATCTCATTCAAGCAACATCTGGTGCATTCAATCTCGCATGCAATGTTACTTGGTTCTCCAGCACAACAATGCCAACTCTCCTCTCGAAGGCTAGCGGCGAAGCATTGTCTGTCGCAGTCGAGGCAGGCGTCACAAACGAGACGACCATGCCTCTGTTTATCTCACGCGCAAATGCGCGTGTTTTGGCCATTGCTGGCCAACTAGATTCCTCAGCGCTCGATGAAGAGTTATCGGCAGCACTTGGTGCTGCAGTTGCTACGAGCGAATCCGCTGCTGCCTCCTCGGCAGAAGCGGAATCAAAAGCCGAAGAACCGGCTGCTGAAGAGGAAAAAGAGGAAGAGGAGGAAGCTGAGTTCGGAGGACTCGGCGATCTCTTCGGCTGAATAAAATAGGTGAGATAAAATGGAATATGTATATGCTGCAATGTTACTGCACTCTGCTGAAAAGGAAATTGACGAAAAGGCTGTAACCGCTATTCTAGCGGCTGCAGGTGTAGATGTAGACGGAGCTCGAGTTAAGGCTCTAGTCACATCTCTTGGATCCGTCAACATTGGTGAAGCAATGGCTACCGCTGTTGCTTCTCCAGTCGCCGCTGCTGCTCCAGCAGCTGGTGGAGCCGCTGAGGCTGCACCTGCTGAAGAAGCAGTGGAAGAAGAGGAAGAAGACGAGGGCGCAGGCTTCGAAGGCCTGGGCTCACTCTTCGGCTGAACACGCTTAGTGAAGGAAACAAACAGATTCTCCGCATAGCGGAGTTAGTCCGTGCGGACGCTGGCTGCTCGAAAGGGCGGACACCGAAAGATTGGCTCAGCCCTCTCATTGTCCAAGCAGCACTTCACAAAAAATCCAAATGGCTTCACACGAATCCATATTGAATAGGCTCCCATCCGATTATCATGGTAGCGAGCCGCTTACTGGAGATCCCTGTTAGCGTGCAGCCTGTCGACGCGATTCGTGCGATGCGATTGATTGCTGAATCGCGAGGTTGGCAGACCAAATTAATCGAAGAAAGTCGAATGGTTCACCGATGGGCAATCGTGATGCCGATTACGCGGCAAGCTCGCGTAATCGGCTTTCACGTAACTTCAGGCGAAGCAACAGGTTTCTCGATTAGAACATGGTCACATACTCCTGGATCCGCAGGTTCGCTAGTATTCGTTTCATTCGAAATCCCACGGCAATTAGAAGGAGATAGGTGGGATTCAATAATCAAAGAATGGGTAATAGGGTTGCCGAGGTGTCCATGGAAATGGACTTTTGGCGAGCGATCACGGCTCGGTTATATGCTGCCAGAATTCAAGCGATCAAGGGTTCAATTTACAAAACAAGGAATTGATACGAAGTCTTGGATTGGTTCGAACTTAGATTTGAGAAAAAAATTCGAACCTTGACAGGGTGATTTCGGGGATTTCCGAGTGGGGAATCATGCAATTTCACTATAATTTTCGTTTCAATCCTCACAGATAATGGAATTGTTTGATAGGGAGAGAGCGGACGCAGAGGCGGGTTTGAGATGGATTTCAATGACTTCGTCGATACGCCGCGTAAACAAATAATGCTGGCTGGCACGGCATTTTTCTTACTTATTTTCCCAATATATTTCGCTGTGATGCCGACGCTAATTGGTGATGATTTAGTTTCGGGTGGCAGTAACGGAATCTCAGCAGATTGGGAAGTTTCTTTCATAGAAACACCGATCTCACTTACGGAATCGATTAATCTTGGTGATGGAGACACTCATGATACATTCTTCGATCTCATGACGGAGATGAACATTGGATATGTTGAATTGGATATTGATTGTAACGACAATGATGACCCCGGCCCTGGTTTCACTGATAGTGTAGATGGTAGTAGTGATGTTAGTCAGGTCGAAGGGGAATTCGCTGATCAGGATGACAATGGAGTGTGCGGGGATGGTGAGAATGGATTCACAATGCGATGGGATGTAACTGACAATTACACCGGTGCTAACTTCACTGCTATCGATATGAGCGAGTCAGAGTTGAGAGAAATGTGGACTGATGGAGAGTTAGGTAGAGGAACTTGGGGCGCCACAATAACAGCACACATCAGCTCCCCTCCAAGCCCCCTAGGTTCCATCGTTGATAATGACGAAGATTACGAAATCATTTGGACTGCGATAACCTATGAGTTGGTTCTGACTCCTGTTGTCGAAGTCGAAGCTTAATCGATTTTACTTCGTCAATTTTCAGAAAAAAATTATTGTTTTTAGCTCATTTTTTTGCATGAATACTGATAATATCACCATTCTGAATTTCATGATTCGCACCAATTACCCGTCCACTCCTAGCATCGGTAGCGCGGATGAATCCGTCTCCTAAATCGCTGTGAACCGCGTAGGCTAGACCCTTCGCAGTGGTTCCTTCAGGCACAAGTAAAGCATCGGGAAGGATGTTTCCTTCACCGTCGATCCAGTGCATGTCATCTTGGACGGGATATGCTACACGGCGGCTTAATCTATCGAAAACGACTGTTGAAAGCAAGCCAATTAATCCGCCGCCGTCCCATTGTGATAAAGTTTCAGAAATAGAAATTAAAGCTGTCCTTTGTGCTTCAGAAAGTTTTTCTTGACCCGTTTTTGTTATTTCAAATTCAGATGTTTCCGGATCTAATTCAATTAAATTAGCAAGTGAAGCACGTCGTAAAGCGAGTTCCGCCTCCGCACTTGTCGGCACTAATACACCACCCGAATTTTCGACGAGCATTGTTAGATCATCCCACGAACTTTTTTCAGTACGATCGGCTTTATTTGCCGCAATTGAAATCGGGAAAAGTCCTGCTCGAATTGTCGCAGTAAGAGTCCCGAGAACTTCTTGACTCCAATTCCACGGAACTCCGGCATCTGGATGATTTTGAGAAACCGCTGAGACCCCGGCCAATATATGAGATTCTTTTGCACCAATTCCAGTTAATTGTTCGAGAAGATATGTTACGAGAGCTTTCTCGCCTTCAGATTGAACTCGTCGCGCTCCGCGCGACCAACTCGACTTGATTATCCCTAAAAGCCAGGCATCGAGTTCATCGAGCAAAAATTTGTGTTCTTCTACCGGATCTGAGCCGCCTTCACCGACTGGATTTCCTTCAATATCGGTCGAACCAGAAACATCGACAACTTGAATCAGCGCGTCACAACGTGCTAAATCAGACAAAAATTGGTTTCCTCGGCCACGACCTTGGTGAGCACCGGGCACAAGACCAGCAACATCGATCAAGGTCACGGGAACAAGGCGTTTGTGAGCTCGACAAGAACCGGATTTGGGAGTGCAGATACTACCAGCACGATGATGGTCTTCTTGATCTTCATCTGAACTTTCTAGCCGGCCTAATGCTTCTTTTTTTGCGCGAAGTTCTGCACATGCACAGGGTTCTCTCAACGGTAACCAAGCGACACCAACATTCGGCTCGATTGTCGTAAAAGGATAATTAGCAATCTCGACTGGCGTTTGAGTGAGAGCAGAAAAAGATGTTGATTTTCCGACATTTGGTTTGCCAACGAGCCCGATGCGCATAAAAATCAAAGTTTGGTTGCGTTGCCTTTCTCATCGGATTGACTGACTGGAACTACCTCTGTGTCGAGGCCAGCTCCACTGGCGAGGATTCGGCGTACACTAGTAGCAGAAGTAAGCGAGTACGAGTCGCTCTTTATCGAGGAAGAATTTGCTGCAATAGTCTCAACAAGTACGCCACGGAACAGTCCACTAATCATATTCAAGGAATGAATAACGGCACCGATAACGACGCCGTAGAACATTACTGAGCCAACCTTGCGCAGTTCTTCAACGAGTGAAACAGGATCTTCGACAGTAGCAGAAATGAGAGCCATGTCGATAAAATCAGCAATCATCGTAATTGAAATTCCAAATAGTGCACCACCAGCAAGCATCCAGAATCCCCAGCGAGCGCGGTTTTGTGAAAGTAAATTACGACCAGTAATTGCTGGGTAAAGACTCAATGAAGCACCGAGGGTGAGTGGAACTAGAACTAGCCAAACAGCCATCAAACTCAACGCGTTTGATAATCCAGCGAGTTCACCTGTACCCGCAACTACATCGGTTTGAACGAAAAGAGCCCCGATGGTGATTGGGATAACTAACCAGGTACCGAGATTCATCTCCACGATACCTGCTCCTTCAACGGATGCATCATTTCCACGCATAGTAATCATCATGTTTCCAGCAAAAGCAATCATTGGAAGGAAAGATAATGCCATCAAAAACGCAACTGTAACGCCATCGGTTGCGCCTAATTCAATTGTAGCAGAATCGGCTAGTGGGCCGAGCATATCTGTAACCATCGATCCATCTGTTGCACCGAGCGGATTGATTGTCATCAAACCACCAACCAAGGTAACGCCAGCCAGAACCTTCGACCAAAGCGCATTACCCGTACTTGCTGAAGCAGCGTAAAGTGCAATCCCAGATGTTCCCAAGAAGAAGAAAGAACCACCGATTAAGTGGTACGTCATCCATTGACCTATACCGGTTGTTACTGCACCTGTTAAAATTGAGAGTGTAACTGCGATAGGTTCGCCGAGAAGGCCGAATACAAGCATCCATGCCGGTAATGCAATCGTGGCAGTTCTTGCCGAGATTGTTAATAATTGATTGACTATTACTGAAGTTAGTGCAAGAATTTGAACGATTGTTCCAATCATCAAGACTGGAATTGTCAGGATGATTGGTGCGTGAGCACCGATGATTAGGAATAATACGGAAAAGGTCCAGAGAAATGAAGATAAAACTCCATTCTTCTCACTAGCGAGTTTGGTACCGACCAACTTTGGAATAATGTGAAGTCCGGCACCGATGATGAACATCGAGACCGACCCATATAGTGCAGTGTATTCACCTGCAGAAATCAAGCTAGCAGCTGAAGGCGAATATCCCCATGACGAAAGTGAGTGAAGTGCATTCGGGTCGTGGGTTAACCAAAGACCTTCAAAGGTGAAAGTAGCTGCTGCGAGCAGCCAAATTGTTCCTTGAATAATCCATGCTTTGGCACCAGAGCCGGCGCGCCCTTCAACGAGATCAGCGCCGGGCCCGAGAGCCTTTTCAAGCATGAAAAGAGACATGCTTTTTGCAACATCGGTGAATATCCAAAGTCCGCGTTGAATCAATAAATAGGCTGCGAATAATCCAGCCCAGAATAGGAGCATCATTGTCAAAACTGTATCCATTCATCATCACCTCACTCGCTTGTTGCCTCCAAAAGCAACGTACCAATTATCGAAAAAGCTCCAACCATAACGCCTAAGATAAAGAACCAAATTCCTGAGTCAAAAATTCCTGAAAAGATTGGTAAAACACTGGAAATAACCGGTAATTCCTGGCCGGGGTAAAGTAGACTAAACATCACTAAGAAACTGAATGTTGCTACCACACCAAGAGCCAAAAATACCCAAGATGCGGCTGGCTCTTGTTCTCCTTGGAGAAATTTTTCTGTTGAATCAATTCCACTGTTCGACATAATCACACCTAGTGCATTCCCATAGGGAATGCTCCGACCAGTGGTAATTGACCCTTAAGCATTAGGCGAAAGGGGGCGAAGTTTGAGACCGGGCACATCATGGTGCACGAGCCAGATCGACAGCCAGTCCACGCCGATCAGTGCCTGAACCGAGCGGCACTGGAAGAATTGAATCATTGATTATTTCAGCTCGCCATACCTTTTTGCAATCGCAATCGAGTCCTCTGAATTCGTCAAGATTTCGAGAAACAGAATAGCGCTCAATTGCGGCTACGACTTCAGCATCGCACTTCTTGCAATTATGTGCACCACGGATTCTTCCCCCAGCAGTAGGATGAACAATTGTACGACAATTTGAATCCACTATATCATCGTGTGTGCACTCAATCATCTCAACTAATGACCAGAGCCAAGGTGGGCGATATTCACGATTTCGAAAAATTCTATCGACGATGGTTCCCTTTTGAATATTCATTGGATTAATAGAAACCTCATCGGAAAGAGGAGCTACCTCTCGTAACCATTCATTGGTCAGGTTGAGCGCGTCACCCTCAGACATGAATGGTGGTTTGAACAGTAGGTATGTTTTGACACGAAGCCCTGCTGTTCGTAAATCATCAACTGATTTTCGCCAAGTTTTTGTCGAAAATCCTTTGTTACAATGAAATCGAAGAACCGTATCATCCAATGCTTCGAGGCCGATTGCAACCGTGCATCCAGGATGACGCTCGGCCACCCAAGCAAGTTTATCTGGATGACAAAGATGAGCTTGCGCCTCAACGATCAAATGAAGACCTTTTTCATGAGTCTCCTTTAGAACGAAGTCTTGAAATTCAACAGGAATTTCTCTGTCTTCAAAAAAGGTTCCAGAGGTGTAAACTTTGACCATAGAACAGCCATTAAAATCATTAGTTTTTCGTTTGGCTTCATCCCATTGCGCGAACAAATCATCTGCTGTTACATCATCACGAACATCATTAAAATATCCACAGAAAGTACAACCCGATTTCCACCACCAAACACAGCCGCGAGTTCGTAAAATTACAGTCGCGGCTGTACAAG
>DUAE01000040.1 GCA_012960975.1 Candidatus Poseidoniales archaeon
AAACCAATTCTGGAGAGCCATTAATATGAAGAAACAATTTGATTTAAAAGCCGATCGATTTTATAACAGCAATCATCTTTGGGTGAAAAAGGGTGATAATGGACACGTGACCGTTGGTATGGATGAACTGGGCTTGGATTCATTGGGCGAAATGGCTTACTTAACATTGCCAAATGTAGGCGCACCCGTAGAAATGGGTAAAGCCATGGGTTCCATGGAAGCGGCAAAAATGACGGGGGAAATCTATGCACCCATATCCGGAATGGTTGTTGAAAAAAATGATGCTGTTTTGCAAAATCCATTATTAGTAAATGAAGCACCTTATGATAATGGCTGGCTCGTCAAAATAGAACCAATCAATTGGGAAGAAGAATCTGCAACTTTGGTTTCCGGTGATGCATTGTCCGAGTGGATGGATGCAGAAATTGAACGTTTCGAATCTCAGGACATTGCCGGGTGAATTTTTGGCGGTACATCAAAAATGATTATGTAACCGCATCTGCTGGCCTTGCGGCCGATGAAATTATTGCCAATCGTGCCGGCTCTGGCACATCTCAACCCACACTTCGACTTTATACATATAAACCTTGTGCATTGGTTGGACGCTTTCAAACCATCGAAAATGAATTGAATTTGGATTATTGCGCCGAAAACAAAATACCTGTTAATCGTCGTCCAACCGGTGGTGGCGCCATAATTATGGGGCAGGAACAATTGGGAATGGCATTAGCAATTCCCGGAAGGTCTGATGAAACATATGCCCGGGTACGTGAACGAATGGCACAATTTTCCAAAGGAATTATTTCCGGATTATCAACTCTGGGTATTGTTGTTGAGTTTCGAAGAAAAAATGATTTAGAAGTAAATGGAAAGAAAATTGCCGGCTTGGGATTGCATAAAACGGCTTCGAATGGTTTACTCTTTCATGCCTCTTTGCTTGTTGATTTGGATGTGTCTTATATGTTGAATGTATTGAATACGCCTTTCGAGAAAATATCAGATAAAGAAATTGCTACCGTTTCTGAAAGAACAACAACAGTCCTGCGGGAAGCGAATGCGAACCTTACCTTGGATGAAGTTCGGAGTATTATTTTAGATGGCTATAAAGATGCTTTCCAGATTGATATTAAAGTTGGAGATTTTTCTATTTCGGAATTGGATGAATTACGTCAATTAGAAAAAGACAAATACATGGCGACCGATTGGATTTTTCAAAAAACGAATGTACCTGACACTACAGGAAAATCTGTTGTAAAAACACCAGATGGTTTGTTGGATGTGCGAATTGTTCTTGCGGGAAAAATGATTAAAGCTGCGTATATAGGCGGGGACTTTTTTACATCGGAACATGCCATTGCCGATTTAGAACAGAGTCTGCGATGGCATTCGATCCAAGAGAAATCCCTGATGGAAACTTTAACAAAAGTGTATAAAAAATGGTCAGGTGATTTAGCAAATCTTTCTATGGATGCATTATTAAGTAACATTAAATCTGCTATCGAAACTGCAGAGAGCATAGCACGAAAAGAATCAGCTAATCCTTATGGATGTTTTGTTACGCCCGGTGGTGCTCATGTCTGAAGTAGTATTACAGACATTCGATACTCCTGTTTTAAAATCTTTTGAAATCCGGAAAGAAAACTTTCCTGATGAAATCACTTTTTATGGTCCAGGTTTAAAACCCCACAAAACATCAGAATTTGCAGGTTCGCTCAAAGAATTTGTATCCATCAGCGTTACGGGGAACAATTGCGCGCTGAAGTGTGAACATTGTAATACCAAAATGCTGGACAATATGCTGGATTTGCCATCGTTTGATGGTAGTCTGTTTGACATGGCAAAAAATTTGCAGAAAAATGGAGCGAAAGGAGTATTGATTTCGGGTGGTAGTAATATTCGCAATCAAGTTCCATTACTTCATCATATTGAAGATATGAAGCGAATTCGTAAAGAATTGGGAATGGTCATTCGGATTCACCCCGGATTGCCCGATGAAGAAACCTGCGAAGCATTGGCAGAAGTGGATATTGATGGTGTCATGCTGGACATCATAGGTGACCAGGAAACCATTAAAGATGTGTATCATCTGGACGCAACGCCATCAGACTATGAAGCTGTTTTGGAACGGTTGGGTCGTCATGGGATCCCTGCAATTCCACATATTATTTTGGGGCATTATTTTGGAAAAATGAACGGTGAATGGGCTGCACTGGATATCATTAAGAAATTCCCACTCAAATCATTGGTTTTGGTGATCCTATTGCCCCTGACCGGGACGGGTATGGAAGGTGTGGTTCCACCATCCATTGAAGAAATTGGTGACTTCTTTGAAACGGCAAGGTTGTCCTTGCCAACCACACCTATTTTATTGGGATGCGCTCGTCCTTTGGGATCCATGAAAATCAAAATTGATCAAATGGCAATTAATGCAGGTCTCAATGGA
Organism: Candidatus Poseidoniales archaeon; assembly: GCA_012960975.1. Classification (GTDB taxonomy): domain Archaea; phylum Thermoplasmatota; class Poseidoniia; order Poseidoniales; family Thalassarchaeaceae; genus MGIIb-O2. Next base: position 2,444 of record DUAE01000040.1, read on the forward strand.
ATAGCATTTCCGTCAGAAGGCATTGTTGGGTATGCCGGAGAAAAAGGATTAAAGCCATCATTTATTAATGCCTGTTGCGGCGTCACTT
>DUAE01000041.1 GCA_012960975.1 Candidatus Poseidoniales archaeon
TCATTTACCCAAACCGGAAGATGGTCTAACGAATCGAATGTTGCCTGAGTGAGTGGAAATCCCCATGCTGCAAAATATGGTGCTAAATTATAACCGCTCGAATTAGAATTGTGTAGGACCCAAGCATTGAATTTTTCATCGTCACCACTCGGAACCTCAGCCGCAGGGAGTGTGTAATAGACGACCAGTGCATCGGTTATTACGTCCCACCCCCATTCGTCTCTGATTATCAAAAATGTGTCGAGTGCAATCCAAACCGACCAACTTGCGATATTGGAACCACCATCGAAATAATTTCTCATTCGAGAATCTCTAGCAACTGGATCGACGGCGCTATGACCTGTGATACCAACTAATTCTTCCATCAAATATACGCTTGCGAAATTACATCCAGTCTCAGTCATTCCTGGCAAAGTTGATGGCATCCACTGATGATTGTGACCCAATTCATGGAACATTCCCCAATCACCAGAACTGTTCATTTGTTCGAGGTCGATGACATCGACAACCGATAAATCATGTGCCATGAATGGATAGCCAGAATGCATCCAACCAGCAGAAATCTGAGCATCGAAAACTGCTCGCTCGACTCTTGGCCATGGTGAAAAACCGTAAATTGAATGCTCCATTGATAGAGCTTGGTCCCACCATTGCATCAGAGCACTAGCATTATCTAAATCTCTGATTTGACCGCTCGGCACTGTCATGATGAAATTATTACTTACCAATTCAGTCCATGGTGCCGGGTTATATCTCTCAGTAGTCTCCCATTGAAAATCGCTAGTTACACCAAGAATGAACATAGGTGCGCGAACCGCACCAGAAATTTCGATATCGATTTCACCGAGTGTTGAACCTGCAGGAATACCAACATAGATTGGGCCGCCGAAAGCATTTCCAACCTCAGATACCGGATCGGATATCGACCACCATCGAGTAATCGATGAATGTCGTTTGATGACGTCTTTACCCCACAAACCGTCTGAATGTGCCCCTACCAATATGTAGATTCCAGAATCGGCGAGTTCTTGTGATACCGTGACTGTAATCACCTCACCAGGAGCTGCATAAAGCCCCGTCGTCATTCTTATCGTAGACCCCGCGCCAGAATATCCGAAATTACTTGGAAGGCCAGATTGAGTACCATTGACAGTCACAGTGCGAGTAATCCTAGTCGCATTAGCTGGAACTTCACCTGGGAATTGGGTATGACTTGGGTGAACTGGTAATTCATCAGCAGGTAAATTTCTGACCAATCCTTCTTCCAGTCGTAAAATGATATCTGCAACTGGGTCTACTCCCAAATCATGACCAGTATTGCTCCAAAGTGTACTATAAGGTATCACAGTCCACCCGGTTAGATTGACTAAATTTCGGAGTGGGGTCCAGAAATCTTCGAAATCCAGCGTTACCGCTCCGGTACAATCTGAAATAGAAGAATAGGCGATTTCTGCTTCAGAAGAACTCAAATTCACACCATCAATACGATCAGCCCAAACTGCCTCAATCGCATTGTGAGGAGTGTATAATTCATCTGGAACCGTCTGAAAATTAATATCATTATAGCCCCAAGAGGTGGATACGAAAAGTCCGCTGACTTTTGCGATTTTATTGCCAGGATAATTGTGGGCAGCATCCGAATTTGAATAGCTCCAATACCATGAATGACCCCCCATGACAATTCCACCACCATCCAGCATAAATTGTTCTAAATTACGATTATCATTGTCATCGTGGCCATTCCAAAATTCGTCAAGAAGACAATCGATTGCAGAAAGGTCGGCTGGCGTTACCGAGAGGTGAACTGTGTAGCCAGCCGCTTGTAATTCGTCTTCATAATGGTCGAATCCTGCCCCATAAGCCAAGCCAACATCCGTTCCACCATCGCAAACCCAATCGATCGCACGCATAGTGAAATCATGAGTTGTAGCAACCCATCCTTCATGACCATAACCGAGTATTTTCCCTTTGCCTACGTGGCTCGCCGAAACTATAGGGTTTGAATTTTCATCCAATCCTATTGGGAATGACCATTCTCCAATCGGGAGTATTAGCGAAGGCCATCCACCGAAATCAGCCATGCCTATATCACGCAATAAATCATTTTGATCAGCACGAATATCATGAACGGTAATTTCGAGAAGTAAACCGACCGCCCCACCAGTATTATTCGCCCAAATCGTATATTCATCCCAAGCAGTTCTCGTATCTGGCGTACCGACAATCGAACCATTATCCAATAGGCTAAGTCCAGAGGGTAATTGAGGTGAAACTTCCCAACTATCGATATCGGGGCCATCATTTGTTGCATAAATTCCAACCGATTCATTGGATTTCAATACATAAACAGAATCTGTCCAATAAATCAAATCGGGTGGCATGCTTGAAATTTTTATCTGAATAATTGTTGAAGCATATCCTCCAGTGT
>DUAE01000042.1 GCA_012960975.1 Candidatus Poseidoniales archaeon
GGGTGATAATGGACACGTGACCGTTGGTATGGATGAACTGGGCTTGGATTCATTGGGCGAAATGGCTTACTTAACATTACCAAATGTAGGCTCACCCGTAGAAATGGGAAAAGCCATGGGTTCAATGGAAGCTGCAAAAATGACGGGGGAAATCTATGCGCCTATATCTGGAATGGTTGTTGAAAAAAATGATGCTGTTTTGCAAAATCCTTTATTGGTAAATGAAGCCCCTTATGATAATGGATGGCTTGTCAAAATAGAACCAATCAATTGGGATGAAGAATCTGCAACTTTGGTTTCAGGTGATGCATTGCCCGAGTGGATGGATGCTGAAATTGAACGCTTCGAATCTCAGGGCATTTCCGGGTGAACTTTTGGCGGTACATCAAAAATGATTGTGTAACTGCATCTGCTGGACTTGCAGGCGATGAAATTATTGCCAATCGTGCTGGTGCAGGCACCTCTCAACCTACACTTCGACTATATACATTTAAACCTTGTGCATTAGTTGGACGTTTCCAAAACATCGAGAATGAATTGAATTTGGATTATTGTGCCGAAAACAAAATACCTGTTAATCGTCGCCCAACCGGTGGCGGTGCCATCATCATGGGTGAAAATCAGTTGGGTGTTTCTTTGGCGATTCCCGGTAAATCCGATGAAACATATGCAAATGCTCGTGAGCGGATGGCACAATTTTCACAAGGAATTATATCAGGGATGGCCACTTTGGGCATCGATGTTGAATTTCGCAGAAAGAATGATTTGGAAGTGAAAGGGAAAAAAATTGCCGGTTTGGGATTACATAAGACAAATACTGGCGGATTGTTATTTCATGCTTCACTGTTAGTGGATTTAGATGTGCCTTATATGCTGAATGTTTTACAAACGCCTTTCGAAAAAATATCTGATAAAGAAATTGCCACCGTGGCTGAAAGGACAACAACAGTCCAACGGGAAGTCGAATCACCAATGGCAATGGATGAAATTCGTCACATTATATTAAATGGTTATAAAAATGTGTTCAATTCCAATATTCTTTTGGATGACTATTCACATGAAGAAAAAGTAGAAATATATCAATTGGAAAAAGATAAATATATAGATTCAGATTGGATATTTCAATCCACGGAAGTCCCAGATTCAACAGGGAGGTCTGTAATAAAATCAGATAGTGGTCTATTGGATATTCGTATTGTGCTTGCAGGAAAAATGATTAAATCTGCATACATCGGCGGAGACTTTTTCACATCGGAGCATGCGATTGCAGATTTAGAGCACAGCCTTCGTTGGCATTCAATCCGGGATAAATCGCTCAAAGAAACTTTGAGTCAGGTGTATGAACGATGGTCCGGTGATTTAGAAAATCTACCCATAGAATTGCTACATAAGGCAATTAAATCAGCCATTCAAAAAGCAGAAATTATTGCAAGAAAAACTTCATTAGACCCTTATGGATGTTTTGTATCGCCCGGGGGAGCCCATGCCTGAAGCAGTATTACAGACTTTCGATACTCCCGTTTTAAAATCTTTTGAAATCCGGAAAGAAAACTTTCCTGATGAAATCACTTTTTATGGTCCAGGTTTAAAACCTCACAAAACATCAGAATTTTCAGGTTCGCTCAAAGAATTTGTATCCATCAGCGTTACGGGGAATAATTGCGCGCTGAATTGTGAACATTGTAATACCAAAATGCTGGACAATATGCTGGATTTACCATCGTTTGATGGTAGTCTGTTTGACATGGCAAAAAATTTGCAGAAAAATGGAGCGAAAGGAGTATTGATTTCGGGTGGAAGTAATATTCAAAATCAAGTTCCATTACTTCATCATATTGAAGATATGAAGCAGATTCGCACCGAATTAGGAATGGTGATTCGCGTTCATCCTGGATTGCCCGACGAAAAAACATGCGAAGCATTGGCGGATGTGGACATTGATGGTGTCATGCTGGACATCATCGGTGACCAGGAAACCATTACGGATGTGTATCATTTGGATGCATCTCCGTCAGATTATGAAGCTGTTTTGGATCGCTTAGGCAGATATGGAATTCCAGTCATACCCCATATTGTATTGGGGCATTATTTTGGAAAAATGAACGGTGAATGGGCTGCACTGGATATCATTAAGAAATACCCTCTCAAAACATTGGTTTTGGTGATTTTATTGCCTCTGACCGGGACGGGTATGGAAAGTGTTATGCCACCATCCCTTGAAGAAATTGGCGATTTCTTTGAAACGGCAAGGTTGTCCTTGCCAACCACACCTATTTTATTGGGATGCGCTCGTCCTTTGGGATCCATGAAAATCAAAATAGATCAAATGGCAATTAATGCAGGTCTCAATGGAATC
>DUAE01000043.1 GCA_012960975.1 Candidatus Poseidoniales archaeon
CCATGGCCAAGGGTCGAGCGAGCAGTTTTCGATGCTCAGATTTCTGTTGGTTGGATGCATTCTGGCTATCCATTCATGGCACATGATTTATCGGTTGTCGATGTCATCGACCTCGAACAAATGAACAGTTCTGGTGATTGGGGTATGTTCCATGAATTGGGTCACAATCATCAGTGGATGCCATCAACTTTGCCAGGAATGATCGAGACTGGATGTAATTTCGCAAGCGTATATTTGATGGAAGAATTAGTTGGTGTTACAGGTCATAGCGCCGTCGATCCAGTTGCTAGAGATACTCGGATGAGAAATTATTTCGATGGAGGTTCCAATATCGCAAGTTGGTCGGTTTGGATTGCACTCGACACATTTTTGATAATCAAAGACGAATGGGGATGGGACGTAATAACCGATGCACTGGTAGTCTATTACACACTCCCTGCAGCTGAGGTTCCGAGTGGTGACGATGAAGAATTCAATGCTTGGGTTCTACACAATTCTAATTCTAGCGGTTATAATTTAGCACCATATTTTGCAGCATGGGGATTTCCACTCACTCAGGCAACATTCGATTCGTTAGACCATCTTCCGGTTTGGGTAAATGATTCTCTCAGAGGTGATTATTTTGTTTATGATGCGATTCTTAGAAATGAATCCGTGTCGAATATAACAAATTCAACGATAAATTTCATTTGGGAAACTTATGATAATGGCACCAACACGACATTGACTTTGTATTATAGTACTATGGATATGGGCAATCAGTCCCTCCTTTGGGGTAATTCGGTAAGCTTGGGTAATGCTGTCGTCGGATGGGATGATGAAGAACTGACGAGCCTTAGTTCGAGTACGACTTATTATGCGCGAATCAAAGCCTCACATGAGGGAGGCGACAAATGGTTCGGACCGGTAAGTTGGACTACTACGAGTTGAGTTTCTGCAATAATTTTTCGAGTGAATAATCTGAAATGAAACGTTCGTGTAAAATCGATAGTGGAATCCAAATCGCCGTATGGATTAGGGTTACTGCGAAGGCAGGAATTACATCGAGCCTTGCTTGACCATACATCATGTCAGCAACTATTCCGAGTACAGCGAAATGGGCGACATAAATTGTCAATGAGAGTCGCCCAGCCGGTTCAAAAATTGCCAATTTTTGACCACCAGTTGGGGGGCCTCCTTGGATTTCTCTACCTTCTAAAATCCTGAATGTCATCAGAACAAAGGTACCTGAAACAAAGATAAAAGTAGTCGAAGCAGGGAAGAATGTTAGGACTGCTTCTCCTTCTGGAAGTGCCCACATTTGATTTGAAGTAAATGAATAAATTAGCGTTGCTGTAGTGATTACAAGTCCGCCATACATCATTTTGTCTCTAGTATTTGGCTCACCCTCCAATTCGAAAATTATTGAGCCAAGCATAATGTAAGCCAACCATGGTAATGCTGGATATGTTCCATTCCATAGAAGACGCTCAATCCATTCTGTAAAGTTATCTTGGGCGACGCGCTCAAACCAGGTCCAATCAGTGCCAGCCAAATCTCCGAGGAAGTATTGAGAGCCAGTAAGGACAATCAATAGCACAATGCGAGTTTGATGAGAAAAATGGATTATTATTGGCGCGATTATCGTAGCGATTGCCAGTAATGTTAGAACTCCTGGGGTAAAGGATTCAAAACGCCCTCCTCGATCGGTTGATAGTAAAAAATTGACTAAAAATTGGCAGAAAATTAACATTATAATTCGTGGTAAAATCCATTTTGACCAAGCTCTAAAATCATCATTCGATTTGGTATTCCTAGTTATCGCACTTCTGTAAATTCCCCAACCAGAAATGGTTACAAATAATGGAGCCGCCATTCCTCCGATTGCAGCGGAAACCAATGCAATGGGGTCTCCTACGGTAATTCCTTCAGGAGGTACGATGGCCGCTGTATGGACCTGAACCATCGCGAGAATTGCGATAGCTCGAATCCTGTCAATATAGAGCAATCTCATCTTATCATCTCCACGATTCGTGATTCGATCTCGACGTTATCATTAGTTGTTCGAAGAGATGATTGAATTGATTTAATTTTTTCCTCATCAAGTTCGTTGGAATGGTATATCGTTGCCCAATGGTCTCCAATTTCTATTAATTCGCCGATTTGCTTCTCGAGAATTATTCCAACACGATGGTCGATTTCGCCCCCTAATGAATTCCTTCCAGTACCTAGATTTAAACAAATATCTGCAATTATCATCGCATCGATGTCACAAATATTCCCTGAAATCTCAGCAAATATTTCTGTTGTATTTAGGTTTGAATCTAATAACCCTAAGGCCGTGTACAATGTAGCATCTGTTAGGAAATCATCGGCGTTTCCACCTTGATATTCAACCATTTCTAGAAATTTATTGAAAGCACTGCCGTCGTTGAGGCTGTCATGGATCATCACAGCTCCATGATTTTCATCTGTTGCAATTCCAGCCGAATGCAATAAAACTCCACCTTGGACACAAACTAATTCTTCCAAATCAAGCGGGCCTCTCCCACATAGTGTTTCTACTGATTCGACAATTTCCAGAGCATTTCCTACAGCGCAGCCTAAAGGTGAATTCATATCAGACAATATCGAAGTTGTTTGAATTCCCAGTGCATTAGCGACTGCGCTCATTGAGCGAGCGAGTTTTGTAGCTTCAGCACGCTCGACCATGAAGGCAGCACGGCCAAATTTTACATCGATAACTAGGGCAGTTAAGCCTTCAGCTGCCTTTTTTGATACGATTGAAGAAGTGATTAATGGAATCGAAGCGATTGTTCCTGTTACATCTCGCAGAGCGTACAACCGTCGGTCTGCTGGTACCAAATCATTGGTCTGGCCGACCATTGCCACACCGATTTTTTCGATTTGTTGACTGAGTTCCGCGACCGACAAATCGACTCTGAATTCAGGGATGCTCTCCAATTTATCCAGAGTTCCCCCAGTATGACCTAATCCTCGCCCGGAAATCATGGGGACTTTGAGTCCACAAGCCGCGAGGGCAGGAGCGAGTGGAATCGAAACTTTATCTCCAACTCCGCCAGTTGAATGTTTGTCGACGACAAGATTTGCCCATTCAGCCGGCCATTCCAACTTTTCTCCAGAATCACGCATCGATTTTGTTAATTCGATAGTCTGAGCATCGTTGAGTCCATCTGCAAAAATTTTCTTTAACCATTCGATTACGACATCATCTTCGAGTTTGTCCGAAACAACTTCGTCAATGAACTCAGAAATTGAACCCATCACTCATTATCTCCGAGAATTTTGTGAACCTCATCAATTGAATGACCTTGGTCTAAAAGGAATTGAACCTCGTCACGAGTTGCATTTTCAAAGCCAAAACCATCGAGATTTATTTTTCCATGCGCTCCGTCATCCTTTCCTTGTTTACGCGAGCGTACATCTTCTCGTTCATCATCGAAACTAGTACCACTAAGAATCGCTTTCGATGATGAGGGGTCTTCAAATTTGTAACCGGAATCATCGAAAAGGACATCTTCAGTTCGCCTTTTCGGTGAATAAAACATAGACGCAGCAGCAACTGCGACTGAAGCCCCAGAAATCATCATTAGGTAGAGTAAGACCTTCGCTCCGGGTTGAGATAGTGGATCTTCCCGAATATTGACAAAGGCTTCCTCTTCATCCTGCTCTTTTGGTTCGGTTCCATTACCATCATCTCCATTATCTGAATTATTGAAGGCAGGATTTTCAGAACAGCCATATTGCTCGCCATCAGGTATTCCATTTTCATCGACATCGGCCGAATTCATTGCAATTGAAGGTGCTCGTAACAAGCTCTGAGCAAATTCAATCTCATCTCCATCTAGGATACAATCTCCATCTGTATCAGCATCACTAGGATCACCCCCCAATTGAAATTCTTGTAAATTATTCAATCCATCATTGTCAGGGTCCAATGATTGCTCGCTCAATGCCGTGCCAATTACCGCAGCACTATGCCTGTCTAAGCCGTACATCAGTTCCCATGAGTCTGGTAGTAAATCACCATCAGAATCTGTCGAATCATCCAATCGATTCCAATCGATTTCGAACGATTCGCTAAATATCGTAGCCAATTCTGAAGATTCCGCGACGATACTCATCTCGCGGTTTCGCAACATCGAACTTGAACCCCAATTCATGCTTCCAACCAATACTGTATCATCGTCGATAAGCATGCCTTTATTGTGTAATTTCCAAATATCAGCCGCTGTCGACATTAATCTGGCAGTGATATCTAATCCTTGAGATTGATTCCAATCGGTATTGAACAAATTTACAGCATCGCGAATATCTTCGCTTTCATCAGCATAATATGCATTCAGAAGAATGCGAATTTCGATTCCGCGAACTGCGGCATCGTGTAGAGCAGTAAGTATCGGATTCTCGGCTCCAAATCCCCAATACCAATCCATGTCGAGATATTGAACCGATATACGAATTGACTCATCAGCGGAATTTATCTCAGAGATGAGGCCGTCTACACAGTCGTCGGGACAGGTCAATAATTTCGTTCGAAAACTAGTGGTAGTATCTGGGATTGGAGCAAGGGCTGGAGTTATTGTAGGGGAGGGGAGTGACCATCCATCGTCAGGTGAATATTGGGACGAATGTTCTACGATATGAAGGTGATTCGAATTTTCATCCCATGCCATTCTAGACAATATTAGTTGAGCCATTGGCTCGGAATCGAGGAATAATGACCATTCTCTATTACCTGATGCGCCAACAGGGGGCAAACTAGAATCTTTCCAATTCCCCGAAGAAATCCAAATGTTTTCACTATCTTTTACTGCTACTTTGCTGTGAATAAACGCATATGGTGCGCTGATTTCTGATGGTGTTATCATCCAATATACAATAGCGCCAGATTCACTCAATGTTTGTGCGTGTCCACGTTGATTTTCTTTTGTTTCAGAATCATCCAAAATTCCATCTTCCAATAAAATGGTAACTTCTACTCCTCTCTCAATCGCTTCTAAAAGTGCATTTGTCAGGTCCGGGCTCATCGATTCGTAGATACTAAGGTGAATTGATTGTTCAGCACTTTCTAGCCAACCGAGTAGTTCTGAAAGTGCTGTACCTGGACTAATTGAAGCTGATGCAGCCATATTTGGATGTGCAGCAATATCACCACCATCACAAAAAATCGATGCCCCTATTCTGATCCATCGCTCTTCCCAGTCAGATGAACTATCAGTATCGGTACCACTAGTGCACCCATCTCCTCTAATCATAATTAAGCCGGGTGAACCATCTCCTGGAACGGATATTGCAGGTCCAGACCAGCCTTCGGTTTCGGTAATACCTCCTCCGAAAACAATTGAATCAGCAACAATTCCATCTGATGTTTTCAGCTGAAGTGCGCTACCTGAATCTACCAACCAAGGCATATTGTTGAGAATGATATTCCCATCTTGGGCAACAATTCCTCCATCTTCTAGAAGATTCGCTGGGTTTTCTGTAAGAACTAATGATTGGCCGGCTCCGAGAGTAAATTCGTTGAAATTTGAAATCCATGGATCCGATGATCTAATCCTCTCAATTGTCCAATCCCCAAGTTCGACATCTACACTTCCGAAATTCGTAATTTCAATCCAATCATTTTGGCGTTCAGGCACTTCTGAAGGCATAATTCGGGTGAATTTCACAACTTGTTCATCACTATCGGATGTATTGATTGTCTGATGCTGTTGTTCGAGTTGATTCACACTCAATGGACTCATCGTCATAAAAATTAGAATGCCAAAAATCAGGCCTGCTAAAATTCGCTTTCGACACATCTGCATCATTCATCCAGTCGTCCAATAAGGATTGAACCCTTTGGGTCGATGTATTCCGTTCGGTATAGCCGGACGAAAATTATTCTTCCTCTTTATTCTTCGAGTTAGATTCCAATAATTTCATGGAACCGAACGCCATCATTACTATACCGATAATATAGATTGAAACCGCTACATAATCGATATACATCGCATCTTTGCCAGAGTCAAAATTGGTCCAGTAAGTCGGACCCATATTGTCGAGAACGGCTTCTTTGAAGGAAGCCGCATCTTCATCACTAATTTCGCCAAAGGTATGGATTTCGAAAACCGGTTGGACGTCTGAGCCAAAGTCAGGATTCATTGACCCGGCTCCTCTCAGGTCAAGGTAGAATCGTGAAACAGATTTTCCATACATGACTACATTTGTGACCGGTTCTACTTTCAGATCAACTGTCGAGCCAAAGTAAATTGGTAATCCACCTGGCATTACATCGAGGATTGTTCCAGTTCCGAGTAATTTTGCTTGAATTTGGTGTGTCGAAGGGTCGAGATTTATCGTATGCTCTACCATAGGGATTCCCTTGTAGACCACATTGTCTCCAACGATGCTGTCTGCTGTAGCATAGCCAACTAGATTTACTTTGAATGATTCATCAGCATCTCCAATACTGCCTATGGTTCCAGTGAGGGTTGTGTCTGCATTACCTACATGATCAGTCAATAACCCATATGTGTATTCTTCAGCAGCCGGAGCCCTCCATGGCAAATATTCACTCATGTCATAAATTTCTCCAGTTTCTCCACTGATGTATCCTTGAGCAATTCTATGCTCGACACTGTCGAGTCCATCTGGACCGCTTCCCGTGCTCATCTTGTAAACTGAATAATCTCCTGTGCTAACGCCATCTGATCCGTAGTAGGTCATGTTTGTTTCCAAACTAACCCAGCCAAGAGTCATGTCGTCGATATCGCCAAGTGTATCTGCAACTGCGATATCTCTCCAACCATAGAGCCAGTTATTGAGTGATTGAGTTGTATAAGGTGATGTTTCATATTGGAAAACTAACAATGCCCCAATTACTTGGTCGAACATCAAATCCTTCACCCATGATCGAAGTGCTGATGCTGCTTCGGTATCGATTCCGTACATACCTGCAATTAATTCATCATTCCAATCGACCTGCGCTCCACCACTAACTGGAATACCATCTGCTCCGGTTGGCAGTGTCTTTCCAGATAATTCACCATACATGAAAACTGTAGCAAAATCACCGGTCAGTGCAAATGGGCCATCATAGAGAATTTCTCTAACCTTTTCAAGTGTTAAGTCAGCATCTCCAGCATGATCTGCTCGATTCAATCCAATTGAGAGGTATCCTCCTTCAAGAGGTTCGACTGACCCGAATGAAATCTGCCACCAAAGGTCTGCATTAATTGTGCCTTCCCCACCGATTAAAATCGCTTCAAATTCAGTCATTGTTCCAACCATGCCAATCCACCCTCCAGCATAATCCGCGAGCGCGAGTACTTGACCAAGATTGACGCTGTATTCTACCATCGTGCCGAATGGATTACTTTGTGCTCCCAATAATAGAAGCGCGACACCGTTTAGTGGAATGCCATTGAAATCAGTCTCAGTCAATAAGCCAGCACCTAATCCAGTATCCTGATTGATTCCGAATAATAAATAATTCAAGGTATCTGGATCTGTAATATCCATTCCATCATCATACGGGATTCCATTTCCATTAGAATCCTGATTAATATAGGGGTCGGTTGCAGTTCGGAATCTCTCACGAAGGTTTTCTGCACTTTCTAAATCTTCACCTCCTCCATTTGATAGGAAAGTTGTTCCAGCCAATGCGTAAACAGTCCAGTCGATGAGGGTGGTGTCGAGACGGTCTGAATATCCGTATAGTGCTGCACGGACTGCAGTAGTTTCGTCAGCCGGTTCACCGATTCCAGCAGCTAACATTGGTCCGATTTCACATGTTAATGCGATACAATTACCAGTTGAAGGGTCTACTGCATCATAGAGAATATAATTCGCAACTTCAGTGAAATCTGGATCCATAGGACTCGCTCCTCCTGCTGAAGCATTCCAATTTGCATAAGCTGCGTTAAGGTATGCGGCCGGAGCCATTGCTGAAGCTGTGGCTTCGTCATATCCTGCTTGCACCAGTTGTGCCGCAACTCCATCTACCATCATATTGATTTCAGCAGCGGACCAAATGCTTGGTGCACGGTTTTGTAAATCGTTAACCATCATTGCGTTGGCAAATCCTGCTTTTGCAAAAATCTCACCATAAGTAATCCCAGTAGATAGACCAGCGATTTTCTGAGTATTGTATAGGATATTGACATTGGTTAGTTCGGTATCTCCCGATATCGATGCTTTTCCATCGTGAATACAATTTTCACACCATTCGAATACATCGTATTCTGAATATGTCATTTCTCCAGCATCTTCATCAAAAGCAAGAATTTCTCGATGGGTAGTAACTGTGTATATTGCGGGGCCAATCAATTCAAATTCAGGCGCATCTGTTTCGCCGGAATTGATTGCATCAATATTGGCAATATTATAGGCATAATATGCCCTCTCGTCTGTTGAATTTATCCAACTTTCGTCACTTTCCCAATCTTCAAGGTTATCGCGACCATCTGCAATTGCTCCCGCGACAGTTTCCGCGACTATTCCATCAACAATCGATGTCAAAATCACCGCATTGACAATCATCAGTAACATTCCAACAACGACAAAAATTGCTGGTATCATTTTTTTAATTCCATTCAAATTTCCGTTCACGGTATCCACAACTCTATGTGGTTACGAACGGGTTCCGACCATAAGCGTTCCAGTTACTGTTAGCAGGCGATTACGATTGAATTATTCAGATAAATCCGAAGCTATCGAATTGTTGAGCAAAGGTGTAGAGCATTATCGGAACGAGAATGATTCCCATCGCATGACTTCTTCGTATACCAATTCGGGGAGGCATCAATCCGAGTTGAGTGCCAATCATTAGAACTCCAACTCCAATCCAACCTGTCGATAACCAAACCAGTACTGTAACGAGGAGTGTGACTGCACCAACTAATGTTCGCAATGGAACCATTTCATGAACTCGCAACATTCCTTTCCCAACTCGAATCATTACTGGAACGGCAAATAAACCAGCACCTATCGTAATTCCGAGAAGACGAATAAAATCAGATGGAGGATTGATGCCGTTCCAAAGGTCGATTGGGTACATCATGTTCAGAGCGAGGGCAGCGCCAGAACGTGGTCTTCCTACCATGTATAGAAATCCGAGAACCATTACAGTTACCGCTGTATTAACGGAGGACAGAATTGCAATAATTTCCAAATCCTGTTGCTGGCTTCTACTTGCAAAATCTTCCTCTGAAGTACCCCCTGCTTCTTCAAGTGCTGCAGAAAATAATGCAGCTTCTTCTTTAGATAAATCGTCTAATCCCTCGTAAATTGAGCCAGAATTTATTTTCGGCAAGTCCTGAGTCCCATGTTCAAAATCTGCTGGAACATAATTGGGGTCGGTTAATCGACCCCAGAAATTTCGCATACTCATTACCACGACGGTGGCTTGAGCAGCAGTCATTCCAGGTAATATTGCCATTACTGAAGATACGATAGCCGATAGAAATGTTGGAACTGCAAGCGGACGCATCTTCGGCATCTCCCAATTCGGTTCTTGTGGTGGAATCTCTGATGTCGTAACATAGATATCTATGAGGTTTGCGATTCCGAAAAGGCCCGCAAGTCCCGGGAACAAGAGGGTTGCAGAAGGCATTCCAATAGGTGATCTGCCCGGTAACTCGAATACAGCCCAGCCGTAAAACCCAGACAAGCAAAAGAAGGCTGTGGCAACGAGAATTCCAGCTATTCTAGAACTCGAGCCAAATGTGAAATCGAGGTATTCCCAACTTCGATAGATCCTGCTTTTACCTAAAGGAATCGATAGTTCGAATTTTTTCGGTAGTTTCCATCTCAAATTTTTTGTCAAATTTTGCATCCAAATAGGCCAAGGTAATCGAGTTGTCTCTGTTGCGATTAAGAATATTGAAATGAATAAAAGCAACCAAGGCAAGACTTCACGACTTGCTTCATACAAACCCAATCCCGGTTCTTTACCGAACAATAGACGAGCAACGATCAGCAATGGAATAGACATCATCATACCCATTTGAGAGCCTCGGGCTGAGTAAGCAACTCCCTGGGCAGCCTGGCCAGAAACCAGCATTCTGTGGCCTGGCAAAAGTGCCAATGCCATATTGTCATCTGGTGCGCCGATTAGCGCACTAGGAATATAATTCAGGAAAGTGTGAACGGTTCCAGTTGCGACAATAATTCCAGCGACTGCATCGAGAGGAATTCCCAGACCAACTGCGATGGGAGATAATGAAAGTGCGATTAATGCTACATTGTTCACGTGGAAACCGGGGATTAAACCGGTTAAACAGCCAAGGAATACTCCGATGACAAAAGAGGCGATTAACCATCCGAAGTCTACGAAAAATGGGTCCATAAAATCACCTCAGCGTACATCTAAGCAAAAATAAATTGTATTTTCAAGTGGCAAATCTGCCATTGTCAATCGACCAATCCAAGTCAAAGGTTCACCTGCATTTTCCTGTTGGCTGGATTCAGACCCGTCTCCAAGTAAGCACACTTGTTCAATAGATCCAGAACGATTGACCCATTGGTTTCCATCCTCATCTATCACCGCTTCACCGGTGATGCTGACTAATTTTCCAACCTCCCAACGCCATGAATCATATCCATCCCCCCAATTCAAGGCGGTGGGTTCAGGAGTGTCACCTAAGGTCCATGAACGAGCCTCTAGGATAACCCGACCCTCTGATTCGGACCAAATAACTGTCGCGTTGAATCGAATTAATTGACCCGCTTCAATCCATTTGACGTGTTCGCCGATTAATTGTATCCGTAATTTAGTATCTCGTGAGTAATAATCAGGACCATCGCCAACATAGCCCTTATCATAATCTGGAGAAATAGGGTCAGTTATCCATCCTTCAAAGGTATAATTTTGATTTACAAAACCAAATGGATTTTGAGCGACATCAAGCATGTTTATTGCATCTTCACCAATTTGGCCATGAGGATTGCCGAATTCGGGTTGTTGACCTCGGTCAAGGCAAATTACCGCTTCATCGGTTGCCCATACAAGTCGCCCTGTCCATTCGTCTGAAATTCCATCGATATTATTCGAAACATCCCCAGGGGAGGCAAGAAGGCACAATCTGTCAGTGGGAGCCGGGCCGAGTAACCACCAATTCGTTCCATCAAATGATGCGGTACCATCGATAATGACCATTTTTCCAACATCATAAGTTAGTGTATATGGTTCTACATCCCACTTGATTTTTACAGGGTCTGCATAATTTAGAACCTCAAGGGATGTCGCCTGAGCAATCAGACGCCACCTCAAAGATCTCTCATCATATTGTAGCCATCCAGAAACAATGACATGACTGCCAGCTTCGATAGTGCCTAATTCTGGTTCGAGACGGCCTTCTACTTGCATGTAGAGGAGGTGGTCTGAATTTCCATAAGCTGGATTATCCATTAGGCTGAGCGATTGATAGGTTATGTTCTGCGATAAAGCTTCACTTAGATACCCTTCAATTTCAAGGGATTGATTTGCATATTTTGGAGGATTTTGAGCGACATGCACAAGAGTCTCTCCTCTAAATTGAATCACTTGCTCTTTCGCTGTAATCGCACCATAACCATTGGATTGTAACCAAATTCTCCCATTCCATTCAGACACTTCTCCTTCTACTGTTACGATGCTACCAATCGGAGGAACAGTAACTGTCAGGTCAACATTCCATCTGACTTTAATTACAGAATTACCATCATGTGAGGCAATCTGTAAATCTATTCGATTTGCCTGTTCACCATATGGGTCTCTTACATAACTGGTTAAAATCCCTTCAACTTTCACAGTTTCTCGTGGAAAATTTTGAATTTCCTCAATTTCAATCATGTCAGGTTCACGGATAATCGCATAGAAATTCATTCCTGAAACTAAAAGCAGTGAAGTGAAGAACATCACCCATAATTTTCCCTCGCCGCCTGTTGGCTCAAATGGTGCTCTGAGAATTTTCGCCAGTCTCGATTTGTTAGTCATGAACTACAGGCGGTCGTCGGTAACGCTTCAAGGTTGAGTGGCAATCAACTGGCGAAATTTAAAATTGGCATAAGATAAGTTCATCTCCGATAGTTAGATGAGACACATCAGGACCCGTAGCTCAGTTGGTTAGAGCGCTCGGCTCATAACCGAGTGGCCACCGGTTCAAATCCGGTCGGGTCCACCATCTTTCAAATCGTTTACAACTATAATTAGTTAATTTAGAGACGGTTTGAGTATTGTAAAATTTCGATGAATTAATAGTCTAGTTTTGTTTAATTTAACCTAATATTGAACTTTTCCCACATTCTATGACAATTCGATTATTTGTGTCCCGTCTATTATTTAGGTTCGGTTTTGATGCTTTTCGCCACACTCAGCGTGAGAAGGCTCAAATACGGTCTTTGGCGGCATTCGGTTAATGAAGTCGGCACGCTCGGTTAGACCTGTCTTGATGATACTCGCTGTGTACATGCTGAGCATGTTCGCAGGAGTTGCTGCAGTGCAAGCACAGAACCCCACCCCCGATATCACTCTGACCTGTGACAATCCTCAACCCATCGAGGTTTATCCTGGCTCAACCAGAACAGCAATTATCAATTGCAAATTAGATAATCCAACGATTTATTCAGAGAAAGTAAACATCCAGATTCAATCCGGCGCTCTCATCTCTGCTGGACCTGCTTCTCTGACTGTTGGAGCAGGTGGTGTGGTGAATTTCCAAGTCATCCTTCGGGGTGAGTTGCGAATGGCTGAGGGGCAGCATCAAATTTCGATAACCGCAGAAGTAGTGCAGGCAAATGGGATAACAGTCGTTGGTACTCCTACAACTTACAAGGTTCTTGCAGTGATTAAGCAATTCAGCCGGCTCCGAGTTGCGTCCGAGATCGCCTTCCTTCAACTCAGACCTAAAGTAGATTACAATCTAGTCTTCGACTTATATAATGATGGAAATGCTATGGATCGCTTTAATGTTGAAATTTCAAATTACGACGAATTAAATGATGATGGATTCCAGTTAAGTATTCCATTGGTTTCGGTCGAAATTGAATCGATGTCTCCTGCTGAAAAGGTTCGAATACAAATGAGAACTCCAAAAAATCAAGGTTGGACCGATAAATATTTTAATTTACAATTCAAAGCAACTTCTGAGTATTCGGTTAGAACAGAAGGAATTCCAAATTATCAGATTCAAACTGTTACAATTTACATCCGTGGAGTTTATCTCCCTGGATTCGAATTACTAGGCACTACGATGATTACAGCTCTTGCTGCTGCTGCCTTTGCTGGACGATATCGCAGTGAAGAC
>DUAE01000044.1:0-4753 GCA_012960975.1 Candidatus Poseidoniales archaeon
ACTCTCGTCATCTTCTGTCCACCAGAGGTCTACTTCTTGAGGTGATTCAGTTTCCGTTTTTTGCTGCTTTGGCTTTGGTTTCTGGCCCTTGTGCTTATAGCAAACCGGGCTGTTGTACATGTGCACGCGTTCGCAGCCCTCTATTGAGCACGGACCGCCTACACTCATAGTGTGCATTTGTCTTAATGAAAAATTAAGGTTTCTACGGCATCGCGCTATTCGGTGCTATGTCCGGTAATTTCCTAACTCAGACATACACCCGTATAGTAGCAAAGGGTACCCTTACGCTCGTCCGTAATCTCAAGGGTTAGCAAAGGGGTCATACATTTCTACGTTTTATTATTCAGCCATCGAGTATAGGCACATGAACCCAATGAATCAGATTTCTGAGCGATTGGAAGTATGACAAAAACAATTCATTAAATGGTCGTCAACCATTCCTGCAGCCTGCATCATCGCATAGCATGTGGTCGGCCCGATGAAAGAGAATCCCATTTTTTTCAAAGTCTTGCTCATCTGGGTACTTATTTCGGTAACTGCCACGATATCCTCCATGGTTTTGCGTTGATTGATAATTGGTTCACCATCGACAAAACCCCAAAGGAAGTCGCTAAAAGCATCCTCATCCACACCAAAATGTTCCACAAATACCCTCGCGTTATTGATTGCTGAGTTGATCTTCGCACGGTTGCGAATAATACCCGCATCGCCCATCAATCGCTCGATATCATTCTCATCATAGGCGGCAACTTTAGCCGGGTCAAATCCATCGAAAAGTCGTCGATAATTCTTTCGCTTTTTGAGAATAGTAATCCATGAAAGCCCAGCCTGAGCGCCTTCGAGAATAATTTTCTCAAATAGCCGGCGGCCATCTCGATTCGGCCTGCCCCATTCTTTATCGTGGTATGCAATGTAAAGAGGGTCTTTTGTCGACCACTCACAACGAACTAATTCCGTCATTGCGTATCCTCGTCACGATCGAACTCTTCATCCAATTCTCGAGGATCAAAATTCGACCAAGATTCAATCGTCTCCAAATCCTTCTTCATCTCATGCCGGCGATTTGCCGAATAGACCATTCCAATAATCGTTAATATTATGATTAATCCAATTAGAACCGGTAATCCACTACCCAATAACCATGCCAAGAAATTTTCATCCTCACCAGAATCAATTTGAATAATTTCTATTTGGGCGGGGCTAACAATATCGCCATCGACCGCCCAAACTTCTACCCGAGCAGATGTTCCTTCGTCCACGGTCCAAACGGTTTGTAGTGTCCATATTCCGTCTCCTGCAACTATGTCCCCTTCAAGTCCATCATCACGTAATTCGTACTCATGTATCTCACCTCCGGCTTTCAATTCGCACAGCACAATTTGTGTGGTGCCATCTAGGTCGTCGAGACGAACCGTTAAGAAAATTGGATTTGGCTCGCCCTTCTGAAGCTTATTTGGATTGATGGTTAATTCAAATAATTGAGGAGTGCTTGAGCCGATAATCAAATTGATTGAAATTGAATCACTCGCACCTCTCGAATCTTGAACATATAGAGTGATTTGAATCGGTCCTGGTTGGAAATTAACCAGCACCGTTTCTTTATCGCCTAGGTCAGCCCCGTCACTTGTCGACCATTCGTAAAGCACGATATCATAATCATAATCGTATGAGGCTGATCCATTCAATTCAATCTCAGTTCCCGGAGGAATATACTCACCTTCGTCTAATCCTTCGATACCGGCAACTGGTGCGGTTTCTTGGACGGTGAGAATTTGTGTGTGTATTCGTATTTTTCCAGTTGTATCGGTTAATTTGAAGGTTAATTCGTGAATTCCAGCAGGGATATAATCGTTGTACCAGTAGTCAATTGTTTTGTCGATAAGAATCGGTTCTGCTATCAAATCGGAAGTGACAGTTACCGTGAAATCATCACCATCTGGGTCAAAAGAGCGACGGAAATCGAATAGTACTGGAAGGTTCGAAAAGACTTCTGCATCAGGCTGTGGCGAGTCGAGAATTAACACCGGAGCAGCCTGTTCGACACTAATCTGAATCGAATCGGTTCCAACCTCACCATCACCATCATCGAGGATTAGAGTGATGGTGTGCTGACCTTCTGGCAATCTCGCTTCAAAGCGCCAATCTGCTCCAAGGGGCTCGCTCATCAAATCCGATTGCCAGATAACTGAGACCAAATCTTGGCTAACATCTGTGTGAGGATTGCAGATTAGTCCAGATCCATTGTCAACAAGGTCTGTGCAGGCGACATCCCAGTCGCCTGATCCGGTCGCATCGAATGAGACCAATTGGCTGGAATCGGTCGCGAGAGAATTCGTTGGAGCTGAAATTAATGCGACCGGCGGGGAATTTTCGACTGAAATTAATTCGCTAACACTCGTCCATCGGCCAGCATGATTTGGCCGATCGTCACTCGCATACATGGTTATCTCATGCACGCCTTTTGACAGAGTTCCAATCCATTCAACCACATCGTCAGGCGTGATACCAGAGCCGAGTAATCCATCGATATCACTCCAAAATTCATACTTAACTTGATTATCTTCAGGATCCGATGTATTAGTCCCATCGAGGCGAACGAGGTTCTGAGAAAGTAATCCACTACGCTCAATATTCATCATCGCCTCAGGAAGTTCATTGAATAATTCGACATTGAATGTCCAAGAAACTGGTGCATTGATATTATCACTGGCATAAACTGTCACTTGGAATTCATTCGGTGCTCCGAGGAAGTCACGCTCGATTAGCATCGGACAACCACTTGTCTGGGTATTTGTCTCGTAGGATGCGACCACCCAACAATCCAATTGATCACCTTCAGGATCAATCGTACCCGTCAAATCGATTGAGATGTTTGCAGTTTGTCCAAGATATAGAGTCCCCCAAGCAGAGATATCAGGTGTTGTGTCAACTGAGAGCAATGGTGGCCGATTGACCAATTCTATCGTCCTCGTTTCAATAACACAATGATTGTCAGTATCGCAAACTTCCAGAGTTATTTCATGTTCACCATCCGAGATACATTCACTACCATTATTAGCGATGAAAATCGAAGAATTACCAGTCATTCCACAAAATAAATCGCCATCGATATTACTGCTCCATGAATAAAATAAATCATCCTCATCCAAATCCCAAGACTCGCTCGCATTGAACAAAATTTCTGAACCGCTCGCGAAAACTTCCTCATCTATTGGTGTACTCCAAAGGATGAAAGGCGGCTGGTTTGATAATTCCAAAATACAGAGAATTTCAATATTAGAATCGAGGAATTCTATTGAGGTGTTATTGTGCACACCATCATAATCACAGCCGCCGTATACAGAATTTACACTCGACCAAGATTGCTGAACAGTCCATCGTTTACCAACGAATGGGCCAAGGATATCAACGCCAGAATACGGCAATATTGTAGAAAATTCTGGCTCGAATTGGTCGAATGTCAAATTGACTTGAGAATATGGAATATGATGCAGTAATTGATTGACGACATGGGCTTCAACCATCCACATCACGTCGAGTATGCTATCATTCGCCGTCGAAGATGGCGTTGCAATCGAGCCAGATGAAATCCATCGAACATGACTCGAACTTCCTAGTGAAAAAGTATCAACGGTTGCCCCGGAAGCGAAGGAAGAACTAGTGAAATTTACGAAACTATTCGTAATCGTTGGTAGAGTGGAGGAATTACAAAACAGGTTCAGATTTTCTACAAGTAATTCTCCATGTTCCCAAACATCGAAGCATGATGAATCACCGCGAATTACTGAATTATTCAGATAAGAAGTCAGAGTCGAAGCTGCCCTCCAACCGAATCCACCGTTCGCACCATTTAGGTCTAAGTTGGCTACTTTGGCATCGACCTGGTCGAAATCCAATGCATAGGTCGATGAATTTGATTGAATCAATAAATCGTCGATTAGAATCGTGCCTGCATGAGTTAGTCCCGAATTATCGACGTCGAGAGCCGCGCCAAAGGTTGGGTCTCGAATTTCCATCGAAAGAAGTTGAAGATCAATACTATCACGTACGATTACTCCATACTCATTTCCTATCGAACTACATTCAAAGCAAGAGACATTTTTTCCACTGCTGATGACATCATTCGCCTCTTCAAAGTAATATCCTGCTCCAATCGAAAATGAATCGCCATCGAAGCCATTTCCAGAGCTTAGAATATAGGAGAGTTCGACATTGCTCGAATCCCTTACAGAAATACCGTGACCTTGGTTATCGGTGGTTTCAATATTGCTAATTTGAGGATGAAACTCTCTGAAATCGACTCCACTCGCACCATTTCCGCTAATTTCCCAATCCGTCCCATATGCTCCTCCTTTCCACATTAAAACCCCAGGGCCAGTAGAATTTTTGACGACTAAATTCGTCAAGAGCGGTGGACCGCCCGAACCCCAATTTGCGCTTCTCCAAAATAGCCCTGCTCGGTCGTTGAATGGTGTAGATATACCATCATCACCACTTCGTAAAATTGTCAGACTGTCGACGATGGTCGAGGAATCTATCATGTAGGCGCGGAATCCTACGACGGGATTATCTTCGATTAATCCACCATCAATTTTTATTCCGCTCGTGTTAACTTCGAGAGCAGACATCCCGAGACCAGGGGTTTTTGCACCTGCTCCGCCGGTGCCACGAATCTCTAAATTTTCGAAAATTGCATTGATTGGGAGATTCGAGAATTGGCTATGATTGTATTGTTCGACCATCACGCCTCGGT
>DUAE01000044.1:4763-65583 GCA_012960975.1 Candidatus Poseidoniales archaeon
CCGATATTGGCTGTTTTCGACTCCGAGGCGCTGGAAGGTCGGTCGAGTGCTCCATCCTTGCGTAATGTGACGAATGTAGACACCGTTATCGCAGCGACTAACATTTGCATCAACGATGAGTGGACGAGAATCTTCTATCCAAATTCCTGCGGAAATTGCGGTAGTCGCTCCCGAAACATTGGAAATTTGCAAATTGGATAGCAAGCCTCCTGAATTACCCCAATAATTGATTCCTCGCGTCGTCAATTGATTGATTGTGACGCCATTCACAATCGGCGCTGAACCGGCGCCGATTGACAAACCGATTCCTTTGCGCCAAGATGTGTCGAGAGGGATATCTTGGCCGCCACCGATGATTACCAAATTTGTGATTAGAGGTGAAGCGGAATCGAAGAGATCGACTGCTACCCGGTCGGCATTCTCGACCCTCAAATTAGTCAATACTGGGTCGCTGGAATAAATTGTCACACCATATTCTGAATTTTTAATCGTTAAATTATCAATTTTTGAGCCTAGTCCTGAACTGGTATAATTGAAAATTATTCCATCATGATTACCAGTAGGTGCATCCAAAATCACCGGACTAGTCGATGTTCCCTGCACAGTCATTCGACCGGCGACAAGAATATCTTTATCGTCGCCGAGGAAAATATTCGTTCCGGCTTGAACGATTAAAATATCGCCGCTTTCTACCGTATATCCATCAGGTAAGGTAACCGAACCAGACCATACAGTCGTCGTTCGAGTACTCGCTGCCATATTTGCCGTCGGCAGAATTGCTACCGTCGAACTAAGCATCAAGAAAACTAGCATTATCGCATGCCGCCGACTTCCACTAAGGCCGCAATGCATGGCTTGACGGCACTGCAATTGCATATTATCCCTAACGCTCTCATGGACACCAAATAAAAACGCACAATAAGAGTCATAATAAACGGAAATCGGTCGGAACGGTTCATCGAGGAGGCTATTCAATGAGCACAGCGTTCGTATTATTCAAGTGTCAACCACAGATGGAGAAGGATGTTTTCATCGCTCTTTTAAACCTCGATTGTGTCACTGAAACACATGTTGCCTATGGTGAATATGACCTCGTAGTAAGAATTGATTTCAATAATGAAAAAGAGATGGCTAAGACTTTAATCGGTAATATGCGCTCAATTCCTGGAGTTATCCAAACCGAAACTCTGATCGCAGTGGAGGCTTGAAAATGGCAGTAGGATTCGTTTTGATTACTACTGAGCCAGGCTGCGAAGTTAAGGTTCGAAAAGAAGTTAGCAAAGTTGGCTGCGTCGTCGGACAATGGATCGTTTTCGGAATGCACGACCTCTTCGTAAAGGTCGAGGCTGAAGATGAAAGTGAAATGACTCGAGCAATAGTCAAAGATATCCGCTCGATTGAGGGAATTTGTGAAACTCGCACCTTAATCGGCGCTGAAATTTGATTATACAGATTGTGTTAATCTGTCAAGCAATTCTCTCGCTGCATCACTACATTCTGCAGCCCTAAATCTATGAATCGATTCCTGCCAATGCGAGAGCCGGTTATGTGGTTCTAGAACGCCACGCCAGTACCAGAGTTGCGCGCTGAGGCGTCTAAAAATTGCCAAATCATCGCGAATCTCGGCGGACACTTCTCGCTTGTGAAGATCGATTAACCACGATGGCGGTTCATTTCCTACCGCCTCTAAAGTTGTATGAATCATCGAGATTCGCTGTAATTGGTCATCACAATTTTCTAAGAAAATTCTCGATGATTCTATCGCATCTGAAGTTGCAATTCCATTCGTTCTAATCGTCAAACTAGCCTTCAAATCTAGTGAAGTCAAGCTCGGATGATCTGAGCCGAGGCTAGATTCAATTTCTCCACGTGCTTGGGCAGATTGAGAAATATCGCCGGTTTGAAGAGCAATCGCGTGCTTCATCAGATTTAGTGATAGGGTCGCAGTAGCACGATCTGAATCAGATAATTGCGAAAGAGAAATTTTTGAAATCGATTCAGATAATTCATTGGCAAGTTGCGGATCAAGTTTTCCAGGTAACCTATCGTCGTATCGACGAACGATGCTTTTGATTTTTTGACGAATTTTCTCAGCGACAGGAAGGTGTTCGAGGGCTTCCTCTTCTAATTGATTTGCTGTTTGTGAATCACCTCGAATTCTCGCAAGTCTTGCTTGACGCAATTTTTTTGCTGGCCCATCACTTAATTCGCCGAGATGGGATTCTGCAATTCTTCCTTCCCCTCTTTCCAATGCAAGGTCTACCGCTCCTTCTCGTAGAACTTCATCTCCACTTCTCTCGACTGCGTCCTCGATTAGAACCGCGGCTGCAGCGCTGTCAAAATTTGCGATTTGCTGCAGTCGATCTGAAAGCCATTCAGAGTCAAACTCGGACGAATTCAATCTGTGATGAGCTTCGATTTGCAAGGCTCTTTCACCCTCTCTCTCCCCCCATAACGATGCTCTGATAGAATGCAAATCGGCCAATTCCTCTGCTCGCCAAATTCCACGACGGACGTTGCGAATCAAATGATGTGGCTCTACCATCGAATCTGTCCAACGAAGAATTGCAGATTCGTCGAGTTCTTGAATACCATCGTTTTCAAATAATTCTTCAGATTTTAATGGAAATGGCGCTAAACATAATTCCTCGAGAGTGGATGTTCCATCCTCACTTAGTCGACGAATTACCATCTCTTTGACATATTCTTGAACCGCCTCTACTCGAGCAGGTAATTCATCATCGGGCGACCATAAATGAAGTGCTAATGGATGGCCGCCCAGAATGGTTGAAATCTCTGCAGCTTCATTTTCATCAATTAATCCAGATATAATTTGAGACCCACTTTCGGCAGTTAATCCACCCAATATAATCTCCGAATATCCTTTCATTTCACCTAATGGGCTCGGTGCTCGAACAACGACGAGAACCGAACTCGGACCTCGTTTCAATTCCGACAATAATTCCTCCACGCCAGCAGCATGACGAACATGCAATTCCTGAACCTCATCGAGCACGAGGATGGTTCTAGAATTAGATATCGAAGAAGCGATTGCAGTGAGGCTTTTCGGAGCAGATTTAGCCGACCATTGCTCAGCTAAATTTGCTGGATCAGAATAATTATGGCATGTTGCCCATCGTACGGACAAGCCGGATGAAATCAATTCATCAACCACACTTCTAGCAAGGCTGGTTTTTCCAACCCCTGGCAGACCTGATAGAATCACACAACCCCCCTCAGATAATTCATCGATGACCTGAGAAATTTCGATTTCGCGACCATGCAGAATTGAACTATCGGGAATCGAACCAATTATTTTTCCGAGTTTTTCAGAAACGGACCCCACACCTTCAATCCGTTTCCGACCTTCCTCAGTGATGTGAACGACGGTTCGGCGGCGAGAACCACCGCCGATAACATGCGCCGACCTTGTCGATACAAACTCTGCTTCTTCCAAAGCGTTGAGAGGCGCATGTATGGCTGAGCGAACAACTCCAAGAGATTCTGCAAGCCCAGGAAGAGATAGTGCGCGCGGAACATCCCAAGAGTTTTCTACCTCGGTTCCGAACTCGGCCAAGCGAGCCAATATCCGAAGCTGGGCATCGCTGAGCATGCACGGCGAGCAGGTCATGGGTTCATGGGCATTCACCTGCACCGCATCAACTGAAGATGCCCGTCGACGCTAACTCTGTGAATCTCCCGGATAAGCCCGGAGTCTATCTTTTTCGTCAAACTGACGAGCGTGTTTTGTATGTGGGAAAAGCCACGAATATACGTGAACGTGTCAGATCTTACTTTGCAAAAAATCCTGAGCGGAAAATGATTCCAAAATTGGTTTCAAAAGCGGATAAAATCGACTGTATTGTGACACAAAATCCAGCTGAAGCATTGATACTTGAACGCCAGCTTATCAGAAAGCATAAGCCGAGATATAATTCGATGTTAAAGGACGACAAATCCTATCCATTCATCGCCTTAACCTCTCATGAACATCCACAAATAATCTACACTCGGCACCCTCCTACTGATGCCGATAGATGGGGGCCATTTCCAGATGCGGGTGCAGCGAAGAAGGTCATCCAATTATTGCGTCGGCAATTCGGCATCAGAGATTGCCCCGAACTCCTTCCAGAGGGCTGTCTGGCGATGCATATCGGGTTGTGCCATGCACCTTGTGTATCGCCTGAGGGATATGATTACCAAGTTCATGCTGCAAAGGGGGTTCTGAATGGAGATGCTGGAATAATAATCGAATCTTTGCAAGAAGAAATGGATGATTTTTCGGCCGCACTTGATTATGAAAAAGCGGCCAGTGTTCGCGATCTGATCGCTTCAGTTCAAGCTACGGTGTCTCAGCAAGTTATTCATTCAAGATTCTATCAGGACTGCGATGCTGTTGGATTCGCTTCACGTGGTGATACTGGAACTGTGATAATTCTCCACGCAAAAAGTGGAGTCATTCAGGGTCAAGTCGAGTATCCATTGATTCATCGCGGGGATATCGCTGAATCTACCGCACTAGTATTAGCAGAACATTATACAAATCAAAAACCACCAAAATTGCTCTTGATTCCAGCTCCTCTTGGCGAATCAATCCAACATTGGTTGAATGAGAGGCGGGGGTCGAATGTTGAGATGCGAGTCCCACTTCGTGGTGAATTAGCTAAACTTCGTCGAATGGCTGATTCAAACGCAGAAGTACAGGTAGTTCGGCATCAGCAAAAGCGCTCGGGAAGTTTAGAGAAAGCCGCCGTTGCTGATGCCGTAAAATTGCTTCAATCTGATTCACTTGACCACATTGTCTGCTTCGATATGGCTCAAATTCAAGGTCATGAACGGGTTGGAGCATCGGTGGTTTTCCGAAATGGAAAACCATCGAAAAAAGAATACAGAACATATCGTGTGAAAACCGAAGCAAAAGATGATTTGGGAATGATGTCCGAAGTTGTCGAGCGCTGGCTTAAACGACAGGATGAATGGCCAGACCTTTTGCTCCTCGATGGTGGTGAAACCCATCTCAATACAATCCTTGCCATGCTTGAAAATCATGGTGTCGAAAATAGATTTTCGGTCGCGGCTTTAGCGAAGCAATTCGAAACATTGCATCGGCAAGACCATGAAAATATCGTTTTAGATCGTCGCGGAAGAGTCTTCATTCACGCCCGCGACGAAGCCCATAGATTCGTTAATCGCTATCACAGAAAACGCCGAGATAAAACAGCGCTGGTAAATCCTCTCGAAGAAATCGATGGACTTGGCGCTAAAAAAATTCAATCTCTTCTTCGACACTTCGGCGGCTACAAACATATTGAGCACGCGAATGAATCAGAATTGCGTGAAGCACCAGGAATAGGAAAACAAATGGCGGCAAGAATCTATGCGCATCTTCGTGCTTAATTTGGTTTCAAAATTTTGCAAAAAATACTAACAGAAGACGTTCATTTTTCTTCAAAAAATGATTCTTCGACCATTATTATCGGGCTTGCCATCTCACCGAACTCAGCCACGGCTGCAGATTCAGTTTCAATGAGTTCTTTCTCATCCAGCAGCTTTTGTTTTGTTGATTTTCTCTCATTACGCCTGCGAATAAATCTACTCACCATCATCGTAAGCCCTATGCTCAACAAAACTAGGTAAGGTACTAATTCAGCAAATATAACTGACCAACTATATTCAACATTGTAGGTGATGGTATCGGAGTTTTTCTTGCATATTGTCCATGTCGCTGCATTGGGGCAAATCGGTGTTAAATAAGTCAAAACTTGGCGGCCATCCTCCTCGCTTAAACTTGCAAATCCAGTCCTACTTTCAAAAGAAATAAATCGGATATCATCCGGCATATGAATTATGATTAACGCCGATGAGCGAATCGTGCCGAATTGAGTATGCTCCATTATCGGCATTATTTTTTGCTTCATTTTTGCTTTTTCAAAACCCACACCAAAATCATTGGTTATCGGTTCACCGAAAGGCCAGCCAAACGACTCTTCAAAAATTGAAAAAATACTTGATTGGCCGATATTTAAGTACATATCATCTTGCTCTGAGGTAATTGTTGCACGAGCATTATCAATCCTTGCTCCGACTTCAAATGCGACATAATCCGATGGCTCGATCGAAGTTGGAAGTTCAAATTCTTCGACCTCTGCATAGAATGGAGTCGAGACCATATCGACGTCCATGGTATATTTTGCAAAGCCAAAGTCCATCGGTAAATTAGTAATTTTATTGTCATCAAAAAGTGCTGCTGAACGCTGGCTAATCGTCTCTGCTAAACTAGCCATGCCAGCGTTCGAAATTTCTAAATCGATGATTTCACCAGTGCCTATATCGAGGGGGACTGAGAGTTCGGAACCGGCGAGTAATCCACCATCTTTTCGATCGCCGAGTGCAATCGCTCGGCGAATCAAATCTGCTGGAAGAGGAGAAGTCACCAATCCATCTTGATCTAAATCAAAATTTATTCGATGGATTGCAAGAGTGATTTCAGCAGAGAAATCAATTTCAATCGCACCAGAGGTCTCCTTCAGTCGAATATTCTCTAAATCGATTTCTACACGAGATGTGATACAGGTCGCCTGAGTAGAAGAGCATATTAAATCAGGCGAAGAATCCTCACATGGCACCGATTGAATACAGATTGGATGGCGCCAATCGTATTGGCGAGTGCCTGCAAATCGCAAATTTTCTGTTTGTGAGCCCGACATAGGTGCAGAAAGAATCAATTTGTCAGGTTCACCATTCGTCGATTTTAACCAATCGGGTAACATTAGTGTCAGAGAAATATCGGTTGCTGGGAAATTTGCTGGAAGCATCTGTTGTAACCATTCTGGATTTGATGCGAATTCAATTTCGACAACGCTCATTATGGCTGCTAAATCTTCATCGGTTAAAATCGAAAAATCGAGTGTCGAAATCGCCCCCATATTCGAAGCCATCATATTTTCAATAATTTGTGAAATCTGCATCTGCGTGGGCTGAGAATTTGATTCAATGATTACAGGATATTTTCCGGACATCGCATTATCTCCATCTAGACAATATTGAACTTCGAGCTGCTCATCACATGTTTGGCTCGGCTGATGCCTGAAATCTAAGCCAGAGTTCAGATCGGCATCAGCAAATTGAGGTGAAATGAAACTCACCTCTGTTCCTAACATATTCGAAAATCCCTCAGAGAGATCGGTGAGAGGTAAGCCTTCGAGCAAATTCGAAAGATCTTCATTGGTTTCAGTTTTGAACATTCGAATTCCATCAGAGGTGACCCAAGGCAGATTGAGCGAACCTCCGGCAAATTCGGTATTCCACTCATCTAATACACTCTCATCGAGATAGTGAATAGCCAATTCTAATCCAATATTTGTGCTCATTGAATCTCTAGCATCGATGACCAAATCTAGGGTTAAAGCGGGTTCGGCATTCATATTTATCGAAACAGTTTGAGTTTCGATTTCACGATGATTCAGGCGCAAAGTCAAATCTTCAGATCGAACTCCTACACCTA
The DNA here is from genome assembly GCA_012960975.1 of Candidatus Poseidoniales archaeon. GTDB lineage: Archaea > Thermoplasmatota > Poseidoniia > Poseidoniales > Thalassarchaeaceae > MGIIb-O2. The sequence continues at coordinate 12,268 of DUAE01000044.1, forward strand.
ATTCAGCTTCGATCTGGTCAAGAAACAGCAGGCCATAGCCTTGCTGAACAGAATTGAAAACTCGAGTATATTTCTCCCCAGGAGGAATTACGTGTGTAGCGGTGGCATATTCTGGTGGGAATATTACCAGTTCGAGTGCGTGACCGGCTGCTGCACTAGCTGTGAAGGTAGATTCCATCGTCGCGCCCATTACGAGCAATCCTTGCATCATTCGGTCAAAATCTGTATTTGTCCCCTCTTGCATGCCGAGTTTGAGAGGATTGAGTACCAATTCGAAAACCGCTTCAAAACATAGAGGTGGATTGAACGGATCATTATCCATTCCATTGACTTCATCTATTGAATCAGCATCGGAATTATAGATGCAATCGACATTGTTTTGAGAATGAAAATCGACTTCAGAGATTGTTGTCACAACGCTACTTTCTGCATATTCAAAATTCTCTTCAATATATTCTTTCATCATTTCCTCGATTCTATCGATCATTCTTTGTTCAACGGTTTGGCCATCCCGTTCAAAATCCAAATAATTTCGGATATAGTCAGCGGGGATTCCATCGAGATTTGTACTATCCCCGCCTAAATCTAGGTCGGTCAAATTAAGATCGACCCTCGACAATTCATGAACAGCCAATTGAACGCTTAAACTAACAGATTCTGCTGATTCAACCTCAACCCTCAACGCAGAAGTTGCCCATTCATCGAGTGGAGAAGCATCGAGATTAGAATCGTAATCATCACATATACCAACAGTCGATTCCCAAGTTGAACAAATGTCATTCATAATCTCTGGTTGGCCGGGTGAAGGTGCGGCGAGTATTGTTGGTGAGATGATGAGCAAGACAAGCAAGGCTGCCACGCGCTTCATGAATTGCAGGCGAACACCATCTACCATAAGTCTGAATCCGGATTGCATCGGCGAAGAGTCGATGCACAGGGAAGACCCACACCTCCACCTGCGCGATGCGATGACTAATTTTTTGACATCAAAAATTGTTGAAGAAGATTTATTGATGAAACTTTTAGATGACTTGCCTCAACGTTGGGAAAAATTCTCAAACGTGGCACTGCTCCAAAATTCTGCTTTTAATAAACCACATTGGAAAGAATATATTTCAATCGAATTTTGGCTAGTAGTTTCATCAGCGCTTGGAGTAAATACCCTAGCAAGAATCGGTGAAATCATAGGTGAGAAACGAGAAAGTACCGTCGAAGTGCTCGTTGGCGATGATGATTGGGTAATCCGTAGAGAAAACGGTATTGATTATGGTTATAATTTGACAAAATGTATGTTTTCGACAGGGAATATCAACGAAAGAAGAAGAATGGGTGAAGTAGGTCAAAGAGGTGAAATTGTCGTCGACCTTTTCTCTGGAATCGGCTACTATTCATTACCAATGTTGGTTGCAGGAAAAGTTGCAGAAATTCATTGTTGTGAATGGAACGAAAATGCGATCAAAGCACTCAACTGGAATTTGAAACGAAATAAAGTCGAAAATTTATGTAAGATTCATGAAGGAGATAATCGAATCACTGTTGCTGGATTGAAAGGAGTTGCAAACCGTGTCATCCTCGGTCTTCTACCAAATGTTGAGCATGCTTTCGACCTCGGACTGGCCTGCCTTGTGGATTCTGGTGGAATCTTGCATATCCACGGGATTGCTCCGACGAATAATTATGATGAATGGATCGCCGAAAAGCTTGATGAATTGCGTGATATTGAACCAACGAAAACAATTGTTGAACACTCACGGATTCGAGTAAAATCTTATGCACCGCATTGGGATCATATCGTTCTGGATGTTTTGGTTTCATCGAAAAAAAAAAGAGTAATGGCTTTCGAAGATTCTGTCGATATTAATGCACTGTTAGTGAGCGGAGGAGTGGATTTGACAAAATTTGAATTTCACCAATGCTGGAATACGATGAATGCTATCGATAAAATTCGAGAATTCTCACCAGATATCTTGCTTCTAGACCATTTTATTCCTCCAATCAAAGGACTCGAAGTTCTAAATCTAGTCAACCAGAATGTTGAGGAAGCAGAACTGAATCGACCAAGAAAAATTATTGGGATCAGTAGTTCCAATTCTGCCAATCAAGATATGCTCTATGCAGGGGCAGACTCAGCCATTGTTAAATTCAAACTCGCTGAACATGAGGTGTGGCGAGCATGAGTTTGATAATTCGAGATATGAATTCGAGTGACTGCGAGACTTTAGTGAAAATTTATAATTCGATTGTTGAAGAGCGCGTAGCCACATTCAATACCGGGGTAATCAATATCGATACTATAGCAAGTTGGCCAAACATTGGCTCTGTTATTGTCGCAGATTACGCTGGAGAAACCGTAGGATTCGTCAGATCGTTTCCCTATCGGGATCGAGAATGCTACGAAGGCGTTGCACAATTCTCAATTTACATTGCGATGCGTGTTCGAGGAAAAGGCATCGGTGATCATCTTCTTTACCGCTTTATCGATGAAATGGAAGCGGCGGGAAAATGGAAAGTTCTTTCACGAGTTTTTCCCGAAAATACCGCATCGATAGGACTTCTTGAGAAGCATGGATTTCGTCAGGTCGGACTTTACAAAAATCACGCCAAACTCGACGGGAAATGGCGTGATGTTGTCATCGTCGAAAAATTATTGGGCGAAGCCGAGGATGCGGTCGGTGAGTGAAAGTGGTCGAAGATTGGTTGATAGAAGCCGCACGAGAGTATAATCTTGATTCACTAGCAAATCGAGACTCTTACGCCGCTGTGTTATTGATGCCAATCGAGACGATGGAGACAATTCTCGACTGGACTTTCTCTTCACTTCCAGATGAAATTCTCGTCGGAATGGATCCGAATCCTGCCAAATCAAATCCCGGCGAAACAATCGAAGCATATTCCGGCTCAGCAAAAAAAGACAATTTGTTTGCCGGCCAAGGTTTTGTCCTAGGTCAACCGCACTTTGTGAATAGAGGGAATTCCGAAGAGGTACACCATGTGCCAGAAGAATGGGTGGACGGGATTTTCGCACAAGAAAGAGGAGTTCGTGGTGGCAGATTTACTCATTGGTTGCACACACATCCAAATGCACCTGCAATTCCCAGTGAGGCTGACGCTAATGCTGCCCAATGGACCGAAGGAATCGATATGATTCTCGGTATTCATTTCTTCAATAAAAGACATTCATCATGGCTGAAAAACATTGGAATTAATGACCGAACAAAACTAAATCCAATTGGCCGAACCAAGACTGGACACAATATTTTGGGACTAGAAATGATTGGTTTTCATCGGACAGGATTTGGAGTAAATCTAGTAATCACCGATGAGAATGGCAATGCTATCGTATGATGAAATTTCATTTTTCGATGAAAATATGTTCGCGGTAGTGCTGTAATTCTTCGATGCTACCGTGAATATCATCTAGTGCTCGATGGCCAGAATTTTTTGAATATCTAGGAGCTTTTGGAAACCAACGCTTGACGAGTTCTTTGATTGAAGTAACATCCACACTTCTATAATGGAAATATTCGTGTAATTCTGGCATATATCGTCTCAAGAAGCGTCGATCCTGGCCGATTGTATTTCCACAGAGTGGGTGAATTCCTTCGATGCAATGCTCACGAAGAAATTCCAGTGTCTGTGCTTCTGCTTCGGCCATTGATATCTTCGAAGCTTTAACACGCTCAATTAAACCGTTTTCAGTGTGATGAGATACATTCCACTCATCCATTTTTACAAGGTCCTCTTCACTTGCCGAAATCGCAAGACTAGGACCCTGTGCGACAATAGTCAAATCAGCTTCAGTTACAATCGTCGCAATTTCGATAATCGTATTTTCGTCAGGATAAAGTCCTGTCATTTCAAGATCAATCCAAACCATCCTGTCCTCGACCATGATGTTGGCATCGATTGTTCAGTCATAGCCGTTACCGCTCAATGCAGACAATCAAATGGCTCTCTTACCACGCTCGTGGAGATGAACGCTCACATTGGATATGGCGAGTTATTGAAAACAAACAAGTCGTTCAGAAAATTATTCATCGCGGATTGGATTTCATATCTCGGTGATTGGTTCTCAGTCATCGCGATGTTTATCCTCGCTTCAAACGAATCTGATGGCTCGCCTTTGGCAATTGCTATGGTGCTTGTTTGTCGCATGCTCGGTATCGCATTGACCGACCCATTTACTGGAATGTTAGCAGACCGATTTTCTAGGAAAAAGTTGTTGATTGTTGCGAATTTATCAGCTATAGTCGTGATTTTATTTTCAGTAAATTTTGAATTGCTTAACAATCTTACAAATCTGTACATTTTTGCATTTCTATTGATGTTCTGCAGAGCTATCTATGACCCTGCTCATTTCGCCTATCTTCCAAATATTACTGATGAAAACGAATTATTAACAGCTAATGCCCTCTCATCAATGAGCTGGTCTGCTGCACTAGGTTTCGGCGCAGCTCTCGGTGGATTCGTCATCGCTGAGTTCGGAGTAACTACTGGATTATTAATCGATAGTAGTACTTTTGTTTTGGCTGTATTATTGATTATGACTCTACCTGAAGGTGGACCAACAAAAGACACTAAAAAATCTCGTAATCATGGTGTTTTCTCAGATATTCGAAACGGGCTACAAATCGTCATCAACACACCTCGAATCCGTCGCATTATCACTGCAAAGGGACTCTGGGCAGTTGGCGGAGGTGCACAGGTTTTTCTCTTGATTTTGATCGGAGCAGAAGCAGGCTTTAGCTCGGTTGCAGCAGGTGTGGGTGTGCTCTATATGGCACGAGGATTTGGGTCGGGAAGTGGTCCAATAATCGGTCGCTATTTATGGCCAGATAAATCGTCATGGCCCAGTTTAATCGGTCCTTTAGTTGGTCTTAGTGGTCTGTTTTATATTATTATTTCACAAATCGAATGGACTATGATATTATTACCATTAATCTTTATTTCTCACGGCGCTAGTGGAGCTAATTGGGTCTTTTCAAACACGATGATTCAACAACGCTCTGACGATTCTTGGTTAGGTCGAGCATCAGGGTTTGATTCATTAATTATGTCAACAACTTTTGCGTTAAGTGTATTGTTTTCTGCTTTGATTTTAGAGTTCGAATACGCCTCACTTCGAGAGACGATATTTATCACTGGAATCCTTCAAATCACTGCTGGAATATTATGGAATATTTTTGGCTTACCAGCAGAAAATGAGTGGATAAAATCTCAAACTCCCAATTGATAATATTCAACCAAAAATGCTAGCCAAAGCGATGGGAATGATGCCCAAAATATATTCCATGCCACGCGTTTTGTCGAAATTAAATCTTCAGGTAAAAAATTGTTCAAATTATTGTTGAGTTGCTCGATTGATGAATCAATAAGTTGCTCTACTGATTCACGGACCATGTCGATAGGGGTCTGTAATATATTTCGGATAAAGTTTGAAACTTCTTCACCAACCGTGCCTAATATTGGAAAAAAATTCTTATCTGGAATTTTATTTGAAACCGATTTTATAATCGATTGAGTAAACAGCATTTTTTTCCTTAAATTCACAGCAGCCTCAAGTAAGAAGATGCTATAATCAGAACCATCGATTGGCAAATTAAAATTTGGCATTTTAGCTACCTTAGCCATCAGCCCTTCAATTAAATCCAATAATTTGTGAAATGTCACATTCATGGCTAATGCGATTTGGATGTCTAATAATAACCATACAGTCAACCCAATTGCACCTAAAACGGACACATTTGAAGGAATATCGTCAAGGGTTAATTCATGAAGACCGAAATAATAGAGAATTGGTAATGAAATTATTATTGGTAAAAAAATCATCCAAAGTTGTTGATTGATGAATTTCTCTAAGCGTGGGATTTTTAGTTGAAGAACTAATTTAATCGCTTTACTTCGATTTTTTGGCACTAATTTTTTGAACCTATCATCCAATTTTTTAATAAAATATAACCGTACAATCAACGGTATAAAAATTAGAATAAATATCAGATCTCTAATTGAATTAGGAGGGATTTGAGGTAATAAGGCAAGAAGAATTTCGGTATTTGTCATAAATCCATCTCAAAGGCGCTCCAAGGCTGCCGCATTAGCCATCGCGGTTCTGACCAATAATAATGCTACGAATGCCGAAGCGGCAAAGGATGCACCGATTACATGATGAGTATTATAGAGGATCAAGAACCCACCGCTCAATGAAAGATAAGAAACCAACTGACAGAATCCAGAAATCTTATTCAAAACTTTGAATTCTGAAGCCATAATTCGATTAGGGTGTTCTTGAACAAAAGTATGAATCATAAAATAAATTCCTTGAAAGGGTAGAGCAATCGCAATAATCGTCAAGCCGGCAACCTTCAAGATAGGGTAGCCAGAATCTTCGAGAGAAAGTCCATGGAAGAGAAGATAACCTGTGTTCATCCCAATTATCGCTGCCATAATAGTCCATTGTGAATCGGTGAATTGAGCCTCCCCACTCGCATCAGCCGGCACCATAGCCAACTTTGCGATTCGATACACGGTTGAAGATTACCCTCACTTCGCTTGTAATCAATTGATTCTATTCGGTTGTATTCGTTCACCAATCACTTGTAGAGTGAGGCGTGCTTTGCACGAACCTTAGCAAGCTTTGGCGATACAACGGCCTGACAATAAGGGTTAGTTGGATTATTTTCGAAATAATCATGGTGATAATTTTCAGCGATGTAAAGTGTTGTCAACTCACTAACCTCTGTTACGATATCATTGACGAAGTTTTGTTGAAGATAGGCAATTACCGCCTCAGCATCAGATTTTTGTTTTTGATTAGAGAATAATATGCAACTTCGATATTGGGTTCCAATATCATTGCCTTGCCGATTCAATTGAGTTGGATCGTGGACGGTAAAGAAAACTTCGAGTAAAATTCGCAGTGGAATAATTTCTGAGTCGAATGAAACTTGAATCACTTCGGCATGGCCGGTTCTGCCTGAACAAACTTGTTCATATGTTGGATTTTCTGTATTTCCACCGGCATAAGCTGGCAGAACTTCACTAACTCCGTATAATCCTTTGAAGGCGCCCTCGACACACCAAAAACAGCCGCCGCCAAGAACGATTTTTTCAGACATTAATTCACCGACGATAATTCGGTGCTTCACGAGTAATCTCGACATCGTGAACGTGCGATTCGGAAAGACCAGCATTGGTTATCTTGACAAAATCGCAATTCTCACGCATTGCCGAGATGTCCCCGTTGCCAGTATATCCCATACTTGAGCGTAGACCGCCGGTCAGCTGGTGAATGACATGCTCGACCGGTCCTCGTGCTGGAACTCGGCCTTCGATACCTTCTGGAACATATTTTTGGGTATCGCCCTGTTCAGATTGGAAATATCTGTCGTGAGCACCCATAGTCATCGCACCAACGCTGCCCATACCACGGTAGACTTTGTAGGAGCGACCTTGGTAGAGAATAATCTCTCCTGGTGCCTCATCGGTGCCTGCCAAAACACTGCCAACCATGACGCAATCTGCCCCACCAGCAATCGCCTTCGCAATATCTCCGCTAAACTTAATACCTCCATCTGAGATTACTGGAATACCGGATTTTTTACAGACAGAAACAACTGATTGAACGGCTGTTAATTGTGGAACTCCAACGCCCGATACGATTCTTGTTGTGCAAATTGAACCTGGTCCAATTCCAACTTTAATCGCATTCGCGCCGGCTGAAATCAACGCTTCAGCGGCCGCACCAGTCGCAACATTACCTGCAATTATCTGAGCGCCTGGACCTGCCAATTCTCGAATTTTTGCAACCGAATGAATCACTCCATGTGAATGCCCATGAGCCGTATCGACGACTACCACATCAGCACCCGCTTCAAACAATGCCAGCGCCCTTTCGACTCCAGCATCACCTGTGCCGGTCGCTGCAGCAACTCGAAGTCGACCGTGCTCATCTTTGCATGAATTTGGGTTATCACGACTTTGCTGAATATCTCGCACAGTCATCATCCCTGTGCATTTTCCATCTCTATCGACAACAAGCAACTTCTCGATTCGATGTTTGTGAAGCAATATTTTAGCATCTTCTGGATCTACATGAGGTTCGACAGTAACAAGATCAGTAGTCATCATTTCAGAAACCAACATATTGTCATCATTGACGAAGCGAATATCGCGATTTGTAATGATTCCGACCAAATTATCATCGGCATCGACTACCGGTAACCCAGAAAATCCGTGTTCTGCCTTCAATCGACGCAACTCACCGATGGAAGTTTCTGGGTCAACCATAATTGGATTTAGAACCAATCCTGATTCGAAGCGTTTTACCGAGTTAACTTTAGCAGCCTGCGCTTCAATGCTTATGTTTCTGTGAATCACTCCAATCCCACCAGCCTGTGCCATCGCTATAGCCATGCGAGATTCGGTAACAGTATCCATAGCAGCGGATATGATTGGAATATTGAGTGAAATCGTTTGTGTCAGTTGAGTTTTCAAACTGACTTCAGCTGGAAGAACGGCTGACTCAGCAGGAAGCAAAAGTACGTCGTCGAAGGTCAAAGCCTCGGGTATGCTATCCAGTGCCATTACGGATAGGCTATGCCTTACCTACTTGAAATATTTGATTAGAAAGACACTTATTCACTTTCAGATGCTAGATGCAAAATACTTCACTTTATCCGTTTACTTCAAGAACCATGCTTTGCCGCCAGCGACTCGGAGAATTACCATGTTTGGCTGTGTAATGATAGGTTGGCGGGAATGGGTCGGAACACCCGAACTCGATAGTCAACCGTTTAGGGCAAAAATCGATACTGGTGCATGGTCAAATACAATGCATGCAGTCGATATTGAGGTTGTCGAGTCGGATATCGAAACCCATGTTCGTTTCCGACTCGAAGAAGGTGGTGATTGGATTGAGCGGCCACTATTCGATTGGCGCCGTGTTCGCGATACTGGCGGCCACGATACGCTTCGTCCAGTGATTCGTACCTGCCTCGAAATTGCCGGTGGTGATTACGACATCGAATTGTGCCTACAAGATCGCTCGAGAATGCGCCACCGAATGATTATCGGTCGGAAATTTATTCGTATTGGGTTCGTCATCAATCCACAACGTCAATGCATACACAAGAAGGAATTGAGCGCACCAAGAGTTAGGATTAATCTCGATGTTTGAGATTTGATTCACAAATCGACTCCTTCATCAAATATGGCCCGAGTCGGTAGTCGATGGAACAGCATGCAAATGTTAGAAATACAACGTTAGAGCCATCTCCATGGTGGCTCAAAGGAGCAGCGATTGCCATCGCATTATTCTCACTTCCACTCATCGCAAACATCATATTTTCGATGGCAACACCATTTCTGCTAGATTTAATTCCCTCTTCGGAAGAAATTTGTGGTGGGGATCCACAAACTACGGGTGAAGAACAAGAGGACTGGCAAACTTGTATGGATGAAATGGATGTAATTATTGATTATTTTAACGAAATTGAAACATCTGGCGTCATGAATGCTACTGGAATCTATAGCGCTATTTTGCTTCTAATTTCGATTCCGGCAATAGTTCTGCTTTGGACGGGAGATAGGGAGTTGGGCATCAAACTCGCATGGGCGTATATCGCGATAAATTTCCTAGGTGGAATGTACACGACTTGGTTGTACCTCAGTATCGGCATGATACCACTCGGACCAGAAGCTGAGGCGGCTCTACCATTTTCTGAATCAATCATCGCTGCATCTTCTTATGCCCAAATAGGCACATGCAATCTGATTTTCACTGGCCTCCTCGTAATGGTTTCACAAAAATCAAAACCACAAACGAATTTGGTTATTCCATCCGCCTTCCATCAACAGAACAAGCCGGGTCAACATTGAAGCGGAGTCGGCTCGTAGCATCACACATGGAAATGAACGCTGATGGAATAATCATAGTTAACACAGAAACCGTCCCTGGTAAGACTATCACGGAAACATTAGGGGTGGTCACGGGCTCGACAGTGCGGGCAAAGAATGTCTTCAAAGACATCGGCGCTGGCCTGAAAAATGTTGTTGGTGGAGAGTTGAAAGCGTATACTGAACTTCTCGGTGAATCTAGAGATGAAGCATTACAGAGAATGGTTGCCGAAGCCCAAGCAAGAGGAGGAAACGCGGTAGTTAATGTCAGATTTGCTACTTCTGCTGTGACCGCTGGTGCTGCCGAGTTATTTGCATATGGAACTGCCGTAATACTCGAATAAGGTGATATTTTGGCAATTGAAGCACTCATATCAATCTTAGCGTTGTTTGGTATAATTGCCCCAATTCTATTGATCATTATCGCTGGTCTCATCGGTGGAAAAATTATGAAATCAATGCAAAAAAAACTAACCGAACGTGAGCAGGAAATAATTCAGAAATACGGAAAAGATACACTTTCAAACCTCAGTATGACGGCAAAAAGAGAAGTCAGTGAAACTGGAATCGTTATGGCAAGTTTGGTGGTTGGACCAAATTATTGGCAACAATTCGTCTCAAAAATTCAGAGCCTTTTCGGAGGTACTCTCAATTATTACGACCAAGTAATCGCCCTTGGTCGAAACGAAGCAATGCAACGATTGAGAGAAGCAGCAGATACTGCTGGCTGGGATGAAGTGGTTAATGTGAGACTAGAAACATCAAAACTAACCCCGATGGTGTCGAATAAAGAAAGTAGCAAAGCCATGGAATTATTCGCGTATGGAACAGGAATCAGATACTCCTGAATCCATAATTCAATGCTAAACTGCATCTTGCAAAACTAACTGCCTGCTATTGCAACCATTCAAGACAAAAGTGGTGGTCGGAAAGTCATCCGACGCAGCCCCAATGTGGAATCTGAAGTTAGGAGTCGAGTAAGATGCAGAGTACGCCTATAACCAAAATTGAGCCGAAAATCGCTGCACGTCTAGCCAAACAGAGTTACCACTTAGTCGGCGAACACGGTGGAGTGAAGGTTTGCCATTGGACTAAACAGAGCCTGATTGCCGATCGTTCCTGCTACAAGGGGACATTCTACGGAATTGAGAGTCATGGCTGTATGCAGATGGCACCGAATGTCGATACCTGTAATCTCGCTTGTACATACTGCTGGAGAGAGCCACATTCAGACAAGCTAACCAAGATTGATGATGACCCTTACGAATTGTTTCTTCAGAGCGTCAAAGCTCACCGCCGCTTGATTACTGGATTTGGTGGACACCCTAGTGTTCCACGAGAAAAATGGCAGGATGCACAAGATCCGAAGCACGTCGCTATTTCACTGAATGGCGAGCCGACTCTCTACTCGAGACTTGCTGAATTCCTCGACATATGTCACCAACATGGAGTATCTACATTCCTAGTGACAAATGGTTCGTTACCGAAAGTAATCGAGAATTTGGATACGTTACCAACACAATTGTATGTGAGTGTGGATGCACCGAATGAAGAAATATTCAACCGTCTTTGCAAACCAAAATTTGACACAGCAGCCTTTTCAAAACTTGAAGAAACCCTTGCATTATTACCATCCTTAGACACTCGCACAGTCTGTCGCCACACCCTAATCAAAGGTGAATCTCTTGGCCATGTCAAAGATTATGCACGCCTCGACAACATCGCCGATCCAGATTTTATCGAAGCAAAAGGCTATGTTTATGTCGGCAATTCTCAAGCGAATCATACAATCGAGAATATGCCGTATCACGACGACATCATGGATTTCTCACACAAACTAGCACCATTGGTCGGCCGAGAGGTATTGTCGGATAGGTCAGAGAGTCGAGTCGCACTAATAGGTAAAGAAATGATTCCAATTACACTGCCAGAAAAAATTAGAGATTTTCCAAAAGATTTAGGTATTGCTAAGCCGCAAAACTTCTCACTGCCGATTTTAAATTTATGAATTAATCACAATTATTGTTTTGGGCGACTCGAGCCACATGAAGGGCATCGGTTTTCTTCACTCCCTTGGTAATCATAATCGCATGCAGGACAATTCTTTACCCAATTTCTTTCATTTGACTTTTCCACTTTAGAGGCCTCTTCTGAAAGTAACACAATTCGGCCGGGTTCTACTTCTCCGACAGTGTATCTTCCCGGACCACCCAACTCAAGTAGAATATCAGGAGGGAAACTGATTGTTCCCAAATCATCGATTATTAACTCTCTATTTTGAGATAAGTCGCCTAGTTCTACACCTTCACCATGCTGGGCTACGAACCTACCATCTCTCAATTCTAAGGATCTATCGGCAAATTCACCGACATCGTGACTATGAGTAACAATTAGGAAAGACACATCTTCTTCTTCGTGTAATTCTTTGAACAAATCAATTACAGTTTGAGAAGTGAATGGATCCAAGGCACCAGTTGGTTCATCAGCTAGAATCAATTTTGGCTTAGTAATCAATGCGCGAGCAATCGCTACACGCTGCTGCTCACCACCAGAGAGTTGCTCAGGGATTGCCTTCATCCGTGGTTTCATTTCCAATCTCTCAAGAATCTTAATTGCTCTCTTCTTTGCCTCAACAGCATCAACTCCTGCATGTCTAAGGGGTTGCATTACATTGTCTAAAGCCGATAAATGAGGGAGTAAGTTTCCTTCTTGAAAAATGAAAGAAACTGTTGATCTTCTATGCTGTACGAGATCTGTACCTTGCATCTTAGTCAAATCCTTACCATCAAGGAAAACTCTTCCTGCAGTCGGCGACATTAGTCCACCTAGTGATTTCAGTAGTGTTGACTTTCCAGAACCTGATGGCCCGATTACTGCAACTGCCTCTCCAGAATTAACCTTGACAGAAAGACCTCGGAGAGCGACTACATTGCCTTCTTCTGCCTTAGACTCATACACATGGTAAAGGGAGTCGGCTTCTAGAATTGGAACTTCAACAGTCATTTCACTCACCCTTCAATACCGTTGCTAGATCTGAACTAATCGCCTTACGTGTAGTTACAAGTAGTGCAACTAATACGAATAGAAGCAATATGCCTCCAACCTGGAATAATTCTAGAATTGGCCAAATCAAATCTCTGTCTATTGCAGTTCCGGCACCACCGAAAGTCTGGAAGATAAGTCCAAACAAATTGAACAGGCCGTTGAATCCATATGAAATCCCAATTCCCAACAAACCACCAAGAAGCATACTAACTATTGTGATCGAAAGAATCTCAAACAGAACTAATCGCATTACTTGAGATGGACTTGCTCCAATGGCCTGAAGGATGCTTAATTCCTTTCGTCTTTGGTTCAATACTATACTTAGGAAAACAAATGAAGATGCAACTGCAGCCATGGCGGAGACTACGAATTGTAGACTCAAAAGACCCGGAGTTCCAAAGATTAGGCCACCGCTCTTGGATACCTCATCATGTGAAGTTGACCAATCAGTTACCGAACTAACCTGTTCATTTGTTGAAAGTTGAATAGATAATTGTTCGAGATTCTCTCCGTCTTTTTCTTCCAACAATCCTTCGAGACTAAAGAACCAAATTAAAGATTGGATATTATCATCACTAATGAATGGAGAATTATTCAACCAAGAACGAGCAGTTGATTCGCCAATGAAAATTACATTTTCTGCAATATTGGAAGACATCCCCGGAACCCAACTGTGTTGACCCAAATCAACTAATGATTTACTAGTAGTCTCACCTGTGAATGGATTGGTCACCATATCGAAGGAGTAAGTATTCCCCGTACTTACATCAAGTTGGTATTTCGAGCTACCGCCATGAGTGAATGTTCCTTCTTGTTTCAGTAAATTCAAAGATGAATGATAATCCTCTCCAGGCAATGCTTGATTAGACCAATGTAGAACATCTACCGCCTCATCGGTTACCACCCAAACAGTCACGACATTGTATTCATCATCAGAAAGACTAGCAAACAACTGAATAACTGTTGCAGCATTAATTTCAGGATTTAGATTACTATCTCCTTGTTCCCATGCTTGAGAAACTATTGAAATTGCCTCTGATTCATTCAGAGGATTTGCGAATGTCACTTGGAGGTCGGAACCCACGCTCAAATCTACTGCTTTCTCATCTACCGCAGTACCCGTATATCCTTGCACTGCCGCCATTGTAACAATAGAGAGTGTCAACACGATTATGAAAGCAAGACGCCCCACTCCTTCTGCAGATCCAGAACCTGAAATACCTCTCTTTATGTCCTTGATTAGAGGGGTTCTGGAAAGTAATAGTTGCATCAATTGTGGACCCTTGGCACCCAATTTAGCGAGTACTAATGCCCCACCAATCCAAAGTAAGAATGGGCCAAAGACTGTCATCAATCCATCAAGAATAGCATTACTGATTATGTTGTAGTCTATACTAGAACTCTTATCGAAATAATAATCTAGCAAAGCGATGAATCCGACTAAGAATACTAACACATGGAGCCAAAACCAGGACCTGCTAACTTTCGAAACCATGGCAACTCCTTCATTAATCTCGGTTCTAAGGAAGTCTCGAGTTCTGAAGAAACTGAAGCCAACTGAAATTCCAATTGTCAATATTGCTGTGAGAATGGTTGACTTCAAAGTTAGTGAAGGCGTATCTACCAAGTTACAATCACCATTGTTGAGACCTAAGCAATCGGACCATGAAACATCAAATTGCATGAATCCATCAGATGAAAGGATGAATGGAACTGCAAAAATTGCTATTAGGTATCCTGCGAACCATGCTGTTGTTGAAATTACGGTCATTTCTGCCAGCACCATCCGAGTCAAACCTTTGGAAGATGCGCCCATCACTCTGTTGACCGCAATTTCCCTTCTTCTTTGTTCAAGGGAAAGTATCAGGCCGTATATTAGAACACTAAGGCTGAGAAAAATAATTGGAATCATAATAATGTAATCAAAAGCCTGTACAAAATATAGAAGAATTTGCAGGAACGCAATCACCGAACCTATCATATCAACTCCACGAATTCTAATGTCATTTACACCATCATTATCGCTGTCATAATACCCGTCAATCTGGTTCTTCCATGAACGTAGGTCAGATTCAGCGGCAGATGTACTCGAGGTATCTAGTTGGAGTCTGTCAAAGGTTACTGCGAGATATGTATGATCTCCTGCCATCAACTCAACCATTTGTTCGCTTGAAAGGAGACTCCAAGGGATATATACTGGTTGATTAGAGATTAGAGGACTACTGTCTGTTCGATCGTCAAAAATCGCAGCAACTGTAAGATTCTCTAAGGAAATAGTTACTCTACAGAATTCATACTCATTATCAAATCCATATGCAGACTGGAAAAATCCTGTAGCGTCCTTAGGATTACCATCAACATCCACTTCCTCACATGGAAGTGTCGAATTGCTATTGTATGTGAAATTAAAAATCGAAAATGAGTCACCAATATCAACTTGGGCTGAGTTGGCAATACTGGCCGGGATTACAATACTTCGATTGTTAACTGCATCCTCTCCACTAGTTGGCCATTCACCCGAAATAACTCTCTGAGAATGCCGGTCATACATGGGGCCATCAAATGCTTCATCACCTATCATTCGCACCGCTCTATATCCATTTGTAGGTGGGCCATTATCGTCACATCCTGCACACGACAGATCTATATTTGTCCAATTTGAATCCGGACCATCTATGGACATTAATTCGAGAGTTTGTAAGGGGACATCACGACCCCAGAAACTCTCCGTATGCCTACCTTGGAGACCTGCAGTAATTGAACAATCAGTGGCTCCATCGATGAGTAAAATATCTTCACATATAGACTCAAATGCAAATACATCGGTTGTTCGATTCTTACCATCCATTGGATAGTGCATTTCAACTCGATAATCGTATTCCTCATACTCTACGGCAGTTGTGAGAAATAGGCTCATCAATCCGGCTCCGTATGCTAGAACTGTGGTGATAACCAAACTAGCAAGGAAAACGCCAGAGAAAACTGCAGCACCTCTGGCTCGACCCCTCCAAGCACTAAGAATCGCAATCCTAGTGGCATCAGGTAGAGATTTGAGATTCATCAGGCCTGACCTCCCCAGGCTTCCTTGATACTCGAAGCGGCAACCTTGCCGTCTCTCAGCAGAAGCATACGGTCGGCCTTCGAGGCGAGGACGGGATCGTGTGTGACCATGAGAATCGAAATAGCATCCTCACCGTGACAGAGTTCCTTGAACAACTCTAGGATATCCTCTCCCGACTTGATGTCGAGATTACCCGTCGGCTCGTCTGCAAGCACCAGCGGGCGGGAGCCAGCGATGGCGCGCGCGATAGCGACACGCTGTCGCTGACCACCGGATAATTCGTCCGGCTTGAATGACACACGGTCACTAAGACCGACTCTCTCAAGAGCGGTACGTGCTTCCTCCTCAGCAGTACTCGATTCAAGTCCAGAGAGTTCGAGAGCGAGTGCGACATTGTCGAGTGCTGACAAGTGGTTGAGAAGATGAAAATCTTGGAATATCCAACCGACTCCTCGCCGACGCAAGTCGACGAGTTTCTTCGGATGAGCTATGCCGTAGTTGAATTCGGTCAGCGATATCGAGCCAGAATCGGCCTCGAGTAATCCGCCAATTATGTTCAGAAGAGTCGATTTCCCACAACCGGATGGACCCATCAGTGCCACGAGTTCACCTGGTTGAATTTCCATGTCAATTCCTTGTAACACTTCAAGCCGAGCAATGCCTGAACCGAAGCCACGATTGAGATTACTAACTCGTAACACAAAAGAAACCGGCATAAGTTTTTTTTTAGTAATAGTGGTATCGTTGTTTGTACTAAATATTATCACCAATCGCTAAATTATAAGCTACAGCAAGATGTTGTCCTTGTGCTTTAGGACTCAAATTTTCCTTCACATATTCGATAAGTTCGTCATCGGGAATTCTCTCCACTCTCCCTGCCCGAACCCACTCCGCATGGATTGATTCAATTGCATCACACCAGGCTCTAATATCGTTTGAAGGAAGAAGACAACGCGTTGGAATAATTTCATTGTGTGCTGATTTATCTGCTGCCAAAACTGGGCACCCTGCTGCCATCGCTTCTGCTGGAGGATAACCGAAGCCTTCTGAGATACTGGGGAAAAGCAATGCTTCAGCATGTTGGAAGGCTGCAGCGAGTTCCTCATCGCTGAGTTTGACCTCGCTGCCGACATGAATAATATTAATGTCATCAGAGATCTTAGCAGGAAGCATATCGAGTATTTCTTCGACAAAATCGAGTCGCTTCCGTGGCTCGTTACTTCCTACTGTAAGCAGAAGAATTTTCGAATCTTCGTCACCATAATCGGTAAGCAATTCGCGTGGCTGAAGATTAAATTCGGGATTCCAAAAATCAACATCTATCTGATGTCGAACCAAAGCGGTTGGAATCCCAGGGAATTCTCGTTTAACTTCGCGCTGAGTCATTTCAGAAATACAAATTAGTAAATCAGCGCGAGCAAGACCCGCCCGTAATTTAGACAAATCCATTTTCCGAATTATTCCCGGACTCATATCTCCAACTGTAACAACACCTTCTGCCAATTTAATCTGGCGTGGAGACAAATGAAACAAATCATGAACAGTCACAATGACTGGAACCGGGCTATTCTTGGGTACAAGGTGAGCCTGCTCCTGATCGGTAATGTGCAGTAAATCAGCATCCGTCAAAGCTGCTGCATCAGAAATCACTGACGGATGCTTCCACCACCGAGTAGAGAGACGCGACCACCCACTCAATCGTTGAGTGTGGTCGATTTCACCTGCTTTTGTCCAATCTGAAACGAGCGTACGCTCCAAAATTGAAACCACAGCAGCATGCGCGCGGCCCAGCCCTGTACTAGACGATAAGGCCGTGCCACGAGCGAGAAGAACCCTGTGAACCACGTGTGCGACAAGGCGTATGTGCCTTAAACGCGGGCGGGTGATGGACACCAGATGAGCGGTTTACCCGAACCAGAGTCGGCGGCGCTACCACGTCTGCTCGTCGCCAAAGGAAGCTTTGCTAAGATGGGTGGGGCCGAGCGCGATTTGTTGAGGAATTTGCCCGCGCTCGAAAAGGTTTTTTCAGTAAAAGTAGCAACTTTACATCCAGTTCCTGAACTTGTAGAACTATGCCAAAAACTCAACTTTCAACTTTTCTCACCAAAGAAGAATTGGATAGTTCCAACAAACTCTTGGTCAATTGTTTTTGACAGATCGAAAAATTCAGCAAAGGATGCCTGGAAATCTTGCAACGGATTGATGGAAGAAATTGAAAATACCGATGGGATTCACATTGTAAGTGGAGACGGTTCCTTGGCTTTATTGGACTTAATTCCAGATCATGTTTCAACCCACTTACATCTCCTCGAACCTCACAGAGGCTTGCACGAAGATGTGCTTCATCGTGACATAAATGGGCGGCCAAAACGCAATTTGAAACTGACTAAGCTCGCTCTCAGTTACGCACGTAATCGTGATGTTTCTACGATTCGGAAATTAGCCAAGAGGAAAAGATCGGCAATTTCGGCTAATTCAAACTTCACATCCAGCCGAATTGCCGAAATCTATCAAGTAAACTCCAATGTACTTTGGCCGAGCGTCGACATCTCTGAATTCCCACCCGTAGCCGGCTCGGATGAACCAGAGAGTTTTGATGAAGTGTCGAAACCATATGCAGTCAATATCGGTAGAGCCAGTTGGGTTAAAGGAACTCTTCAAGCGATTCAAGCTGTATCTCGCACCGGCATAGGTTTGGTTCATATTGGCGGTGCGAGCGAAGAATATGCAAAAATAATGAGGGATTATGCTGAGAACAAAACCGTCAAACTTTGGATTGCCCCCCGACTATCCTCTCCTGAATTAGCAGGCCTCATTCGTGGAGCAGATGCCGTGATTAGTCTTGCAATCAATGAACCATTTGGCTTGACACCAATCGAGGCTTTTTCGATAGGTACTCCTGCAATTTTCGTCGATGAAGGTGGTTTCAAAGATACTATTGAAAATCATGTCAGCGGGCAATTAGTTCCAAGGTCAAGTGATTCCTCATGGTATGATTTATTGACTAATCTTAATGCTGAACAAAAAAACGCCTGGACGAAAGCCGGTAGAACGAAAATTGCCGAATTAGATTTGACCCAAGAGGCTCATGCGAGGCGAATTAAAGAATCATTCGATTTGCTCAATGAAGTTGAATAAGTCTCATCATTTTTCCAAAATTACGCATAATAACTCTACGAGTTACAAAAAACGTGAATGCGAACTCTTCATATTTGTTGTATTATGCGTTGTCTGTCATGCTCGAAGATAGTGACCAGCCTATGCCTCAGACAAAAAATGCACTTGCACTAGGAATTGCATTCATCCTTATCGCAAGTATTGTACTCGGTTCAGGAACACTTGGACAGGCCAATGATGACTTACGAACCGATGAAAATACAGATACTAATCATGAAGATGCAACTGCGGATTCACTTACCAGTGCAACTGATTTCAATATTCGAGATGGAGCTGCACAAATGGATTTCGCTGTTGATCTGGACAATGCTTGGAGAGATTGTGCTCCTCGGGCAAACAATCCTAACTTCGCTGGTGAATGGACGATAGATAATTTCCCAGTGGATACTAATCCGGTAGATGAGGAACCACGTGCAACTGGTTTACTAACAATGCAAGGCAGACCCGGCAATTCAGATACTGGGACTGCTGACAATGATGCAAATGAAAGGCCAACCGATGTTACGATTAGGCCTATGCCTACCGATTTTGATTTCAATGAGATGGGTGAAGATTGTGCCTCATTCGGTCAAGGCATGGGAATGGGCTTCGGATTCGGTTCGGGAATGGGTGAATTAGTTTCTCAAATGTGTAGCCTATTCATCGAGGATGCTTTCATTTCCGGTCTAGGAGAAGGTGTTGAACTTCACGAAGATGGAACTATGACAATCACTACTATTGACGGCGATGCAATCGTTGTCGAGGAACTCTCGGCCGCTGCTGTCGAAGAACTCTCTGACGGCCTCGATACCCTCGTCGATTCCTGTAATATGATGATGATGTTAATGATGAATGGCATGGGTCAAGGTATGCCTGGAATGGGTCAAGGTATGCCTGGAATGAATCAGGGTGGATTCGGTGACGGTAACAATGGAAGAGATTGTGAACACATGAATAACCCTAACTTCAACGATGAATGGCCGGTAGATGAGGAACCGCGTGTAACTGGTTTGCAAACAATGCAGGTCAGACCTAGCAATACGAATACTGAGAATGCTGACCATGATGCAAATGAAAGGCGCGCCGGTGAACGTAACCCTTGCATGGATTGGGAATTTGATTGGGATGGAGATTGGGGCGACTTCGACCATGAATGGCGCGAGAACGAGCTCAACGAGATTACTCAAGATATCTGCGAGGAGAGGGGTGGCATCTGGACTGAGGCCCCTGACCGAGGCGAGGGATACCACTACTGTGACTGGGCTGAGGAAGATTCTGATTTATCAGACGAGAACGATTCCAATGAAACCGATTAAGATTTAGCCGGTTTAATCTGAAATTTTATTTACGGTTGGACCAAGCTTTAACGCTACGAAAATCGAGGCGATACCAAACACCAGCATGACCATCGAAATCCACCATGGCAAAACGATGGTAGAAGTGAAATCAGGCCAAAATGGCATGATATCCATCACTGATTCGCCAATGGAAATTTTACCACCAATCGAACCAGTGATAATTATCCAAAACATCGCTCCTGATGCACAAATCATCTGAAGCGTTGACAATTTGAAATCATTCCAAATTTTCTCACCAAACCTTACTCGACCAGCAATAAAAGATGCGGTAAAACCGATCGCTAGTCCACTAAAAACAAATTTATTGTATAAAATTGCAATGCCACCAGGATCAGATGTTGCGTATGTTCCAGAAAAAATTGCCAATGGCATACAGATAAAGCAGAGAATAGAAGATAGGAGAGAAGTTTTATCGAAAGATTGTTGAAAATCATCTAGATTGGAAACAAAATTCCCTAACCAAGCAAGAAGTGCACAAATTCCCATCAAAATACCGGTGCCAGAAGCAATTCCGACTATCATATGATGAAAGGTGATTGCGAACATCAAGAATCACCTCCGGGAGGATTATTCGGGTCTGCGACCCACTCAGACTCTACTGGATCCCAAAGCCAGCCAGGATTGTCTTCTGAATGAATTAATCTTGAATTGTATTCCTCAGTATCATCATTTTCAACTTCTGGTTCTATATCAGGAATTTCTTCTATTGGTATAGGTTCCGAAACCTCTTCACTAGTTTCGACTTCTAGAGTTTGGTCTAGTTCATCTTTCTTCTGACGTGGTGCTAAAATCATATGCATCGTTAAGACAAAACCAATGATGATTAGAGCTGAAGAAATACTTTGTAATCTCGCACCGAAAAGATTGCCATCAAAATAAGGTGGTACCGTATCCATCGAAAGCCATGGCATCTGATTGTTGTATTCACCCTGTGAAGCAGTAATGCGGTATTCAATTCGAGTGTCTCCCAAAGATGCAGGAATTTGCGCTTGCCATTCATTATCTGCTCCTACGACTTCAGCAGTATGAGATTCAATCTCACCTGCTAATCGCCACTCTACCGAGAGAACATCGGTATTGACGGTGCTGAATTGAAGAGGAGAATCATCGCCCGCAACCCTTTCTTCGAGAGCTACCCAATTATCTGCAATAGTTGGATAATCATCTGGAATTGAGTCGATTTGTATTGAGTAACCTTCAGTTGTACCGATGAAGGCTCGATTGTCTGGATTTGAGTCTGAGCCATGGTGTATCGAGACATAGATGGATTGAGGACCTACTTCAGAAGGTGCCAACAATACCCAATTGATGGTGATTTCTCCACTTTCAGGAACGAAAATAAGGACGTAATTTGATGAGCCCCCATTTGGATCCTGAATTATCGACCAATCGTAATCGCTCGGTGTATCAGAATTACCGTTAATTGAACCGAGCAAGAAAACTCCCAACAATCTATTCTTCGATAGGTCCATTCCAGAAATGCTGACTTCAACTTCAGTCATGGTTCCAGCATATGTAGTATTTACAGTTCTGATTTCGATTACTGCATCTGATGGTGCAGAAAGGGAAGGGTCTCCATGACAAGAACCTCCACAAGTAAAATCCCTATTCGAATCAACCTCACCGCCTGGATTTGCCATGCTTGAAGTCGAAGTTAACAAAAATCCAATAATTATTGTTAATACTAAAATTCTCGACTTCATCATTAGGACCTCCTTCTTCCTACAATGACATAGGTCATGCTTCCAATTGCCATAGAAATAAACAATAAAATCAATGGTAATTGTAGATATATTATCGAACCGGTAGGTGTATTATCCAATGCTCCAGCAACCACTGTTGCATCGACGCTGATAACATTCTCACCAATACTAATCCAAATCACCTCCTGTCCATCAATAATTTGAGTTACTACATAGTAAAGTGTCGTGGCAACCGGCGCAACTTCACTCCATGAACTGGATTCACTCGAACCGATTGGATTCATGTCAACTACTGAAGTAATTGGGCTTGTTGAATGATAAATACGGTAATTATCACCGATTCCTGACCAAGATAATTCAACTATTGTCCCGATTAAATTTACTGTCAGTGAATCGATTGTTTGAGCAGAGCCTAATGTTAAATCCGAAGTTATCGATGCTGAACCACCCCAATCATCGATGGTGGTTAGGTCAACTGAATGAGTGCCCGGTCCGAGAACCACCTCAATTGATTGACCGACATAACTCACTCCATCGACAAGCCAATTCCAGTTTGTCACCTCACCATCAAGATCGATGGAATCACTTCCATCAAGAGTGATTATTGAACCGGCTAAAGGGCTCTCAAGTAGTGTTTTCCAAGCAGGAATCGGGGCGAGATTGATGATAATAATCGATTTGCTTGCCTCATTCGAAAGTCCCCACGGGTCATTTACGATAACGGTGACTTGCCATTCCTGGCCAGGTTCAAGACGTTCTGCTGGAACTGAAGATTCGCCATCCAAATCTGGAACATGAAAGCCATTTCTCAACCATTTGATATCAAAGAATAATGGATCATTATCAACATCTGAAGATGAGGCAAAAATGACCATTGATTCCAAAGAATTCGGTACAGCCAATTCTGGGAAAATCATTGGACCACCAAGATAACCAGTTGAACCAGTACCTAGGACTAACTCTATCATTTCGGGATTAGCATTCTCTATCACCCGAGCAGAAGTTGTCATTCCTGAACCAAGGGTATCGCCATCTCGAGGTAAGATTTGAACCGCCCAATGTTGGTCTCGATGAGTTTCATTAGATGGTATAGTCACCAATCCATTGTATTCGGGCAACCATTCACCATTGACCCACCAGCGAATTTCGCTACCATCTCGTGCATCTCCATCAAGATCGAATTGTTCCCAGACCACAGTTAAGTTGTCCGTTGTAATCAATTCACCTTCAGGTAATAGATTAATCGAAGTCACAACTGGAGGAGTATTCAGAATCGTAATTTCATCTGCATCCGCCCATTCTGACCAAATTAATCCATCATAAACTCGGGCTCTGGCTGTCCAAATTTCATTCTTCGTGGTTGCTTCTGAAGGTACCCATTCCATATCGTTGTAAGCTGAAATTTGGATACCGTCCTTGAACCATCGAATCTCTTCTCCTACTAAATTATCTCCATCGGCATCAAACCATCCAACAATCGCTTGTAACGGTTGATCGGTTACTGGATTACCAGGAGAAATGTAAATCGTACACGTAGGTTGTGTGTTTGAAGAACCTATTATGATTATTCCAGTCGATGCAATTAGACCATAATCGGTGCCATCATCAGGCGTAACACGAGCTTCCCATTCATCGCCCGAGCGTATCATCAGCGAAGATACCGTATCCGAATCATCGAGATTCTCTATTCGCACTCCATCGAGATACCAACGAATCACAGTAGATTGTTCGACATCTCCATCCAGATCATAGTAATTGTATGAAAGTGTCAATGAATCGGTATCAGCCGGCTCGCTTGGAGTGATTTCCAAATTACGTGCAATTGGTATCGTATTGCCAATCGAAACCGGCCCGAATGAATATGTGGAACCAGGTTCAGAACCATCATGCGGGATGATTTCAACAGTCCACTGTTGGTCTTTAGCAATCCAACTATTTGGAACCATCAACAATCCATCGATACTCGAAATTCTCAAGCCATCTCGGTACCACATAATTTCAGTCTGACTAACGGCTTCAGAATCTCCATCATCATCAAAGTATGAATATGACATTTCTAATCCGGTTTCTTTGGTAGGACTGGCCGGCACCCAAGAAATACCAGTAATCTCTGGAGGAGTATTTGATGAACTCGTTGATTCTGATACCTGCCACGAGTTTGTACCCCAACCATCACCACTTACTGCGCCATTACCATTCACAAAATTAACAGCCAGATTGAACGTAACAGTACCAGTGCCAGCAGTAGGAGATGTCCAATCGACAGTCCAACTACGAGAATTCTTGTTTGAATGTGTAACTTCACCATTTTCCAATTTTGCATTCGCACCAGGGTTAGAGAATGTTCCCGAAGAAGAGGATAAATCGAACCCCCCCTTGGTTCCTGAGGGTGAACCAGTACCACTAATTGTTAGAGAATAAGTAGTTCCTGTATAATAATCTCCACTTGGTAAACCGGAAAGGGTAGGTGTGACCATCCCGCTACCACTATGGCAAGTACATCCAGTAACTGATTTGCCGGTTTTTCCTGAAGAAGAAGCCATTGTCACATTTACATACGATACTAAGAATAATAATACCAACAGAATTGCTATCCGGCGACGGCATATCATGACCCTACGAACATCAAGATGTTGATGAACTTCGTGATTTGCTCGGAAAGAAAGAATCCGTTGCATTGATGGATTAAACCCGACTCGCCGAACTATGCGCCCTGTAGAAACAGTCGCGATTATCGGAGCCGGAAATATGGGCTCAGGAATCGCTCAGAAATCTGCCCAAGAGGAATTTGAGGTGCAGATGGTTGACCGTGAGTTGCAATGGGTCGAGCGCGGTCAACAAATTATTGCTGATTTCTTGGGAGAAGCAATTGAGAGACGAATTTTTCGTGAAGCGGAAGTTGAAGCGATTAAAGGACGTATCACCGGTGTCGTTGGAACTGAAAATGTCGCTTCTGACACCGACTTAGTTATCGAAGCGGTGTTTGAAAATTTTGATATTAAAACTGCAGTCTTTGCAACGCTTGACGAGGTATGTGATGAACACACAATTCTCGCTTCAAATACTTCCTCTTTGAGCGTAAATGCACTCGCCGAAGCTACCGGCAGGCCGGATCGCTTCGTCGGACTTCACTTCTTTTTTCATCCAGCAAAAAATCGACTCATCGAGATTATTCCAGCCGAGTCGACTTCACAAGAATCCTTGGATGCAGTAGAGCAATACTGCAAAACCATGGGTAAAGTTGTGATAATTTGTAAGGACCGACCTGGTTTTGTTGTCAACCGATTTTTTGTTCCTTGGTTGAATGAAGCTTGCCTATTATTGAAGGAAGGTGTCGCTTCTGCTGCTGCAATTGATGCTGTCGCAATGAAAGCGTTCAGAATTGGATTAGGCCCATTCGCGCTAATGAACTTGACAGGACCACCTATTGCACTTCACGCAACCGATTATCTCGCTGAACAACTCGATACACCTCGGTACACCGGTGCACAAAATCTCCGTGAACTGATCGCTGCTGATGAACAATGGGTTATTGGCGATGATACCGATTGCAGCGAGGAGACTGCAACGCTGATTTCTGAGCGCCTCCTCGGTCAGATTTTCGCGGTTTCAGCACAAATTGTCGAAGAGGAAATCTGCTCGAAAGAAGATGTCGACCGCGGTGCTAAAGTTGGATTACGATGGGCGCGTGGCCCATTCGAATTAGCGAACCGAATCGGTATCGATAATGCGGTTCGTATGGCATCAGCTTACTCTGAATTAGCAGGATTTGAGTTACCAGAATGGTTTGCCCAGACGAGTGAGCCATTGGAATTCAATTTTGTAGATATCATCATTGATGGTGATGTTGCAACAATCCAAATTAACCGACCTGAAGCAATGAATGCACTCAACGAAACTCTCGTTTCACAACTCGATGCTGCATTAGATGAAGTCAACGCTCTAGATGAGATTTCTACAATAATTCTCGAAGGCGCAGGAAAGGCATTTGTCGCAGGCGCTGATGTCAAATTTTTCGTTGACAAAATTCGTGCTGATTCAATTCAAGACATCTACGATTTCACAGCCTTCGGTCATGAAGTTTTCAACAAACTCGAAAATTCAACAAAAACCACCATTGCTTTAACGACCGGATTAGCATTGGGTGGAGGCCTCGAATTAGCGCTCGCTTGCGATTATCGAATCGGAACACGTCGATCACAATTCCGATTTCCCGAAACTGGAATTGGAATCTATCCTGGACTCGGGGGAACCCAACGTACACCGCGCATTTGTGGAATTGAAGCAGCGCGGTACGCCGTTTTGGCAGGTAATTTCCTAGATGCAAATGGCGCTCTTGCTCTCGGATTACTAACGCATTTGGTCGAGCCGGCCAACGTTAGAGATACAGTTGATAACTTGGTAGAATCTGGAAAACCAGCGAACAAATATCCCGGCTCACCAGCAGATTCAACCCATCCTGCAGCTGCCTTTGCACTGAATTTCTATGCTGACAAAAATATGGCGGCTCTGAATTTGGGACAATGCCCAGATGATTTTGATGTAGAGGACAGAATGGTTATCCGCCAGCTCAAAATGATGAGCCGAGCCGCCCCAATCGCACTCAAAATGTCAAGCGAATTGCTCGATGCAGCGGTTTTGACTGGTGAGGATCTCGATGCTGGTCTAGCTCTTGAATTATCCAAATTGAATGATATCTTCGCAACAGCAGATGCACTCGAAGGCCTATCTGCATTAATCGAAGGACGCCGCCCAACATATACCAATTCGTGAATTATTTTAGGAATTATCAGCATTCAAACGCGCTTTGCGTTATTGAAAGTATGTTGAGGAATCACGCGTTTTGTGTGAGCGGGTGCAAACCTTCTTCGACGAACATCAGCCATGGCTTTGTAGACAATTTCCTTGAATTTAAACCAGCTCATTTCAAACCCTCCAACCTGTAGCAAATATTCGAAGAATTGAAAATTTTCGTTTCAACGAATTCACAATATCCATCTCATCCATTCCATCATTCACTTCTTCAACCCAATTTTTTAACCATGCATCCATTTTTGACATCTCCAGTGTAAATTCACACCTTGGTGTAATTTCCACACCGAACGAAAAGCCCTTAATATATGAAAGGAGTAGTTTTCAGGAATACACCGAGGTGCATTTTATACACTAGATGCCGTCTGCCTCATCTGATAACCATGTCACGTTCGCAGACGACAATCTCATCTTTAGACATCGAAAAAATTCGTGATGGAGTCGAAGAAGTCCAAGTGATCGGTCGCGAAATTCGACTTATCTTCGCTTCATATTATGGTGAGGAAGTTAATGTTGATTGGGAGGTGGATGCAGCTGTCGAGTCGTTCAATATGTTCAGTTCACGTTGGTCGATTGAAATTCTTGCTGCATTATACATAGCCGGAGATCGCCGCTTCAACGAACTTCGGACTCTTCTTCGCGGAATCTCCAGCCGAACACTTTCGGATAAACTCACTATCTGTGCAGAGCATGGCCTTGTTGATCGAGTTGTCGAGGATGGCCCCCCTGTTCGTGTTCGTTACCGATTGACAACACACGGCCGAACTTGTGGAAGATTACTCGGACCTCTTGTCGCATACATGAAATTGCACAAAAATTTGCTTATTTCTAAAGATTAAAGAAATCGAGCATTGCCGACTCAAGCAACCGATTCTTTGAAAGGCTGGCGTTTCCGAAAACGCATATGGCACTCCTCCAACAGTGGCGTAGTAAGCGTTCTTGGTTCGTCGATGGCCTGATTGTGATAGGAGGTGGAATGACTGGACTCGCAAGCCTGGTTCCAATGCTTGCTCCGCCCCTTGCAGAAGGTGCGATTTCTTCTCCTAAATTCTCTCCATTTGAACATCCGCTTCGCTCTCGAATTATTACAACCCTCGACCGCTCACCTGGAATTCACTATCGTGAATTGCAGCGTCGCCTCGACGCTGCGAATGGAACTCTACGACATCATCTCGACGTTCTTGTCAACGAGGGCATCGTGACAATCGTTCCAGTTAATGGTAGAACTTGCTATTATGCTGGTGCGCCGGCTCAAGTTGAGATTTTGCTCGGTGTGAATGTGTCTAATGAGCGCGCAGCATCGATGATGCCGGTCGGACTTTCGGGTTTACAGCGAATAATCGTTGCACAACTCTCACATGTTGAAACACCGGAAAGTCAAGCTCAACTCGCACGCGATTTAGGTCGCTCTCGCTCAGCGGTTCACTCCGCAATCGGAGTTCTTCGCAACCGCGGAATACTCGCTCAAGGCAGATTAGACTTAGCAGATCATCTTCAGACTATTCGATCATCAAATTTGGAATATTCTTGGCTTGATGTTCGAGCAGAATTTGCTTAAATCAAATTTCAAATTCTCATTTTTCACAGAAAACTAAGATTTGGTGCCATCGTGAAACATGCGTAATCGCAACATTGAGAGTATATCGTGAGCAGAATCCTCTTACACTCTGAATTTCGCCACAAGGTTGTATGTTCAGAATTCGTTTGGTCGAGCAGCCGATGCCGACCGGTAGTAAAGACACTGATGTCTTGCTCGAATGGCTAATCGATTCTCTTTCATTAGTTCGCAGAAAGGCCGAAACATGGGGGCCGAGTGATGAACCTAGTGCACTTCATCGAATGTTCCGCGAGGCATTACTGGCCGCACCGTTACAAGGATGGAACACCAGAGAATTAGGCGATGCGTGCGGACTATCACAAACTGCAATGCACAATCAAATGGCTCGACTCCGCGAATCGGGATTAGTCGCCTCTGAATTGGATGGCAGATGGCACATCCATGTTCTTCGTGGAGGTTCGATGAGTAATGCTGTCGAATTGGTTTCAGTTCAAGCGAGAAAAATTCTTGAAATGCGATTGGCTGAATTATCCGCTCTGATAGAAGATTCGAATGAGCGGATGAAAACGCCAATCGAAGAGGAAGATCTTGCTTTGAAAATCAATATATCCGAGCCTGGAGCAACAGCAAATAATCAGGATCGAATCGATGCACTGCTCAATGATTTAGGATTGAATGGTGAGCGTGCGAAGAAAGGTGATTATCTCGCTCGGAAAGTTTTTCTCGAGCTCGCTCAATCGCATAATGCAATCACAATGTTAGCGCTCGCTGACAGATTTGATGAAACCCGCTCACGCATTCAGCGGACGCTCGAACGGATGCGAGAAGTCGGAATTATCGAGCGAGTGGCGATGCCGGAGCGCATCGCTCAGGATGTCTTTGCAGGATTAATGAGGCAGTATGATGCACGCGGTGAAGAGTGGCTGATGAATCGGGGAGGAGTTGGTAGATTACCAGAGAGTGTTTCAAAAAAATTAATCTCTGATGTGAAAAAGAAAAAACTCAGCATTGAAAAAGTCGAGAACAATCTCGCTGATGTTCCTCTCGACAATCAAAAATTGTTGCTGAACACATTGGGTGGAAGAATGCCATATGGATTCAGAATCGCAGGAAAGACTGGCGCTGAAATGTCAGAAAAAATTCTCAATAGATGTGATAGAACATTGCGAAGATTGCGCACGGTTGCTAAAAGATTAGACGGATCTTTGTAGGTTTAATCTAAGGAAGATTCGACCAAATTTTCAAGATATTCAGCAACTTGATTTCCTAATTCTTTTTGATCGCTAATACCATGCAAAGATACACGCATTTTTGAGGCTCCGGGCAAACCTTTTGTGAATGAAACAGCATGTCGTTTGAGATTCTTACACATCTCATCTTCATACAATTCTGAACTCAATTCAAGGTATCGGTTCCAGCACCATAAACGTGCCACTGCAGTGTTATCTTCTCCCCATGGTGGTGCTTGCTTCGTCCAGCCCAAATCGCGTTTAATCTCATAAAAAATCGTTGGTCTACCAATTGCGCCTCGTCCAATCATCAATCCACCAGCTTTCGTCGCTTGTAGGCAGGCTTCGGCCGAGGTCGCATCGGTAACATCGCCATTGGCGATTACAGGAATGTCAACAGATTCGACGATTTCTCGAATCTGAGTCCAATCAGCTTCTCCTGAGTATCGCTGTCGCAGAGTTCTGCCGTGCACACAAATCCGAGCAACACCCTCAGCCTCCAATCGTTGACAAATCTCCAATGCTGTATTCGGGCCACCACCAGTACCCAGGCGCATTTTGACCGTGATTGGAACATCAGCGGCGGCAATACATTGTCTGACAATGTCGACAACTCGGTCTGGCTCGCGTAATAGTGCAGCGCCAGCATCATTGCGACATACCTTCGGCGCTGGGCAGCCGAAATTGATGTCGATGATATCGGCGCGTTCTTGTAACATCTCTACGGTGGCGACCATCTCATCGATATTGCCACCGAAAATTTGTGGAATGAATGGCTTTTCTCTCGGATCGGACTCAACTTTCATCCATGAATGTGAAGCCAATCGAGACAGGCCAGAAGCGGCAGTGAATTCTGTGACGGTTATGTCTGCGCCACATTCCTTTGCGAGAAGGCGATAAGCGAGGTCGGTAACCCCTGCCATCGGTGCCAAAAACAACGGTACTGCCTTCACCATAATGAATCGCAGTCGCTATGTCGTTATGATTCAAACCACTATAATCTTACAATGTCGGTGAAAATCTTATGTGGAATGGCTCTCATTCTTGAAAATCTCATGGATGCGATAGTTTTCATCTCTGATGCCCTAAAATCGGCAACACCTGACACTGACGAATGTGGAATTAAAACTTCAGAAAGTTGATTCCCAATCCATTACGTCTTGAGCACGTTCCCAATCAGCGTCGCTAATCAAGCCGCGAATCTTCATCATCTCACGGGACAATAGCCAGTAGACGAGAGCCAATGAGCGACGACCCTTATTGTTAGCTGGAAGAGCCAAATCGACATTACTCAATCGATTGTTAGCATCGACGATTGCAACTACTGGTAGTCCAGTTTTTACAGCCTCAGAAAGTGCTTGTTGGTCAGCTGCTGGGTCGGTAACGACGATGACCTCTGGTTCGATGTAAGTGCGCAAACTTGGGTTGGTAAGGGTTCCTGGAATGAAACGACCAACGATTCGGAGAGCACCGATTGTCTGAGCGAACTTTCGAGCAGGGCGTTGTCCATATTGACGAGCGCTGACTACTAGAATGCGCTCTGCATCGTAGTTTGAAAGGAATTTTGCGACAGCACGAATTCGAGCGTCAGTTTGTCTAACATCGATAATGTGAAGCCCACTATTGTCTTGACGAACGGTATCGAGGAACTGCTTCATGTCTGCTGACTTTTGGTTAGTTCCAATGTGCACTGCGTGCAAATCGTACATCTCGAGCGGTACAAGTGGGGCTAGACTTTCATCCATGTTGGTTCCTCAGCAGCGCGGCGACCCAACTTTGATTCATAAGCGCTGCGCACCGGCCTGATTTGAGTTAGACTCAGGATTGTAGGTCGGAGAGGTAAGTACATTCGCCAATTTCGTGGGACTCCGCGAAATAAACACACGGTTTTGTGATAGTGGCATAGACATCGAAATGGTCGTGGAAAGAAAGTTGGTCAACGGGTGCGGTGATGCCGTATCCTCTAGCTTCTACTTCGAAAATCCAATTACCAGAAATATAGTCTGACTTAGTGAACGAATCGAATCGTTCCAAGGGTTGGTCTTGGGTAGCACGGACATGCCAGATAGGATCTCCTCCGCTTTCTCTAACTCCTGGTTGCCATAATTTGGCATCGACGTAGCGATATTCATTCGTATCGTTGCCGATAATATCCTCGATGGAACTTGAGTACGGTAATTGTGCTCGGAAATTGATAACTAATTTTGAAACGGTTTCATCGAAGACAATTGTGGTTTCGTTTTTGTAGAGCACCGAATCGATTCCGTTCGATTCGAAAGTATAATCCCAGCCAACGGTATCTTCGATATTTCGAACAATTGGGTCTTCGCGCATATATTCCATCGTTTCGCGCTGAATTGCCAGACCAAGGCAACCGGTCAAAGTCGTGCTCATCATCAGAATTACAAGCGCAAGTCCGAGTGTACGAACAGATGCCATCGACTCTTTCGTGATTCAAGTTCCACTTGAAACACACGGCTTCAAGGTGCTCCTTGGTGCTCAAACTCGGCATATCCAAGAAAAATCGATTACATTATTGTCAGTGAACAGTTTGAACAACGAGGACATAGTGGAACATCTGCTCCAGTGACGACGAAAGGAGAACCGAGCTAGCGCGTTGACGTTCCCTATGAGTACCGAGGAGCACTTCATATTCGCTGAGAGAATGTAATCGATATTGAATCGGTGCTCTGCACCGATAATAATCACTCTTCTTCGTCAACTACACGAGGAGCGTGTACTTCACGGAAGATTACGATCTGAGCACCGAGGTTCTCACGTAGCGAACGAACGAGGCTGAACTTTGCATATGCCCAGTTCTGATCGTATGCCATCTCTTCAGGAACGGTTACTGTGAGATCATCGCCGTCGAACTCGACTTCGAAGTCATCTCGACCAGTGTTCATGTTGAGTAGAGTAGAAACACGTTCTTCACGGTCTTCGATGACCTTGGCAATGTTGTAATTGTAGCGTAGGGTTACTCCTGCTAGTGGGTGATTGTAGTCGATTCGAGCACGGCCTGCGCTCAAAAATTGCAAAACTCCAGTACGGCCACCAATTTCTACTGGTGCGCCGATAGCGAGTGTGCTTGGGTCCTTGACAGAGCGCATCAGAACATTTTGTCCAATTGTTTCGATGTTGTTTTGGTCACGTGCACCATATGCATCTTCTGGCTCGATATCGAATTCGTAATCCTTGCCAGCTTCTGCAGTCTCTAGATGTGCTTCAAAACCAGCGATGAGGCGACCATCGCCAATAATTGCAATCATAGGCTCGTAAGTACGGCGCTCATCGTGAACTTCGTGCTCCTTCGCGACGTCTTCTCGAGTTGTTTCGATGAGCTTTTCATTGCCTGCATCATACAGGTCATAATCGATGTGAACTATTGAACCAGTGTCCATATTTTGTGCCTCCGGGCATCCCGCCGACCTATCTCCCCTTTTTGATTCAAGCGGTAGGGTTGTCGTGTCTAAATGATGATGATTCCTCTTCATCAGAATGTGAAGGTCGACTCGAAATAAATGCCAAAATGCCTCCCAGCATGATGAATCCCCATCCAGTCCAGACAGCATGAGAGCCTTGTAAATCGTGAATCGTTACGCGAACTCTATCAATTTCATCGGTCTGTTGCAGCATCACTGCATCTAGCAATTGATTCGATTGAAAAATATCCAAAATTATGATTGTGTCACCAAATATTCCCGTGTGTCGGTCAACTTCGCTTCGCGCACTCACAGCTCCACTCGGCGAATCAAATCTCAGCATACCTGGTCGAAGGGTATCAATCAATTCTCCATCCCTTCGCATCTCAATAATTACTCCTAGATAACCATCGCCGACTTTGAAATCGAAGCCTTCATCCTCAGCGCTAATCAATTCGACTTCAGTGAAAACAAACTCGATGCCATTGTGCTCAATTACCTGATCACGAGTTAGCGTAACAAGATGAGAAGGATCGGAACGGTCGACGAGTGTGGTCGTGAATATATGGCCGATTAAAAGGAGCAAAATTCCGAGGTGAGAGAGGTGACTGCCGAGTAATCTTAGTCGCGCCGCGTTCGATTTGGTTTTTATGCCATTTTGCTTTAATTTTGGCACGGTCTTTTTCCAAGTTTTGTAAGCCTGTTGGATGGTTGGAGGGATTGCGAGGAACATCCAAGTGAGCATAAATAAGGCAATTGAGCCCCTACTTATTCTATCGGTCAACATAAGATGCGCATCACCTGGAATTTCAAAATGCGCCGAATAATATGCTAATACGAGAGAAGATAATGTTGCGCATGCGATGATAATTGAACCAGTTTTGGAATCGATTTGGTTCGCCCATCCATAGAAAGTCAATCCGATGGCTAACAATGCCAAGAGCGGGGAGGCATAGAACTCGTGAGCCTCCAAATTTGTTCCTTCAATTTCAACGGTCAACAATAACCAGGTCAGAAGAAGAAAGGCACCGGCTCCGTACCATGGAATTACTCTTGCAAATTTCGTCCGTGCCGAAGTTGAAGTGAACGGAGAAAATAATCGGTTCAAATCATCTTCATCTTCAGACATCACCCAAGTCGCAAGGAATGGAATCATTCCTGCTATTGCTTGTGGAATCTCTGCGACCCAAGTCCAGCTGGCGAATAGCATCAATAACACGCCAGCTGCCATCCAATGCAATGGTGGCTTTTTTGAATCGGCTGTAATAATTAGCAACATCAACGAGGTACCAACGGCGAAAACCGCCGACGAACCAATCCAAATTCCAACAGCAATGAAAGCAGAAAATAAGGCTAGTGAAAGCGGGCGATTCGCTTCAAAAAGCGTCACTCCGCCACCGTTTTCGACAAATCTTGTTTGTTCGCGCACGAGATAAAACACCGCAAAACCACCGAGCGCGAGCATCACAAAAAGATACGATGCGAGTTCAAAACCAATCGGACTCGCATCGACCAAATATGCAATCCTAACATATGGATCTTCAGAAGTAGTGCCCAATCCATCGGCAACAAAAGCGTGCACTGAAGCCCAAACTCCGTTTGCCCGAGTGATTAGTGTGGCATGGATTGCAAGAGCCCCAGCGATTAGTCCGAGAGCGGGTGAAGCACGAATTGAAGCATTAGAATTAGGAGTAGATCGCGCATGAAGAATTAGTAACAAAGCGAACCAAGGGAGAATCGATCCAGTCTCAACAGGATCCCAAGCCCAATATCCTCCCCAATCGAGAACCGTATATGCCCATAGGCCTCCCAAACCAATTCCTATAGTTCCTGTGACAAATGCTGCACGAGCCCAATGAAGTTGAGATTCGTGGGTTTCTGCAGCGGATTTGTCTTCTAAAATTCCGCCGAGTGCGGCCGCTGCTGTGGCGATACAAAATGAATAGAAAAGAAAGACGATTGGTGGGTGGATTACCATCAAATCGGTTTGTAAAAGTGGATTCAATTCGCCCGGGAAAACTCCGGTTGAGTCGGCGAATGGATCCAAAAACCAAGAGATTGCGAATAAACCGAGAATAAATCCGTTCATTAAACGGATTTCACAGCCAATTTTTTCCGACGGGCCAATCATCAACCAAGTTACCAGACCAGACAGACCAGCGAAAAGTAGGAGTGGGCCTGCTCGACCAGCCCAAGCAGCTGAAATTTTGTATAGGAAAGGCAATTCAGAATCGCCATAAATCGCTACCAATTTTAACGAGGAAGCATCGATGATGAAGGCTGTAAGTAAAAGCAAAATTGGAGCGATTTGCGCTGCTAAAACCGTGTGTTTAACGATTCGAATTCCACCACGATGCGGGCGAGCAATCTGATGAGCGGAGGTTAGAATCGCGAGCACTATTAGAGCGTGCCCGAGAAATGAGAGAATCGAATCACCATCCGTAAAATTTGGCACGCGAATATCCAAATGAAAGCATAGCAGGAATAATTCCGCGTAGATAGAGTCCAGGACGGCGAATAAAAATTCGA
The DNA here is from genome assembly GCA_012960975.1 of Candidatus Poseidoniales archaeon. GTDB lineage: Archaea > Thermoplasmatota > Poseidoniia > Poseidoniales > Thalassarchaeaceae > MGIIb-O2. The sequence continues at coordinate 48,035 of DUAE01000044.1, forward strand.
CCACAAACAGCCAACTTAGTCAGTGGGCTCATATTTGCCATCTCATCTGGAAAAGACCGTGCCATCAATGACATTTCGTCATCAGATAAATCAAAAAGAGCCGATTTTCCTTTCAAAATCTTCGAGTAAGGCGGAAATTCTTCACTCCAAAGTTTCTGATATTCTGACATTTTTGAATTGCTGAGGTCATCATCGGAAATTGCACTCAATGCAACCTGTACAGCGAAGGCGGCGGATTTCAAAGCAAGATGCGAGCCACCTTCGAAAAGCGGCGAGGTAAAACCGGCTGCATCGCCGATCATCATCAATCCGTCATCAAAGGTAATCGGGTGTGGTCCAGAGATAGGAATCGTACCACCAAAAGCTGGATTACCCTTTTCTTTCCACTGTGGTTGAACCAATTCAAGCTCTTTGAAATGAGTTTCTTGAATGAATTCATCTAGCGCTTTTTTGGTACGAGGTTTATCTTCGGAAACCAGGCCAACATTAGCGCGACCCCCCGATTTTGGAATCATCCAAAGATAGCCTTTTTCAGCATATTTTGGCCAAATATAGAAATCGAGATAATCATCTGTTGGAACTTCTAACATCTCGTATTGCATTCCAGCAATAACTTGAGGACGTGGATTCAATTCTAGCAATTTATTGCTGACTCCACCGACTCCTGATGCATCGATAATAACTTTTGCTTGAATCGGGAAATGCTCGCCTTTACCTTGGCAAAGCCAGCCAGTAAATTTACCGTTTTCATGAATTTTTTCCATGCTACTGAGTTTATGTGAAAGGTAGAGAGAAGCGCCCTCAGCGACTGCTTCATCAGCAATCCAGCGCTCAAACAAGTGCTTCTCTAGAACGTATCCACTCTCTGACAACTTCTTGTCGGTGCCATCTGGGAAAATTACACGAATGCCGTGAACACGCTTGCTAACAACATGCTCGGGAAGTGTGAGATTAAGGTTCTCACAGGCGATATCAGAGATACATTCACCGCAGTGAACCGGTGTACCGATAGCGGGGTGATCTTCGATTAGAATCGTCGAAAGACCAGCACGTGCAGAGTGCAATGCAGCGTTCCCACCACCGGGACCGGCTCCGATAACCAAAACATCGCAGACATTGACCATGTCGCCCATATTGTTTCGGGAGCAAGTCAAGTCAAAGAATCCGTCGGTCGATGACATCTATGATATCAGGGCGAAGATATTGAACGAGGGGTCGCTTCCCACCAACAGATGGCGTGGCCTAATTTGCGGACTTATCTCCGTTCGTTGGAGGATAATGGTGACCTTCTTCGTATCAGCCATCCAGTTGATATTCATCTAGAAGCCGGATGTATTGCTGATAAATTTGTCAAGCGTAGCGGACCAGCAATCATCTTCGATCAGCCCCGTCTTGCGAATGGCAGAATTAGTGAGTTTCCGCTTGTAATGAATCTTTTTGGAACTCGCGAGCGAGTCAACAAAGCCCTCGGCGTCGAAAAACCGGAGGAAATAGGAGAGAGAATGGTTGCATTGATGAAGCCAGATATTGGTGCGGTTTTGAAAAATCCATTCAGTGGAATTGGCTTGGCAAAACAAGGAATGGCGATGGCTCCAAAACGCATAAAGAAAGGCGCATGTCAAGCAATTCGAATAGAAAATCCAGATATCACAAAATTACCGATTCCAACAACTTGGCCACAAGATGGTGGTCCGTTCATGACACTCCCGTTAGTCATCACACAAGACCCAAAAACCGGACACCACAACATGGGAATGTACCGCTCTCAGGTTTTCGGACCAACCGAAGTCGGCTTGCATTGGCAAGCGCACAAACATGGAGCAGAACACGCAGAAGCGAGTGCGGATTCTGAAGAATCCGAAAAAATGCCCGTAGCGATTTGCCTTGGTGGTCCGCCTCACATCATGTTCAGTGCAATCTCTCCCCTCCCAGACAATCTCTCAGAATACGAATTCGCAGGTCTTCTTAGTGGGGAGCGCTTGAAAATTGCCAAATGCCTAACGAATGATCTGTGGGTTCCAGCCGACTGTGATTTCGTCATCGAAGGTTACACTATTCCTAGCGAGACACGAACCGAGGGGCCCTTCGGTGACCATTTCGGACATTATTCGCTAACCGGAGAGTATCCGGTGATGCACATCACGGCGATAACACACAGAAAACAGCCGAGTGTACCGATGACTATTGTCGGACTTCCACCGATGGAAGATGGCTATCTTGGAGAAGCGATCGGCGATGCGTTTCTGCCAGTTCTGAAATTTCAGCACACCGATGTTTCCGACCTCTTTTTACCGCTCGAAACCGGTTTCCATAACCTAGCAATTGTAGCCAGCAAACAACGATATCCAAGGCAAGCAAGAAAGACCGCTTTGGGACTTTTGGGGGCGGGACAAATGATGTTTTTGAAATCTATTGTAGCAGTCGATAAAAATCACGAAGTCAAGGATTTAAACGCATTATTACGAGCAATTGATTACAATGTGAGAATCCCTGAAGATATCACAATTCTCGACGGAATGGTAGCCGATACACTAGCTCATGCTGCACCTTGGGAAAACGTCCATTCAAAGCTCATTATCGATGCCACTACCCTTTCAAAAAATGATCCTCGTGTGGGTGAGGGGAAGCAGATGGGTAGCCCAGATTCATTGGCTGTTTCAGCATCCGGAGTCGCCGGGGTAGTCGACGGTCGGATGCTGGGAACCTCGATGTTAGTCGTGACTACGAAAATTGCCAACGGACCTATGCCGGAATTTTCGATGGAAGAAGTAGATGAAGCGGGAGCGCGCGCGCAGCGAGAGCAGATCGAGCGGATTCGCGAGGGGATATGGTCACTAGAGGCAGCGAAAAATCTGCGGTGGTTATTCATAACCGATGATGATGCTGATTTGCGCGCCGATGATTGGAAAAGGCGACTTTTATGGCAATTATTCTGCCGATTCGAAGTGGCACGAGATTTGCATTTCGATGAGGCACGTGCGCGTATTGCTTGGGATGCAACCGCGCCGATTCCAAGTCTAGAGGGGCCTTTGCCTGTAAGGCGCTGGCCTGCGGTTACCCTTCACGATACCGAAATTGAAGGTCGTATCGATGCTTGGATAGAAGAAAATGGTCTGTGAGTGAAAGATAGAGGTGAAATATGGGAGTAAAAGACATTCTTGAATTTGTCAAGGTTGAACACACTTTGTTTTCCTTGCCCTTCGTCCTAATCGGTTTCCTTTTGGCGAGTTTCGAGTACGGCACTCAACCAATAATCGACCTGATTTGGATACTTGTCGCTGCAGTCGGTGCCCGTGGATTAGCGATGACGATGAATCGCATCATCGATCGCGATATCGATGCTGCGAACCCGCGCACTGCGAGCCGACATCTCGCTTCCGGAAAGATATCGATGAAGACGGCTTACAAACTCTCAAGCGTCTTCTTAATCATGCTACTTTTCAGTGCATGGCAACTCAACGAAGTAGCATTGATGATGGCGTGGTTACCTGTGCTAGTCTTCGTGATTTATCCCTACATGAAGCGCATTAGTTGGCTTTGCCATTTCTGGCTCGGGCTCTGTCTAGGTCTTGCACCTGCCGGGGCTTGGGTGGCGGTTGCAGCAGATGTTCATGGCTGGGCTGCAATTACCGATTTGCATTGGTATCCAGAAATATTCTTCATCTCACTCGGTGTAACGTTCTGGATTACTGCATTTGACCTCAATTATGCAAGAATGGATGTCGAAAACGATCGTGCAAATGGAATACACTCCTTCCCTGCTCGCTTTAGCGAAGAAGCAACTACTCGCACCTCGATTCAACTCACCCTCCTGTGGTTCGCCTGCTTCGCCATTGCCGACCCAATTTCTGAGGCATGGTTCCTAATTGCTGCTGGATTGATGGCGATCGCTAATATCGCTGTCATTCTCGTTCGCGAGCGCCTCGCGGATTTCCAAACGACTCTATTTCGCATCTCAATGCTCACCGGTTGGGTTCTCTTGCTTGCACTGATGATTTCAGAGGCGGCGAGCAATGGATTAGGCATTTGAGGTGAGAAAAATGTCTGGAGTCGATATGTTCCACCTGCATTCTGAATATGCAACAGCAGGTGACCAAGAACAAGCAATTTCAACCCTAATGGAGCAGATCGAGGCCGGTCAAGAGCGCTGCATTCTGATGGGTGTGACCGGCTCGGGCAAAACCTTCGCGATGGCTAATATTATCGAGCAATTGGGCTTACCTACACTGATTCTCTCTCATAATAAAACCCTAGCGAGGCAGTTGTGGCAGGAGATGAGTGAACTATTCCCAAAGAATGCGGTGGAGTATTTTGTCAGTTATTACGACTATTACCAACCCGAGGCTTACCTTCCTGGGCGCGACCTCTATATCGACAAAGAACTGCAGATGAACGAGCGCATCGAACAGGAGCGATTCTCAACGGTCGCAAGCCTAGTTTCCCGCCCAGACGTCATAGCTGTCGGTACGGTTTCAGTTATCTACGGTCTCAACCCACCCGAGGTGTTTCAACAAAACCACATTCGCCTAGAGGTTGGGCAATCAGCTGATCCCCAACAGATTGTACGTGATCTTGTAGGGCTACAATATCGTCGAATAACCGGTGAAATCACTCGAGGAGATGTTCGACTTCGCGGTGAGGTTCTCGATGTTTGGATGCCGAGCCGTGATGATCCGATTAGAGTCAGGTTTGGCTGGGATGGAATCGAGCGAATTCAGGTTTGTGAGGCGGTATCTTGGGAGCCCTTAGATGAAATTGAGGAAGCTTGGATTCATCCTCGACAATTCTACATGACCAGTGAGGATAAATTCGGCAAAGCAGTCGAAGATATCGAAATTGAACTGGATGAGCGAATAGATTATTTCCACTCAAAAGGTATGGAATTGGAAGCTCATCGAATTGAGCAGCGAACAAAGTTCGATTTGGAAATGCTCAACGAAGTCGGCTCTTGCAAAGGCGTTGAAAATTACTCACGCCATTTCGATGGACGAAAAAAGGACGAGCGAGCCTATTGTCTGTTAGATTTCTTTTCTATGTGTGGTGAACAATTCCATGGCGGCGCTGAAAAATACCTCGTCATCATGGATGAAAGCCACGTCACTTTACCACAAGTTGGTGGAATGCACGGCGGCGATTATTCACGAAAATTGAATTTGATTGACCACGGTTTCCGACTGCCTTCGGCATTTGATAATAGGCCACTGCGAATCGATGAATTTCAGGACTTGATTCCTCAGATGATGTATGTAAGTGCAACCCCGGGTGAGCGCGAATTGCGACACTTAGCAGAAATTACTGGCCAAGAAGTTCCTGAAAATTTACTTCACGTCAAGAGTGGGGGTGGAGCTGGCACGGCTGAATATGACAAGCGCAAAGGCCGTGCGATGCTCGGTGAAACTTTAGCTGATATTGAAGGAGTTGTGCGAATGGAAATCAGGCCGACCGGACTTTTAGATCCACAAATTCAGGTTCGGCCGACAACAGGTCAAATTCAAGATTTAGAAGATGAAATTCGGGCACGAGTTGCAGTGAATGAAAGGGTATTAGTGACGGTAATGACCATAAAATTCGCTGAAGAAGTCGCCGTGTATTTGAACCGAAATGGATTCAAGGCGCATCATCTACACTCCGAGATTGACACGCTTGAGAGAACTGAGATAATCAAGGCACTACGCCTTGGTCATATCGATATTATCGTCGGGATTAACTTGCTGAGAGAAGGTTTGGATATCCCGGAGGTATCACTTGTCGCAATCTTCGATGCTGACAAGGAAGGCTTTCTGCGAAATGAGCGGTCGTTATTGCAGACTATTGGCCGAGCGAGCCGAAATGAACATGGGCAAGTTCTGCTTTATGCAGACAAAATTTCAGCGGCGATGGAAGCTGCTATCGGGCAAACAATCGAGCGCCGTGTCCGACAAGATGAGTACAATATCAAGCATGGCATTATCCCGACAACGATTCAGAAAGCCAAGCCGGTAATGGGTTCTGATGTCGAAGATTTACTAGCAGGTGTCGCAGGAAAGGGCAAGGGTGGTGGGCGTCGACTCGTCGCGAAGAAGCCCGGCTCAAAAGGCGTCGAAGGATTTGCTAAAAAATACGGTCTCGGTGCAGGTTCGTGGAACTCAACCGACTCTGTATTGGATAATATTAGTCAACCAGAATGGGTTATTGCCGCCACTGATGTCATGACAGGAGTTGACGAGCCGACTGAAACCATAGATGATCGATTCAAGTTAATTTCTCGACTCGAGAAAGAGATGAAAAACGCAGCTGCAAGGCTTGATTTTGAACGCGCGGCCAAGCTGCGCGACCGGATTTTCCAACTTGAAAATCCACAATAATTCACTTTCGAATTAAGCAAATAAAACACCCCTCTCCTTCGGCGGATTAAATACGAAAAAGCCAGCCGACGGATTGTGCCGACATATTCGCGCGACGACTTTACCGCACCGGTCGAAGATTACGACTTCTCTGCCCTCAGCGACGTATCTTCACTAATCGACCAAATGTCTCAGGCAGGTGGATTCACTGCAACTAAGCTCGCCCACGCTCGCGATATTTTACGGCAAAGTGTGGCGAAATCTGGCGAAGAAGGAGTTTTGAATTGGTTATCATTTCCGGCATGTTTGTGTGCGACTGGAACTCGTGGATTTTTTTTGGAAGCAGTAAAGCGTAAGGCATTCAACGTCATTATTACCACCTGCGGAACCCTCGATCACGACATCGCTCGTACTTACCAAGACTACTTTCACGGTGATTTCGACCTCGATGACATCGCACTGGGCGAGGAGGGGCTCAACCGACTCGGTAACGTAATCGTGCCAAACGAATGCTATGGAGATATTCTCGAAAATGTGGTTATGCCTTGGTTGGCCGAAATTGAGGAAGAAAGAACTGTTAATCAACCCGAAAATCCGTGGTTAGGCTTTGGCTCAGTTGAGCTTTGCTGGGCGATGGGAGACCGAATCGATGACGAATCATCCCTACTGTACTGGGTTGCAAAGCACCGAATCCCAATGGTGATCCCAGGACTTTCCGATGGATCCATCGGTGCACAATTATTCATGCACCGGCAAAAAAATCCTAATTTCATGGTTGATTTCCTTGCCGACGAACAAATTCTTTCTGACTTGACTTGGACTGCTGAGGAGTCTCATGCACTGATGGTCGGCGGTGGAATTTCAAAACATCACGTAATTTGGTGGAATCAATTTCGTGATGGTCTCGACTCTGCGGTTGGAATTACCACAGCACCTGAGCACGATGGCTCACTTTCTGGTGCTCGCCTCAAAGAAGCGATTTCATGGGGAAAAATTCGACCAGAGGCACCGCAAGTTGTAGTTGAAGGAGATGCCTCGGTTCTATTGCCAATATTAGGTGCTGATCTATTCGGCAATTGAGCCGGAGAACACCGTAATTTCGCTGAAAAATTAGTTATTTGACTAAAAATTCATTGAATTTATGAAGATTTGGTTGAATGCGAAGGGTGCCAAAAACGATTTCCCCTAAATTAGCAAAAAGTGGATAAAAACCCTATTTTTGAGGAAATTTCCCAGATAATTAGTATTATTCTACGAATGGCGGCAGGCACAATGGCTAAGAGCGGTATTGAGCGGAGGGGGTCTTATGTCCGTTGAATCGATGGTACAGGGAATGATAGATGCACTAACAGACGCTCTTGGAGATGCTGCAAAGCACGACAAGGGAAACTCCGCAGCAGGAACACGCGTGCGCAAGGCTATGCAAGGAGCTAAGGCTGCTGCACAAAATATCCGCACACAAGTCCAAGGCGACAAAAACTCCCGTTAAGAGTTAGAACTGAAATAAATCGCGGCGAGTCCGTGTTTCGCGCAACACTTCCAGTGAAACTGTGTCCTAATTCACCTATGTTTGCATAGATGAAATCAAGATGATTAATTTTTTCAAATTGCTCATTTGGTTTGTTCAGATTTTATTTGAGAATGAGCAATTAGTTCCATGAGTGAAACTCTCATCGGTGTAATCGGCCTCCAGCCCTCTTCTCTTCCAGCTAATTTCATCGCTTCATGCAATGGAGAGAGGTTTGGTCGGCGGCGTTCTCCAGAAAATTGAATTGCCGCCGGACTAGGTATTTGTGAAAGTGATTGCACTGTATGAGAATGTTCGATTGCATTGGTAAATCTCTGCCATAGCAATCGCATTTCGCCGAGCACTGCATCAGGACTCCAGGCGCGGCGCCCACATAGATCGACCACACCTTGCGCTAGGGAGTTCGAATCTGCTAAAACCAACAATGAAATCGCATCGGTGACATCTCGTAAATTCACCCAATATCTAGCTTCAATATCTGGATTTAGTGCATCAATCGTACCATTGCGAACTGATTCGATCCAATGCTCAATAGAATCAGGCCCCCAATGTTCACTACCTTCTGGCATCATCAAATCATGAATTCGGATTAACAATCCTGCCTTTGGAACATAATCAGAATTGCCACTCATCACTTGTTCGTTATTCGCAATTATCATAATATCTGCAGTAACATTTTCTGCATCTTTTCCAAGAGCGACCGTGATATCAGAATTTTTTGAATCATCGACGATAACAGCATCGGCGTTCTCGAGTTTATCGACAAGCGCTGCTCGAAAATTATCTTCCCCACCGATTAGATGCACATGCTTGCTCATCGGCTCACCGATTATGTCTACTCACTCGTCGAGTTTCAGGCTGTCGCAACAACTTCAGCTTGTGCAAAAGCAACCAAACAATCTCGAACAATACTGACAATGAGGTCAATTTCAGCCGATGAGATGCCGAAGTGAGGTGTGAAACGCAGTGCGTTCTTTCCTCCGTGAATGACTCCTAATCCGTGGAATCTGCACCATTCTTCAACTGCGCCGAATCCGATAACGGGGAGCCTGTCTGGATCTAATTCAACACATAGTAACAAACCGGTTCCTTGCACTAAAGTAATATCGTTGGGGAATTCTAATTGCAATTCTTTTAATTTCGCAACAAACTCATCACCGCGCTCGACGATATTCGCACGAAGCTCTGGAGTAATACGCTCGAGGACTGTAATAGCAATTTCGAGCGCTCGTGGGTTAGTTGTCATAGTATTTCCATAAACTCCGACGACGTAAATATCAGCCGCGCGCTCGGAAAGCCCAATTACAGAAAGTGGAAATTGTCCAGCATTCATCGCCTTCGACCAAGTTTCGATATCGGGTGCTTCACAATCTTGGAATCCACGATAATCGACAATTGACAAGCAGCCTTGCCCACGCAAGCCTGCTTGAATTGAATCAACCAATAACAAACTGCCATGGGATTTTGTCAGGCGCCGTGCTTCATCGTAAAACTCACGAGAAATGCACGCACCTGGGCTTCCTTCACCTTGGACAGGTTCGATCGCCATTAATTCTATGAAAAATCCATCTTTGTCCGCTGAAGCAAAAATAGCACGTAGTCCCTCGATATCATTGTGTTTAACTGTGAGAATATGATCTCGGTTTTGGAAGGAAGCCATGTGAGCGTTGTAACTATCCTTACAAGAATCAGAAATCGAAGCAGGCCTCTGAGTTCGACCATGAAAAGCCTGTTTCAAAGATAATAATTTGATTGGTTTACCCTCATGGCGCCCACCAGGTCCTGTCATCTGGTGTGCATTAACATCAGCGATTCGCATGCCGATAGTAACCGATTCAGAGCCGCTATTTAGGCAGACAAATCGAGAAAATGGACAATCATCGCGTGTATGACCGACTTCATTTCGAAGAGCGTTGGCGAGACGCTTTTGAGAAAATGAAGGAGTCATGACATTCGCCATTACCCAGTTTTTGCTCATGGTTTCAATCACTTCACTAGGTCCATGACCGCCTCCAAGCATACCATAACTGCCATTATCGTGAAGGACAGATCCATGAGAAGTGATGACCCATGGGCCGCGCGCAGCGATTGCAACGTAGGGATTGACTGTAGCTGGCGCGTAAAAATTGACGTAATCGGATTGTAATTCGGTGACGAGGGTCTCTTCATTACCCATCAAAAATTCATCGCCAAATTCTTCTCGGTAACGGCGATGAGTGATTACAGCTTCTTCTATCGCACGAAAAAGTGTTTCATCAGTTTCAAGAAATTTCGCAATTACTTCATCTGAAAGACCAATAGTTCGTTTAGAACCAGAATTCAAGCGAATTTCCGCCAAGTCTGCAAGTGCCTCGGACATGATTCATCCTAAGCAGGCCTGCTCATCAACATTCGCTGGAAATGAATAGGAGAAAATTCGCATAATTCTCAAAATCTCTCCTTAGTATATCTTACGTTACGGCTCTTATTTCGAGGCTGATATGTGGAAAATTCCAATTTCCGATAATCATACAAAAAATCAAACTAACTTTAATTTTCTAATTGGAAATTTAGAATCCGATGTAAAAAACCAATTGGATTATCAGTCTTTATCATCACATAGTATAAGTGCCAACCCACATACTCAGATGCAGGAGAAATGCGAGGGGGATGCACCACTCCGCCCAGGAGGGAAAAAAATGTCAGATGAAATTAGAATCCAAGAACTACTACAGAGAGATGTATACATAGGCGACAAATTAGTCGGTGTTATTACCGGTGAGAGGTTTCACCCACGCGATGAATGTGTCCAATCAGTACGCATACATGTCACTGGAGAAGTAGCTGATGAATACATGCGAAAGCCGTCTGAATTTGCCCCACTAGCAAAGGAATTGGTTCACAGCGTCCGCCCAGATGGTAGCGTTAAGTTGTCGAAATCTATTCGTGAACTACAGCGTCGCTGGAGAAATACAGTGCGAATCGATGAGAAACTGTATGCACCGGATGAATTGATGGATCGAGCTGTACTCGATAATGATGGCGTAGACATAGGCAATGTCATCTCGATGGTTAAAGTCAAGAGAACCTACAAAGGGGTCGTTGTAAAGCCTCATTATATGGTTAAAATCAAGTATAATTTGCCAGATACGATTACAATTCCTGTTGCTCAGATGAGCCGTACTACCGCACGCCTGGACGAGGTAATACTTCGCTGCACGACAAAGAGATTAGTCACCCTACCTACTTATCTCAAACTCAACGATCCGAATTTCGAAGAAGAATGAAGAAAAAACGGCTATTTAGATCATCTTTTAGTGCAATACATCACTATCGATAGCAATCGCTCAGATTAGAGAATTGGTGGGCATGACAGGATTTGAACCTGTGGCCTCCCGGTTATCAGCCGGGTGCTCCAGCCAAACTAAGCTACACGCCCTTGAGCAGACCCCGCGAAATAGCGCTCTATTTTGAAGATACCCGTCAGCATTTGCTAAGTTTTTCTCTGGCGAGGGGAAAAAAAATCTATTCCGCGCCCGACATTATCATGAAGGGAGTCCCGCTCGCCATCATCAGATATGCCAGTCGTGAGCGGGTCATCCAGCCGCGAAGTGGCCCAGACTCTGTCCCCACATCTAGGGATGCAGTATGTCGAATTGGTGAGCCGAAGATTCCCCGATGGGGAGGGTTATGTGCGTGTTCCAGAAGATGCCATAGATGCAGTTCGAAGTGAAGCCACGGTTTTAGTTTCGAATACTTACCCCGATTCAGGAGTATTACAGACGATTTTGATGCTCAAAGCGCTTCGTGATGTGCGCCGCGGTGAATTGTCAAATGTGAAAGGTATCGAGCCGCAAAAAATGTCAGATGTTGGCAGCGGTTTGTATCTCGCTATTCCTTACTACGGTTATTCTCGCCAGGACAAACGCTTCTCGAAAGGAGAAGCCATCTCGGCCCGGGTAATCGCAGAAATTCTTGGCGATTATTGTGATGGCATCGTTATTCTCGATTTACACGAACCGGCAGTTCTCGAAGGAATGGATGTGCCGATTCGCTGTGTTAGCGCGATGCCGGAAGTGGCCGAGCGTTTGGCAAAGGAAGTCAAGCCGGATTTCATCCTTAGCCCTGACAAGGGTGCAATCGATCGCGCTACCGAAGTAGCGAATCTGATTGGATGCGAATTTAGTTACCTCGAAAAAACTCGAATCGATGCACATACAATTGAACATCACCCAAAGGATTTGGATGTCAATGGAAAGATTGTTGCAATCGTCGATGATATGATCAGCACTGGAGGAACAATTTGTCGAGCCAGCGATGCTCTACTTCGGCAAGGCGCGACAGAAGTTCATGCCGCCTGCACTCATGGATTATTTACCGGCGGGGCGATTTCTCGGCTAGCGAATCATGTAGACGGCGTCCACAGTACCGATTCACTGCCGAACCCTCGTGCGGTCATCAGCGCGGCCCCAGCATTAGCTAGAGGTCTGAAAGAATTGATGGACTAATCCTCTAAAATTTTCATAATAACCACACCTATCGCAACAAGACTAGCAAACTGAGAGAAAATCGAAGCCCTTTGTTAGTCCCGTTGCGTTTATATCAGCCATGTCCTGCGCCGGCTTACCCAAACATGAGGAGATGGAATCCAATGAGTGTACATATAGCATACGAAACCCCACAAGACGTACAAGAGCAAGTCTACGAGATGGTCAAATCTCTAGGCAAAGATGGCAAAGGCCGCCTAAAGAAAGGCGCAAACGAAGTCACCAAGGCAGCAGAACGCGGAACAGCGAAAATGATTGTCATGGCTGAGAACGTCAACCCGGGAGAACTTCTTGCACATATCCCTATGATTTGCAATGAAAAGTCAATTCCTTTCATCTACGTGGCTGACCAAGCCTACCTCGCAGAAGCGGCTGGAATGGCAACGGGCACACGAACTGCTGCAGTTGCAGTAATGTCGATTGAAAAAGACGGGCAAGACAGATTCAACGAAGTCAAGTCTCACTACGAAACAATCACTGCTTAAACACCTCACCGAGGACACACGGAAAACGGAGGAAAAGAAAATGGCATTAGAAGCATGGCCTGCAACGGTTTTAGAGATCGTTGGTCGAACCGGTATGACCGGTGAAGCAACTCAAGTAAAGGTCCGAGTCGAAGACTCGAACAACCCTCGTGACGTTGGTCGCATCATTTCAAGAAATGTTCTCGGTCCAATCCGCGTCGGAGATGTTCTGATGCTGAAGGATACAGGACGAGAAGCGCGACGCTTAGGACGGTGAAAATTATGCCAGAGCGAAGAATTTGCAGTTTCTCACACGAAGAGATTGAGCCTGGTACTGGCATGATGTTCATCAAGCGTGATGGCTCAATTTTGTGGTTCAAGGATTCAAAGGCGCGCAAGAATATGCTCAAGCTGCGCCGAAACCCACGCCGTTTGAAGTGGACCCGCCGCTACGAAAAGGGCGGAATCAACTGAAACTCGTTCTATCCGAGCAAGGCTTGCAGAAAATTCTCTTGTTTCCGAATTGACGCGAGATTGAAATCAAGTTTTTGCACGTCAATCTCGCTAGCGAGAAGGATAAGTTATGAACCCTGCAATTTGGATATAGCCGATGACAGCCTTAATCGAAATCCAAGGAGTGGGGGAATCTCTTGCAAATCGAATGATAGATGCGCTCGGAAGTGAAGCCGAAGTTTTACGAGCGCTGAACGAATGTGATGTCGCTGCGCTCTCAGAAGTCGATGGGCTTTCTGCGCAGCGTGCGGTCAAAATGATTAATTCAGCGAACGGAAGATTTGGAGAAATTTCATCCTCAGATGAAGCCCGTCGATTACATGCACAGATTCTTGAAACGATCTCACCCTACATCTCGTCAAAACCAGCGAAGAGCAGACTCGGAACTCTCGTTCCACTACAGCGCTCAGATATTACTACGATTGAATCGCGCCGATTATGGACAAAGGCAGCACTGGATTTTACTGCTGCCAGTAGTGAATCAGCAGAAAATTGGCAAAATTTCGCGACAAAATTTGAGCGTGTAAAACCAGTTAAAGGCAAAATCGACAGGGTTGTCGTAGTGCCGAACACGAAATCTCTTGAAAAAATCGAGAACATTTCGAAACGTTGCAGAATCATCGTTCGAGGGCTCGGAGAAACCTGGAGAGATTACCATGGACTGAATCGAGTCACGTGGATAGGACGGGGAGCTCCCGAATCCTTACCCGCCGGTTGGATAGTTGCCAAAGAGAGTGACCACACACACACAATACTTCCAGAAATCCCTCTTAAATGGCTCGAAAACAATATTTCCAGCCTTTCTGCACTTAGTTCACTAGGTGATTACGAGTGGCCAAATGGCACGATAGGTGAAGCCATTAGAGAGGCTCTTGATGGGCTTGAATCTCTCCCACTCTTGATTGATTCCATCGAAAATGAATCGATGAAAATCGAAGAATTACAACATATCAAGGATGGCCTTTGGGGGGAAATTCGCAATATCGAAGCAGCAATCGACGACATCATCGTCGCTGGAACTGCACAATCCTCACTCTCACTCGAAGGCAGCGAAGTCCTATCGTTTTACGGTGACATTCATGGACTTGAACGCCGTGTAAAATCAGCTGTCGCAGACACTATCGAAGAAGCGCTAACCGCTGGACGAAGTCGTCTATGCGAATACTTCAAAGGCAGTGAAATAATCATTCCACGAGAACTATTCGAATCTGAGTATCCTTGTCAAATCAATCGAAATATCATCGAACAAATCGAAGAAAAAATTGATGGAATGATTAGCTCGGAAAATAGCCGAGCTGAAATCGAGCAGTCGAGGACAATCCAAAAAATCATCTCGACTGCTCAAAAATCTATCTCTCAGTGCATCGAAATCGATATGTGGATTGGTATTGGACAATGGGCTCAGCAATACAAATGCACGCTGCCAAAACTCGATGCACGTCGGCCAGGAATCTGTATGCGAGATGGCCGGCATATTCTGCTTGATGTCAAACCCGATCCGGTAACTTACGGTATCGGAGGACCTGCAGATTCAAAAAATAATCAAAATCTTGCACTTTTGACCGGTGCGAATTCTGGAGGGAAAACCACACTCATAGAAACTATCGCGATAATCACATTGCTCGCACATTCCGGACTCGCAGTACCTGCCCTTTCAGCCAAAGTCGGCTTACTCGACGAAATACACTTACTCGCAAAGGTCACAGGAACTCAATCCGCGGGCGCATTAGAGCGCACGCTGATTCGACTCGCAGAAGTTTTTATCTCCGAAAAACGAAAATTAGTTCTCGCCGATGAATTAGAAGCGATTACCGAGCCCGAAGCGGCGGCTCGAATTTTAGGGGGGTTGCTCGCCGCTTCGAATAATAACTCAGAAACAGCAGTACTGCTAGTCACCCATATCGGTCGCTCGATAGAGGCTGCGATTGGTATAGACGTGCGTATCGATGGAATCGAAGCGCGTGGACTCGACGAAAATTTGGAGTTAATTGTCGATAGAACCCCAAGAAGAAATCACATTGCAAAGTCTACTCCTGAATTAATTGTCAGAAGATTAGCGGCACGTGCAAGCGGAAATACAGCGAGCCTTTTCGAAAATTTACTGAAATCTTTCTCTTGAGAAGGAATAGATTCTCACTAGCACAGAATAATATGGCAGCCAAACTTCGCCAAGTCAAGGATTACCATGTCTGGTGAAAATAATTTTGTAAATCAAAAAATTGCTACAACTGCAGTACACGCTGGCGAAGTTCACGACCCATCTGGATCACATATCAATCCAATTCATCAAACTTCGACATTCATATTCGAAAATTCTGAGCATATCGAATCTTGGGGCACTGGCCAGAGAGATGCTTATAATTACTCGCGGGGAGGTAATCCAACCAGTGAAGTTCTTGCAAACAAAATCGCTGCACTCGAAGGTTATGGTATGGAAAATTCCGACCAGGTCAGCGCGATTATATTCAGTTCAGGAATGGGCGCAATCAATGCTGCTGTACTGAGCTTAGTGAACGCGGGTGACCACATTATCACGCAACAAGTTCTCTACGGAGCATGCGACCATTTTTTTACAGAGCACCTGACAAATTACAACATCACAAATAGCCGAATTAAAGAATTAAATGCAGAATTATTAGAAGCGGAATTTGCAAAATATCCCAACACAAAAGTCGTCTATATCGAAACTCCAGCAAATCCGACAATGACAATAATTGACATCGCTCATACCGCAAAAATTGCCCATGCTCACGGTGCAAAAGTGGTTGCCGACAATACCTTCGCCTCACCAATTCTACAACAACCATTAGCGCTCGGTGCAGATGTTGTCGTTCATTCAACGACGAAATACATCAACGGACATGGAACGGTTATCGGCGGAGTGGTGGTAAGTGCAGACCCAGAATATATGGAGAATGGACCGGGAAAAAAATTGCGATATATGGGTGGAGCTGTGCCGAGCCCTTTCGATTGTTGGCTAACCAATATCGGACTCAAAACTCTACCACTGAGAATGGAAAAACACTGCGCAAACGCCAGAGAAGTAGCTGAATTCCTCGACGCGCACGACGCTGTAACACAAACCTACTGGCCAGGCCTTGCACACCATCCAAATCATGAAATTGCAGCAAAACAAATGAGTGATTTCGGTGCAATGATTTCCTTTGATTTAGGAAGTTATGAGGCAGCCCAACACTTCATGGACGGACTGAAAATGTGCTCACTCGGAGTCAGTCTCGGTAATGTCGACACGCTCGTTCAACACCCTGCGAGTATGACTCATCGGGTGGTTTCAGAAGAAGATAAGGCCGCATCCGGCATCACTGTCGGAATGATTAGAATCTCGATTGGGATTGAGGATGCTGGCGATATTATCAGTGATTTGAGAAATGCATTAGAAAATATTTGAGCTATTTGGTAATTTCAATTTGCATGGTTTCATAAAAGATTTCTCAAACGGGAAATCATGAACCGCCTCATCTACTTTCCAATCCCTGGTAGGGCAGAACCAATTCGAATCGCACTTTCACTTTCTGATTTAGAATGGGAAGATATCCAAGTCGATGGAAATGAATATCACAAGATGAAAAAATCAGGAGAATTGCCTTGGGGCTTGTTGCCAATTCTTCAAACTTCATCGGGAACATTAGCCTAATCGTCAGCAATTTTGCGCTACGTTGGCCATCGGGCAGGATTAATTCCAAACGAGGCATATGCTGCAGCAAAAGCCGATGAAATAATCGATGCATTAGAAACATTTTCTGGGATTCTCAGCTCAACGGTGAGAATTTCAGCTATTGAAGAACGAATAGAAGCCCGAAAAAATTTATTCGAAGCAGATGGTATCGGTACGAAATCATTGACGGTTTTGGAGGAAAAAGTTCTGCAAACAGAGAGCGGTTGGATTGCGAATTCTGAGGAGATTAGCATCGCAGATCTGAAATTATTCACACAAGTATTCGACCTATTTTCAGGAAATTGGGATGGAATCAGTTCCGACATAATCAAAGATTATCCAAACCTAATCAAATACCATTCTCTAGTTGCAAATGAGCCAAGAATTCAGGAACATTACAGCAACATTTCCGGCGAGGATTTGCGTTGGACTTACCAACCTGGCGCGTTCAACTGAAAATCAAATACCCGAAATGCACCGCGTTTTGGAAGCATTTCATTGAAAAGTGAGGGCACGCCC
>DUAE01000045.1:0-1224 GCA_012960975.1 Candidatus Poseidoniales archaeon
GGCTGATTGTGTCCTTGTCGTCTTGACGAACTTCACTTTGATTTGCTTGTCTGCTGGCATCTGCTTATTGTATGATGCAATCTGTTGTCTGTATGTAGATATCCTGTCCTCACCTGCGTAAATCTTACTGACCTCATTACCATCTTTTCTCATCTGTGTAACAATATCAGGGATGTATCCATTCGGTACAATGATGACCTCTGCTTTTGGATTTGCCTTGTTGATCAATCGTGTCTGATATTTCGCATTCAATGGATTCATCTCCTTGTTCTTGGATGTAGCAGCACCTTTCACCAATGCAACAACTGGGTTCTTCATCTTCTTGATGATATCAGAATGCCCGATGTGGAATGGTTGCATCCTTCCGATGAACAATTCCGCTGAAGTGGATTGTCGTTCCAGATAATCGTCTGGGTCTAATGCTTCTGTTATATAATCTTTAAATGTTTTCATATTATCTATAAACCTGTCTACTCAAAAGTCAAGTGCTTCTAACTGACTTTGACGAATGGGCCAGCATCTGCGCCTGACTTTTGACATAGCATTCCGATCTCCGTGACAAGCTGATCAAGTCCTTTTCTGCCTTTTGTTCTCTCGACCAGGACGAGCTGATATGCTAATAATATAGCCTGTAACTTGCTGATGGTGGCCTTCTTTGCGTATGTCTTGTTGTCGCTTTTGAATACGGTGATTATATTATCAATTGCTTCATCCACACTTACTCCACCGAGATTGAAATTCAGCTTGGATTTTGCTATTTGCGCTATCATGTACCTATATTCCTTGCTCTGCTTCTGGAATTCCTCAAGGTCAAGTGGAACATCATGGGGCTGACCTGGTGCTTTAGACTTCTCTCTAGCAGGAAAATATCTGTTCAGAGATTGAAACAATCTCTGTACTAAGTCTCTCGATGCCATACCCCACTTTGCAGAGGATGAATTCTTGTACTCAATTCCGATGTTGCCTTTTCCAGTAGTAGAGTTTGATGTGATGCCTGGTACCATATACCAGTCGACATTCTGAGTCTCGAATGCTCCGTTTGACCTCAATTTCAAGTTCAAATATCCACTCTTCCACGGATAGTTGTAGACCTTCATGTTCCGAGATGTATTGGTCGGCGACCAGTTCGCTATCTTCACTTTTGGTCCTACTTTCTTCAATGAGATGCCGATGATCTCTTGCTTAGCGTAGGCATCACGCATGATGAAATTAACTCTCTGAATT
>DUAE01000045.1:1318-1664 GCA_012960975.1 Candidatus Poseidoniales archaeon
CAATCTTCTTGTAACCAAGAAGTTTCTTGTTCCCAACGATCCCTCTGATGAACTTGGTGAATTCGCCTCCTCTCTCATAATGTTTGAATGAGTATTTTCCTAGGTGCTGCTTCAGTATCGCGGCTTGTGCTCTGAAAGCATGCAGCCATGCTGGCGACATCTTCGGATATCTTGATTTAATTTCTTCGTCTGTAGGACTGTATCCATTCTCTATTGCTTCTTCAAACAGGTATAAGCTCGCTTCCTCTTGCTTGTGCGTTCCCATCTCTTTCACGAATTTCGCTGGTCCACCAGGAGCGATATCGAAAGTCTTCCTCAAGTCATACTGTGTCCCCATCAGCCTGAT
>DUAE01000045.1:1709-2065 GCA_012960975.1 Candidatus Poseidoniales archaeon
GTCCCCATCAGTCTGATAAATTCGCCATTCTGGTCCTTGAGGACCACTTCTTCTTTGCCTGAGTTGCCAACCTTGATATCTTTCGTTGTACCTGTGTATCCCTGATAGATGGTGAAGGGATCGCCAACATTAAAACCTGCCTTGTTCAAGGCATCTTTCGTCTCTGCTGGTGCGTCCTTAGACAATGTTACAGGCTGATTGTCCATTTTCAGTATACGAGCAGACATCTCAGTAAGAAATGCTTTGAAATTTTTCATGTCGTGTTTCCGCTTAGTTGTGATAATACTTATACTGAAAAGTCAAGCTTTATTTTCATTTATTTTCCTTTTCTTATATGATACCCCTGAGTATCCATC
>DUAE01000046.1 GCA_012960975.1 Candidatus Poseidoniales archaeon
GGTGAGAATTTGCTCGACGATACAGACCGTAGCATCATCAAAGTCCTAGAGGCGGATGCTAGAACTTCACTTCGTAAAATATCAGAAATTGTCGGTGTATCTCTCGGTACGGTTTCGAATCGAGTCAAACGATTGGAAAAATCAGGGGTGATTCAAGGATATTCGGTAATACTCAATCATGAAAAAACTGGTTGGGAATTGAATGTCGTCATCGGTATGCAAATCGAAAAAGGTAGATTGATAGAAATTCAAGAAAAAATTGCCAAAGACCCTCGCGTTTATGGAGTATACGATGTCACTGGAGATTTCGATTCGATGGTAATCGCTAGAGCAAAGGATCGCAAAGATTTGGACGACCTCTCAAAAAATGTTCTTTCTGTCAATGGTGTAGTTCGGTCAGTAACTCACCTCGTTCTCAATACGGTTAAGGAAAAATCAACATCTATTCCTGCAAAGAATTGATTTTTTCGAGCAAAGAATTTGCATGAGGTTCGAGTGATTCAACCGTTCTTCCTTCAGGTTTCATCACCTTAATCAGGCATGTTCGAAGACTCTCGTCGACCTTCACATCCATTGATTCTAGTCGATTTCTTATCGAAGTCTGTAACCTTCCTCCCGTTCGATCCCAATCCATCAACAATATCATCGGCGCACCTCCGTCTCCCGAATCAAAATCCCCATATTTTTCATAAAGATTAGCGATTAATTTAGATCGGTCCCAGCCTCGATTTATAGTTTCGATTTTTCCTAAAAAACCGAGGGTTTTGAGGCAACGAACATCTTTCAAACCCTCGACAATAATTGGATGTCCTAAACGATTTCTTTCGATGGCTTTTTTCAGGGCTTTTGCTGCCTTCTCGAAACGAATGTCTCGATTGGCAGGACCATTAACCCTGCCTCGGTTTTCAGAACGATTGAATGAATCCTCTCGCTTCGCCATTTTCAACCCTCAACTAGCGCCCTAATTTGCTCGCCAGAAACACCGATTATACACATTCTTTTCCGGCGACTTTTTCCACCGGATTCAAAACTTACATTT
The DNA here is from genome assembly GCA_012960975.1 of Candidatus Poseidoniales archaeon. Classification (GTDB taxonomy): domain Archaea; phylum Thermoplasmatota; class Poseidoniia; order Poseidoniales; family Thalassarchaeaceae; genus MGIIb-O2. The sequence continues at coordinate 1,040 of DUAE01000046.1, forward strand.
TCGCGTTTGACACCAGCCCAATCGGCTATCAATGCAATTAATTCTGCGTTTGCAGCACCCTCGATTGGACGGGCAGAAACAGCAACTTTCAAACTATCTCTCCATGCTTCGATTCCAATCACTTCAGAACGTTTGGCACCCGGTTGAATATTGACTACAATGAAGATCCCCTCATCGAACTCAGTCAACCATCTTGATGCCATCTCGACAAACGCTCGGGTTGGACGACTTAGAACTCATTGCTGAACCTTTCAACTCTATTAGTTGAACAAAGGAATCCGCGACAGTTAAGAATGGTATTCGCGCGCAAGCCAAATGGATTACCATGACTGTGACATCACCTCTCTTTTTCGACCTCTGGGATGAATTCATGCTTTGGTCGATTTTAGTTGGGATTTTTACCTTCGGATGGCTCTACCATCACTCAGTAACATACCGCTCTAAAGATGGAGAAGAATTAGCAAATGTCGATGAAATTGAAGTCGGTGTTTTCCCAAAGGAAAACGATGATTTGAGACTTGAGGTTGCATGGACGATTTTGCCCTTTATACTCATTGTCTACCTGACTTACATTTCCTGGGCACCTATCGATTCGGTTTGGACTTCTACCGAAGGTGGTGCTCATGGATACGAATGTGAAGATGGATATTATTCGAATAACGTAATGGATTCTGAAAATGGATTTGTGACCTCGGATTGTTATCACATAGTCGAGGTGACTGGAAAACAATGGGCTTGGACCTTCGAATGTAATCCTGATATTGAAGTGACGGACAGAACCTATGAACTGAGCACTGACATTTGTGATACTGGGACATACCAGGTCGAAGGCTACGGTATGCAACCCTCAATTTCGTTAAAGGCGGGAGAAACATACCTACTAGTAATGGAATCTGAAGACGTAACCCACGCTCCATGGTTTATCGAATTAGGAGTCAAAGAAGATGTTTTGATGAATCAGAAGACAAACATGTGGTTACCGATTACATCAACAGGAGAAGGATTAATTCTCTGCACAGAATATTGTGGTGATGCACATTCATTGATGGCTGGAGTGCTCATCACACACGATTGAAGAGGGATCTGAAATGAACAATAAAAATATTTCAAGAAGTTTAGTTGTTTTCACTATTCTTGCATTGGCGATTATTATCGCTCCTGCAGCAACATCTTTCCCAACAGGAGTATCTGGAGTCAAAGATTCTGGCTGTAATTGCCACGGAGCAATCCCTAGTGATACGGTTACGCCGATGATTGAAGGATTACCTGAAATTTACAATTACTCTGAAACATATACCGTCACCGTCTCTTTCACCGGTGGCCCAACCGATTCTGGTAACATCAATCAAGGTGGATTCAATCTATGGATTAGCTATGGTACAATCGCTACTTTGGATTCGACCGTGCAATCGTTCGCAGACAATGAGGTTGGACATACCGAAGCTGGCAACGATCAAACTTCATGGATGGTTGAGTGGACCGCTCCTGCTAACGATAAAAATATCAAATTCACTCTGACAACCAATTCCGTTAACGGCAATGCTGGAGGCGGGTCAGGTAGTTCGGGGGACGAATGGAGTCGAGTCAGTGGTTCAATTTCAGCTCCAGTTGAAGTTATTGAATCAGCAAATCCTTTCACGGTTCTTGCAACACTGATTGTTGTCTCATTAGTTCTTCTTATCATTACCCTTACCTACATCTTCTATCGAACATCTCCCGATGCTTTCGATTGGGAGCAATTCGGCCCTTGGCTTGCAGGGTGGGTTACTTCGACTGATCACAAGAAAGTAGGTACCCTCTATCTCGTATCCGGATTATTCTTCCTCGGAATTGGCGGAATTATGGCTTTGATGATTCGAATTCAACTCGCCGTTCCAGGTAATGATTTCCTGACCCAAGACCAATATAACCAGTTCTTTACAATGCATGGAACTACAATGATTTTCTTGGCAGCAATGCCGTTAATCAATGCACTTGCTAACTGGATTGTTCCGCTCCAAATTGGAGCACCAGACTTGGCATTACCTCGACTAAACGCGATGTCGTTCTGGTTACAACCGGTCTCTGCAATCCTCATTTTCACTGGAATTTTCTCAGGTGGTGCTGCCGATACCGGTTGGACGGGTTACGCCCCTTACATAGTCAGTGAAACCGCTCATGCAGGAACGACAATGTGGGTAGCTGGGCAAATAATGCTCGTCGCATCATCGACTTTGACTGGAATCAACTTCCTAACGACGATTTTAGTGATGCGAGCAAAGGACATGGGCTTAATGCAAATGCCACTCTTCACTTGGTCAATTTTCATCTCTAACCTTATGCTGTTCATCTCTATTCCTGCATTCGGTGTGGGTTTAATCGAAGTTTATCTCGATAGAGTAATCGGAACTGCATTCTATACCATCGATGCAGGTGGAGACCCACTACTCTGGAGCCACTTATTCTGGTACTTCGGTCATCCTGAGGTGTATGTTGTTATCGTCCCTGCTTTCGGCGTAATCTCCGAAGTTATCGCCACCAGCGCTCGCCGCACAATCTTTGGATACCGCTCAATGGTTTACGCAATGGCGGGAATCGGATTAGTTTCGTTCATCGTTTACGGACACCACATGTTCACATCTGGAATGGATCCCTCGTTTCGATTCGTCATGATGCTGACAACGATGCTTGTCGCTGTTCCAACCGGAATCAAGATTTTCAATTGGTTGAAAACGATGCATGGTGGTTCTCTGGTTTACCGAACACATACACTCTGGGCTCTTGGGTTCCTTCTGACTTTCTCACTCGGTGGAATTTCTGGAATGTTTTTCCCTTCGATTGCTATGGATTTACATTTACATGAGACCTACTTCGTCGTTGCTCACTTCCACTACGTTTTCGTCGGTGGAACAGTTTTCGGTATCTTCACCGCACTCTACTATTGGTTCCCTAAGATGACCGGGAAGATGCTTGATGAACGACTCGGTACACTTCACTTCCTAACTGCATTTGTTTCGTACAATGGTCTATTCTGGCCAATGCACCGACTAGGTGTAGTAGGAATGGCACGCAGACATCATACTTACTTCATCTCAGGAGAAGATGTGCTCGGGGCATTACCAGCAGAATTCGCTGATTGGAACTTATTCATCTCGATCAACGCTTTCCTGTTTTTCTTGTCTACATTCATCCTTGTCGCGAATATCATCATCTCACTGGTTCGTGGACAAGATGCTCCACCCGATCCATGGGGTGGCTGGTCTTTCGAGTGGATGACGGATTCACCACCACCAACTCCAAGTTTCCCACTAGATAATCTTCCAGTTCTTCGCGATGCTAACGAGCATGTCGCGAATGAGCCTAGCAAACTTGGAACCTGGTTCAACAGGCTCATGGTTGCTGATGAGGAGGTGAGCAATTGAGCGAAGACGAAGAATACGATCACCCTAGCGCATGGGGACCACACGATTGGCACCATGGAGCACCACACAACTCGTGGTCACCATTGATTATGAGTATTGGAATTGGAATTTTCCTATTCATGCTCGCTGGTGCTTTCTCCAATGGAGTTTACGATGCGAGTTATGTTCCTATGGTTCTAGTTGGAATATTGGTTGTCTTCTGTGGCCTCATCATCTGGTGGAGACAAGATATGTCATTCGATGGCCATTACGAGCCTCGTGCTCGAGGAGTTCCTTTCAAGAATATTCAAATTCGCAAAGTTGCAATGTGGATATTTTTAATGTCTGAAATGATGGTTTTCACATCATTATTCACAACATACATCCGCTACCGGACCGGAATCGAAAACTGTCAAACAATTTTCGAGCGCGGCGATTGGGTCGCTCAAGGATACACGGTTGAAGCTGGGGAAGCAATCAATTGTTTCGAACCAGCAAGTGCATTGATTTCTACCAGCTGGTTCCATATCGCTCCAGGGGCAATCAATACATTCGCGTTGATTATCTCATCATTCACAATCGTTCAGGCTCTTCGTTATGCAAAGATGCCTGTCGGTACAATCGAAGAAGATGTTCGCAGAAAGAAGATCTATAGATATCTTGGTTCGACTTGGTTCCTCGCTTGCCTGTTCTTGACACTGAAGTTAATCGAGTGGTTTGTCGGCTTCACCCTTCCTGATTTCCTAGCAGAATTCAACCATGGTCACACCCACATCCCTTCTCTATACGAGGAAGGTTATCTGATTAACGCTGAACACTATCACCGCCATGATGGTTCGTGGCATGACCCGGTAACTGGGGCTACGATGCTCGCAGATATTCGCGTAAGCGCATCGACATTCTATGTGACAACTGGAACCCACGGTTTTCACGTTGCACTCGGAATTATCGGATTGACTTACATGACATTCAAGGCATGGACTGGAGGATACACTCCTGACAACGCAGTTTCGATCGAATACTTCGGTCTTTACTGGCACTTTGTCGACTTAGTTTGGGTATTGGTATTCCCATTCTTCTATCTGTATTGAGGTGAAAAAAATGGGACATACAATTTTTGGAAAAGACGTTTACTGGATGAATTTCGCAGGCCTTATGATATTGACAATTATCGAAGTCGCTGCAGTTGGTCTTGATTTACCGAATGATACAACCTTGATGATTTTAGTAGGAATCGGGATTCCGAAATTCATTATGATTGCAGCGATTTTTATGCACCTTTGGGGTGATGAAGATTCTGGAGTTTTGACTCTAACAGCACTCTTCCCAGCATTTTTCATCCTCGTGATGATTTTGTTTGTCGGATTGACTCACCCTGAAGCAGCAACTGGTTTACCGGAGTGGTGCAGGCCGGGAACTTACAATTGATACCTGTAAGGTTCTTGATTACCAGCCGTTACGGCTGACCACTGCAGACGTCGCTTAGCCTGGTATAGCGCCGGATTTGAAATCCGGTGTCCCTTGGACTCGGGAGTTCAAATCTCTCCGTCTGCGCCACTAATTTGGGTTAGTGAAATCTATTTCATTCGTTCGGGATTATTTCAGCACCACGAACTAGGAGTTGGGCGGGATGGAACTCAAATGAACACGGTGTTGTCAAGCAAGATTCGCCATCTACCGTGACGAATAGAGTTGGATTATGAGTGGCATCGGCTGAAATATTTCCATTTGAATCAAGTGCTCCAATTTCAAAAGTTTGGCAATCGTCCATGGTAATTTTATCCCACATTCCCACATGAGTACCCTTTTCCAGCGGCCCCATGACCATTAGCATCTGTAATTTAGAAAGGCCGAGTGCAATGAGTAATTTTGCAGAATCTCGCTTCGGGTGAATACCTGGAGCTACTCGGAAACCACCACCGAAAGTCTCGCATTGGCTGATGACGAACAATCCCTGCATGTCGACAATGCTTGCATCCGCGCCGTTGATTTTCATCCACGCTTTCTGGCTCTTCCAGCCAAGAATTGCTCGAATTCCCAATGCGGTGTATTTTAGATGACCACGGATCCACTTGAATTTACCTTCGATTTTCATTCGATTGACACTTGAAGTCACGCCACTATCTACCTCAAGAAACGACCATCGGACTTGGTTACCTTCCTTATTTGGTTGGCCATTGCATGGGTGAGGTTTTGGAGTTGGAAAGTTGTCGTGGTGAGGTGAAGGAGGACCTTCACATCGCACACCACCTACCGTGTGATCGATGCCGTTAGCGAGAGTATCGACTGCACCTTGAATATCAAACAGCGGAATTCCAATCGCACGCGCGAAGTCGTTTCCACTGCCCATAGGCAAAACCCCTATCGTCCGACCTGTCCCACGTAATGCACTAGCTACCTCGTGAAATGTTCCGTCTCCACCGACTGCAACAATCATCTCATGGTCGTCGGCGAGAAGTTTTGTTGCGATTTCGATAGCATGACCTGGTTCTTCAGTTTTGAACAGGTCAACCTCGTATCCAGCTGCTATGAGAGCTGTTTCAAAATCAGGCCATTGTTTGGCAGAAACTCCATCACGAGCCTTTGGATTGAGGATGCATGCAATACGGGACATTGACTCGCGAGGTTTTGTTCTAAACTTGAATGCTCGCGAAGTGCAGGATTGGAGATTATAGTTAGAAAATCATCATTTTTCATGAATTGTTTCTGAGCGTGGTATCATTAGTGACAGCAACTTCGACAGTATGAAAATCATGACCGACGAAGCCGAATTCATGGCCCGAGCGATTGAGCTCGCTGAGCGTGGTAGGCATCGCGTGATGCCGAATCCACTAGTGGGTTGTGTACTGGTTCGCAGCGGCGAAATTATCGCAGAAGGTTGGCATGATCATCTCGGTGGATTACATGCGGAACAAATGGCGATTGCCGATGCTGAAGCTCGAGGAGTAGAAACTCATGGAGCGACGGCATATGTCACACTCGAGCCCTGCAATCATTTCGGACGCACTCCACCTTGCACTGAAGCACTCATGTGGGCAGGGGTCAAGAAAGTCGTCGTCGGCTCACCCGATCCAAATCCAACCGTTCGCGGAGACGGCTCAGAAGTTCTTCGAAATGCCGGAATTGATGTTACAACCGGATTATTGCAAGATCGTTGTGAAGAGCAGATGAGTCAATTCATGCATTGGTGTCAGCACCGACAGCCGGAAGTATTGCTGAAAGCGGCTGTCGACAAAAACGGTAAAATTGACAGCGATTCGGCTGAAGCAACTAGATTTTCGTCGCCAGAATCGCTCAAACTCGTTCACGAGTTACGAGCTGATTCAATGGCAATTTTAGTTGGAGTAAACACTGTAATCCGCGATGATCCATCTCTAACTGTTCGCGGACCTGATGTCGGGCCGAGAAAACAACCGATTAGAATCGTTATCGACCCGAACGGGCGAATCCCAAAAAACTGCAAATTAATGCAAGACGGTCTCACCCCAACAATACTAATCCACATCAAAGAAATCAGCACGGACAATGATGCAGAACATGTTGAACGTGTGGTTTTGTCAGATGATGATGGTGAGTTAGACCCACAAAGAATTCTCTACATGCTCGGGGATCGTGAAATCCAATCACTCCTCGTCGAAGGCGGAGCAGACACATGGCAACGCTTTCTCGACGCAAGCGCTGTCGACCGCGCACATCTCTGTCAATCGCCTGTTTCTCTGCCTGGCAATGATGGCCCATTTTTCGGGTCAGAAAATCTTGAGAATGCTGGGCTGACCCGGCAATCAACAGAAATTGTTGATGGTGATTCAATCAGCAAATGGAAGCGTCTTTAACGAGATAGATTACCATCATTTGTTCGAAGGAAAAAACCCGAAATAAAAGCAATAAAGCCCAATCCTGCGCGGTTGATTGCATACTTCGGACCTTCTCCAAATCCTTCCCACCAAGCCATAAAATTTATTTTTGAAATAACAATATAATGTTTGGGGTGGCAGTAGTATGATTTGTGATTATTCTGCATGCGCGCCTTCAATCAATAATTAGTGGCGGGCCGTGCAGGATTCGAACCCACGTCTCCGGCTCCGAAAGCCGGAAGGATATCCAAGCTACCCTAACGGCCCTTGCCGACCCTTGAGCCCCCGCGTTCCTCTTTCAATTCGACGGGTGGCAGACAATGACCATTCTAGCTAGACTTTTGTGAACTTTAACCGGAGAATTGAGCACTACATCCCATCCACACGCATGTATTTTCTCTGTGACTTCACTCCACGGCCTGCCCATGACTATGTAATTTTGAGAGGGGTCGTTTTCGAGCGACTCCGCTCCAGCAGGTAGCATTGAACAGATGCTGGAGTGGGGGTCGATTAGCAAGGCTTGAGTTAATGTTGCAAGGAATAATTCGAGGCCGTCGTCAGATTTCCATGCATTACGGCCGTATGGAGGGTCGAATGCGAAGATACAATTTTTTCGCGAACCCCATTGTTCCGAAATCGAGCGAGTCGAGCATCGAGCAACTTCGACTGATGTTCCATCGGGAATGCCAGCCCATTCGAGATTTTTCTTCACTCCATGCGCCATTACTGGATCTAAGTCACTCACCAAAACAGAAATTCCTTGAACCGCCGCTTCGATAACAATCCCCCCAGTTCCGCAAAAAGGGTCGACGGCGAAATCCGGTTCAATTTCAGGTCTATGTGAAAGTGAAACCATCAGGCGAGCAAGCCGCGGTTCGAGAGAAACCGGTTTGAAGAAGGGTCGATCCATCGGTTGACGACCAATATAATTCGGTCGAGAAAACGATTTTTCTCGAATTCCCCAAATCAGAACTGGTTCATCACAAATTACCGAATCGCAATGAGTTGCTCCATCAACTGCTCCGCCGATGAAAAATACAACTTCATGATCAGGATTTTCTAGGTCTACCGGGTTGGTTTCTGAGTATATTAGTCCGCCCGCTTCAATTTCTAAACTTCGGCGAGAAATTCCTTCTACTGCAGAGCCAAGATAGCGCCCGCGCACAGAAAAACTTCCTGCGGGCAAATTATCTTCAGCCCAATTGGCGATATTCTGTGCCATAATATCGAGCTTGGTCAAAGCCGAGCAACCACCAAACTGCACCACATCATCCAGCAATGCCGCCCGAGATAATCGAGAAAGGAGGTTCGTATATTCTTGTGAAGAGGCAGGGGGGGTGTCCTGAAAGTTAACAACACGAGGATGCAAAACATCTACAGTGCCAACAAGTGCATTGATTTCAGCGCGGAAAAGAAAAGGGTGCCATCCACTACCAACCAAAATCAGACCTGACATCTAACCACCTTCAACTGACCCGCGCCCGACTTCAACCCTAAATGCCTCGCCGCCAAGCCGGAGTCGATAAGGAGGCGAGGTGAGGAAGAATGGGCTGTAATCTTAGAGACTTAGCGCAGGCTCATCCTATCGAAATAGGTGAACTTTCAGGCGAACGCGTCGCTATCGACGTATTTCTCAACGCTTACCAATTCATCACCAGTCTTACTGCTCAAGACGGAAAACCTCTCTCTTACAATGGTAAGCCTGTTGCACATTTGATGGGTTTTCTCGATCGGGCGACCGTGATGATTGAGTCTGGAATTGATCCTGTTTTTGTTTTTGATGGTCGCCCTCATGAATTGAAAATGAATACTTTAGCCGGTCGAAAATCTCGCAAAATTGATGCTGTTGCAAAATGGGAAGCTGCAATTGAATCTGGTGATTTATCGGCTGCAAAAAAACTAGGACCTCAAACCGCTGAATATACTCGCGAAATGGTCGCAGAAACAAAAGAGTTGTTTGATGCCCTCGGCGTAACTTGGGTCGAAGCGCCGATGGAAGCTGAAGGTGCTGCTGCAGTTCGTAATCGCAATGGAGAGGTCGCGGCTGTCGCGAGCCAAGATTGGGATACTCTCCTCTATGGTGCTCCAGTAATGATTCGCAATCTTACTTCCCATGGCACTCGTAAATTTGGTCGAGTTTTACAAGCTGAGAAAATTGTTCTTTCTGAAATGCTCGACCAGCATGAACTCACCTATCCTCAACTGGTCGATTTGGGAATCATGATCGGGACCGATTTCCACCCAGGCATCAAAGGAATCGGCCCAAAAACTGGTTTGAAATTGATTAGAAAATTCGGTACGATGGAAGCTGTAGCTGAATTCAAAGAATTTGAAATGCCGGAAAATATTGCCGTAATTCGTGAAATTTTCCTTAACCATCCGATTCATCCTGAGCCGCTTTCCGAATCTAGCAAAGCTGTCGAGGAAAGCCTTCGCGCCTTTGGGCTATCGAAGGGCTTCAGCGAGCGAAGGCTTGATCGTGCAGTTACTCGTTTAGCTAATGCAAATCGATTGCGCTCAGAAAGTAAACCAACTCTCTTCGATTTTTGATTTTTTAGAAATAGGGCGGCTTGACCCGGGACTGAATCGCCCCGGGCAAGCCTGTCGCTGCTCCACATCAACGATGCGGCAGGCTAAGCAAAAATTGACTTTAACTCTCAATTATATTCAGAGAAGATCGCCGTTTTCGTCGGAATCAGGGATTCCGTCGCCGTCGTCATCATCGTCGAGATAATCGTCCACGCCATCATTGTCGTGGTCGAATTGGCCAGTCATATCCCAGCCGTCATTTTGCTCGAACCAATCGGATAGACCATCATTGTCATCGTCGAGATCCAAGAAATCTTGGATTCCATCGTTGTCATGATCGTAACGCCAAACGCCGACGATACCATCTTGTTCGTCTACGTCGAGGATGCCATCGTTGTCATCGTCTGTGTCAACACCGTCAGGTAGTCCGTCGTTGTCGTGATCGCGTGAGTAATCCTCACCGTTCGGTCCAACGTCGTTCCAGTTGTCAATGCCGTCATTGTCGATGTCGAAATCCACGTTATCGCGGACACCGTCGTTGTCGTGGTCGTAGATGTCTGAATTTGGGTTTCCGTCATTGACTTCCTCTCGGTCGTCTATTCCGTCACCATCGTCATCATCGTCCTCGGCATCGTCGATACCATCGTTGTCGTGATCTTCGGGCATAGCATCCTGATTGTCTGGGATACCATCGTTGTCATCGTCGAAGTCGAGGTCATCTGGGATGCCGTCTCCGTCGTTGTCGTTCTCACCGTTTTGGTCCTGGTTGTCGAGTTGTTGGCTCTGCTGCTGGTCGGATTGTTGACCCTGCTGGCCTTGGTTGGAGTCTTGGGTTTGGCCCTGCTGCTGTTGGTTCTGGCCGTTCTGGTTGTTTCCATTCTGGCTATCGCCAGTCTGGTCACCTTGCTGACCTCCTTGTTCGCCACCTTGCTGCTGACCTTGTCCATTATCCTGTTGTTGACCTTGCTGACCTTCCTGTCCATTCTCGCCATTTTGGCCGTCCTGTCCAGATTGGGAACCCTGATCTTGACCCTGGCCTTGTTGACCATTCTGGCCCTGACCTTGGCCTTGACCTTGGCCTTGTTGACCATTCTGGCCCTGACCTTGTCCTTGACCTTGACCTTGACCTTGGCCTTGACCTTGGCCTTGACCTTGGCCTTGACCTTGTCCTTGACCTTGACCTTGACCTTGGCC
>DUAE01000047.1 GCA_012960975.1 Candidatus Poseidoniales archaeon
ATGGAGATGGGTATGAATTAAAATCTGTAAATGGTGTATTTACTATCACATCAGACCATTCTGGTACTGGTACCTATGATGATACTTATGTAACAGTAACGGGTAATTCAACACCAGCAAATTCAACTACAACGATAGCTGGAGATATGTTGATCAATGGCGGCCAGCTTGGTTTGACAGGTGATGCTGACCTCATTACATTAGCATCTGGGATTGCAACCGTCGCTGGTGAAATATCAGTGACAACTCTGGATATTGGAGGAACGAATGTAACTGCCGATGCAGGAGAATTAAATATTCTAGATGGTGTGACCTCTACTTTTACCGAACTTAATTATACAGATATAACCACATTGGGAACGTCGCAGGCATCAAAGGCAGTCACAGTTGACAGCAATGGTGACCTGATCGTTCCAGATAGTGATAAATATAAGTTTGGTGCGGGATCAGACATGCAGCTCTATCACGATGGTACGAACTCTTATATCACCAATGCTACCGGTGCAATGAAAGTTGCTACAGAGACCTCAGGTATCGCTGTCACAATTGGTCATACAACATCGGAAGTCACCATCAGTGATAATTTAACAGCAACAGGTACTATTACTGCGACAGGAGGATTTATTGGTGATGGGTCTAACCTGACAGGTATTACAGCGAGCACTATTGGAACACTGACAGGTACTAATGCAATCGCCTTTAGAGATTCTGAATTAAATATTAATTCTTCCACAGATGGACAGTTGGATATAAACGTAGATGTTAAGTTAGATATTTCCGCTCCAAATACAGAAATGAGTGGTGATTTGAAAATTGCAGGAAACGATATTGAATTTGGTAATTCAGAGACCATCTCCAATGCTACAGATGGAGATTTCCTATTTACTACAGGCACTGCCACAGGTGCTTTGACCTTGAAAAATTCTAACGCATCAGATGGAATTGCATCCATAGAGCTTGTTTCAGATAATGCAGGCAATGTAGGAGACGGATATGAAGTAAAATCCTTAAATGGAGCTTTTACGATCACTTCAGATCATTCAAGTAGTGGGACCTATGATGATACATATTTTACTATAGCAGGTAATTCTACACCAGCGTCTTCTCTGATAACGGTTGCGGGAGAACTTTCTGCTACAACCTTGGATATTGGGGGAACCAATATTTCTGCAAGCGCTGCTGAACTAAATTATACTGATGTTTCCACTTTAGGAACATCACAAGCATCTAAGGCAGTTACAGTTGACAGCAATGGTGATTTGATTGTTCCGGACAGTGATAAATATCAATTTGGAACAGGCTCTGATATGGAAGTCTATCATGATGGATCAAACTCATACATTACTAATGCTACTGGTGCAATGAAAGTTGCCACAGAGACCTCGGGTATTGCTGTAACTATTGGACATACAACATCGGAGACCACTATTGGTGATAATCTTACTGTGACAGGTGATGCGGCAGTTACAGGTGACCTAACGGTCACAGGCAATGATATCACCTTTGGCCTTGGTGAGACCATCTCCAATGCCACCGATGGAGATTTCCTATTTACTACGGCAACTGCCACAGGTGCATTGACAGTAAAGAACTCTAATACATCGGATGGAATTGCATCCATAGAATTGGTATCAGATAATGGAGCAGATGTAGGAGACGGATATGAAGTAAAATCCTTAAATGGAGCTTTTACGATCACTTCAGATCATTCAAGTAGTGGGACCTATAATGATACCTATCTTACAATAGATGGGAATTCATCTCCTGCATCATCTGTGATAACCGTTGCAGGTGAGCTTTCTGCCACAACCCTGGATATTGGAGGAACCAATATCTCAGCGAGTGCTGCGGAGATTAATTATAATGATATTACTACTTTAGGTACATCACAGGCATCTAAAGCGGTAACAGTAAATTCCAGCGGTGATTTGATTGTTCCTGATGGAGATAAATTCCAATTTGGAACAGGCTCTGATATGGAAGTCTATCATGATGGATCAAACTCTTACCTTACAAATAAGAC
>DUAE01000048.1 GCA_012960975.1 Candidatus Poseidoniales archaeon
TCCGAAGATCAGTATGATGCTAGGATCGATAAAGACGGCAACGAGGTGTTCCTCGGCAGATTCAACACAGTCGATGAAGCATTCAATACTTTTTGCGAAGCACAGGGTGAATGGTTGCGAGAACTTGCTGAGAAACAGGAACCAATCCTCAAGGCAGCATTACTGAGATGGGCAGTTATATATGAAGACTATGCAGCCGAAGCGATGGAAGCGTTTGAAGCAACAAAAATAAATGAAAATAAAGCTTGACTTTTGAGTAAAAGTGTAGTATAATGGTTATAACAATGGGAAATACCTCCCAAAACAACTGGAGAAAAACAATGACAGATCCAAAAGTAACAGAAGCAGTCTATGCGTTCGAAACAATGATGGAAGCGAAGTATGCTGCATGGACAGCAGGAAGAATATTCAGCGATGCCGAAGCAACAAAAGTGGCCGCGGAAGCAGCATTAGAAGCGCTTGATCCTGCAGCACGACGACAAGCATGGGCAGAGATGGGGGAAGGTATGGGCATGAAATAAAGCTTGACTTTTCAGTAGAAATGTAGTACAATAGTTATAAGGAATGGGAAATACCTCCCATTCCACGATCGGAGAAGAAAATGAAAGAAATAACAGAAAGAAGAAGAAGCCTAGTGTACAATGTTGGAACCAATGATATGCCACCTGGATGGCAGGCGAAAGTGGCTGTTTTATCCCAATTCACGGAAGAGCAGAGGCAAGAAATGGCTGTACAGAATGCACTAGTTGATGATGCGTTAGATAGATTATTAGCATCAGATGGTGGCACCTTGACGCCCGAGCATGCGGAGATTGCAGCCATGCTCGGTGGATGTGGGGATGAGACTATAGACTGTCCGTTCTACGAATCTTGGAAGGGCATGGTCCAGTCATGTTACGATCCTTATTGGCTAAACGACAATCCGACTGACCGAGATGCCACAGTCTCCGAGGGATGGAGAACTTTCTCGACATTCAAGCAGTGGATGGAGACGCAGGATTGGGGGGAGGGCAAGGTGCTTGGATTTAGAGAACCTACATCAATGATCGCGTAAGGCAAACAGAATAGGATATAGCCACCAGAACAGAAGAGTCTCTTGGTTAAGAGGCTCTTTTATCTGTCTTGAAAATAAAGCTTGACTTTTCAGTAGAAGTGTAGTATAATAGTTATAAGAAATAGGGAATTGTCCCTACAATAATACAGAGAGAAAATATTATGAAACCATTAATCAAAACAGCAATTGCAACTGCAATCGCAGCAGCGTCTTCAGCACCAATCGCAGCAACCGATTGTAACGCAAGACACGACGAGCATAATATATCGTATAACTACGTTAGTTCAAATCCAGGTGATGTAATCAATGTCAACGGAGTAGAGTATAGAATCATCAGAATGCCGTTTGTAGAGTTCGGATCAGATAAGAGATTCTATGTTCAGTTTCCGGTAAGCGTGAAAGACTACGGATACGAACGCTTTACTTTGACGACAAATCACGACATATCCGCACCTGAAGGCTGTATTAACCTAGAGATGGCAGGAGAGAGGGTGAATGTTCAACTTCCTTCAACCGTTGAAGATACTAGGTATATCTCCACCAATTCGACGAAGCTACACATATTTGGATCAACGGTAGATACTTACGAGGTGAAATTTCATTCGTCATTACAAAGCGCCGTGAAAATTGCGTTTAGAGTTGGCGAGACTAGGTTGTCTGTTGGAATAGGAGGTGCTGTAGTAGAACAAAATGAAAAAACAAGAACGGCTCAGCAGTATGATTCAACGCCGTATGACTTCACCGACAATTTTGACTATAACAAGATGATAGATGGCGCATCAACGCAGGCGGTGGATGACTTGATGGACTATGTTACCATCGGCACGTTTTAGGATATAGCCACCAGAACAGAAGAGTCTCTTGGTTAAGAGGCTCTTTTATCTGAAAATAAAGCTTGACTTTTGCTACAAAGTGTAGTATAATAGTTATAACA
>DUAE01000049.1 GCA_012960975.1 Candidatus Poseidoniales archaeon
TCCCAGCTGCTGCACCAGGAGGTTGGGAAGAGACGACATCGAAGTAGCAAGCCACCAGGTCGATATGTGCTCTTGCTGGTGACAACTCAATTATCCCCAAGGTAACTTTTCTGTTATCAATCACCCCCAGAAATGAGGTAGATTGGTTCGTTAGGCCCTGCTTTCGCATCGTCGATCGTTATTGGTCCGATCCACGTCAAGCCAGCTTTTCCCCTTACGGTTAACGGTGGAGACTGAACCACCTAAGCTGACCTTTGGGCACGCTTGTTATATTTTCGAGCGCGTGGCGCCCCACCCAAACTGCCCACCAAACGGTGTTCTCATTAAGAGTTAGTATAGTTACAAATTAAGGACGGTGTCTCTATGTACGACTACTCTCGAAACTAGCGTTCCGAGGATCAACGTCTCCCGTCTACTCAGCACGTAATGTGCGACTGTACAACGCCAGGCTGCAGTAAAGCTCTATGGGGTCTTCGCTTGCAGGTTGAGGTTACTGGACTGTGCGCCAGTAATAGTCAATTTCGCCGGACGTACCGCGGAGACAGTGGGACTCTCGTTGTGCCATTCATGCAAGTCGCCAATTAAGCGACAAGGTATTACGCTACCTTAAGAGGGTCATAGTTACCCCCGCTGTTTACTGGTCCTTCGCCAGGTTGAAACCCGGTTTCAGATACCAGCACTGAGCAGGATTCACCGACTATACACAACCTTTCGATCTAGCAGTCGGCTATGTTTTTATTAAACAGTCGGAGTCCCCTTGTTACTGCGACCAGCTTCTCTCGAAGCTGGCACTCCTTCTCCCGAAGTTACAGAGCTATTTTGCCGAGTTCCTTCGCGGTACTTTGCCCGTCACACCTTAGGCTTCTCACCTTGGGTACCTGTGTCAGTTCTTGGTACGGTCACCTCTACGGTTTTTCATGGGACCTAGGACTCATTCGTCATTTGCTCACGTCTTCTCATCTTTCTCACCATTACGGTTCTCCAGATGTTTATTGTACGCTTCGACGCACCATGACAGATGCGTACGAACTATCCCAAGCCGTCACCATTTTTTGTAGAGGGGCTAACGAATATTAACGCTATTCCCTTTCGATCATGTCGGTTAAGAATGACCTTAGGACCGGCTAACCCTCGGCTGATAACCATTGCCGAGGAACCCTTACCCCTTCGGTGGTGCGGTTTCTCACCGCACTATGCTGCTACTCTTCCCTAGATTCTCATATGTACACGGTCCACTAGATCTCAAAACCTAGCTTCTACCCGAGCACATCGCCGCGCTACCTCATCTTCTTTCGAAGGATCAGTGTATCGGTATACAGTTTGAGTCCCGTCCATTTTTCGGGCCCGTAAGCTTGACCAGTGATCTGTTACGAACTCTTTCAAGGATGGCTGCCTCTAAGCCCACCTTCTGGTTGTCTTCGACCACGGACGCCGTTTGTGATTAACACTTAACTGTAATTTTGGGACCTTAACACTGAGCTGGTTTCTTCACCTTTCGTCACGGTAGCTTACCCACCGTGGCTCACTCCTCGCTTCTACGGCGATAACAACTTCGGAGTTTGACAGCGTACCGAGGGATCGCTCCCCCTAAATACCCAATCAGTGCTCTACATCGTTATCTACCTCCACGAAGATCTACCTACGAGTAGTCTCGCGCGGAACCTGCTATTGCCCGTCTCGATTGGACTTTCACCCCTATACCCAGCTCATCCGAGCGATTTGCACATCAGCAACGGTGTGATCCTCCACCCAACTTTCATCGGGCTTCAATCTGGCCAGGCATAGATCGACAGGCTTCAGGTCTCCCACTAATGACTCCGGGCGAGCACACCCAGTCCCTCACCGCCTAAGCGGCTGCGGACCTTTCGGTTTCCCTTCGGCTTCGGAGATCAACTCCTTAACCTCGCCATTAATCAGAACTCCCAGGGGCATTATTCGAAACGCACGAATAGACGCTGCTCATATCTTCGCTTTCACGCCTATTCAGCTTGTTCCCGACTGGTTTCAGGTTCTTTTCACATCCCGCTAAGGATACTTTTCAGCTTTCGCTCACGCTACTTGTCAACTATCGGTCTCGAGTAGTATTCAGGATTGGAAGTTCCTGCCTCCCATCTTCACGCGCGATATCCAACGCACGCTACTCTGGACTCGTCACTTGGTCATATTATGTACATATACGGGACTTTCACCCACTATGGTGCGCCGTTCCAGGCGACTTCTATTTCCATAACTTAGACAATAGACGGTCCAAACCCCACATCTCCCCATGGTTTCCCATGGGGATTCGGTTTGTCCTATTCCGTTTTCATTCGCCACTACTCACGGAATCTCATTTGATTTCTTTTCCTCTCCCTACTGAGATGCTTCAGTTCAGGAGGTTCCCTTTCCATTTAGGAATGGCACAGAGTGCCAGGAGGTCCTATTCAGCAATTTGCGGATCCAAGAGATTCATGCCTCTCCCCGCAACTTTTCGCAGCTTGTCACGACCTTCTTCGGCTCTCGAGCCGAGCCATCCCCCAGTCGGGTTGTAGCATCTTTTGATTTCTACATACCCACTTCTGGAATAATTTAATATTATTCTTTTTCTAAACACAGGGACTCTTTGTGAGTCCTCTGGTGTCCAGGCATATCAATTCCTGGTGTCTCAGACCACTCCGTCTCCCCGCAGGGCGGAGCGGTCTCAACCACTAACCCTGATACGTGACAGTACCAAGGCGCACTAAATGCAAGTCGCCGACCGACCTTTGGTATATGAATTAGAGGGTTTGAGCCGCCCGAAGACAAAGGTGAATGGCGAGCAATAATATAACTGAAAACAGTCCACTGAAGAGTTGTTTATCAAAAAAATTCCGACCCGATTTTGTTAATCACCAAAGCGTTCCGGAGACCTCGGCAATTATCGGGATATCCTTTAGAATCGATACTCAATATGATCACATCATTTTTGCTGAAAATGTCTAGAAGAATCCTTTAATTTCACTTGGAAAATTATGGTGTAATTACACCATTAAACATGAGAGTTTTATCCTAAACAGAACTGTAAATCATTCCGTGGAAAATAATCATGAAAATGGAGGCCACAACACATGTGATAATCATCACAGGGAAGCCTACACGCATCCATTCCTTGGTGGTGATTGGGTTAGGCCCACGTTCGCTGATGGATACAGTCATGACGTTGGCACTCGAACCGATTGGAGTTGCGTTTCCACCGAATCCTGCCCCCATTGCAAGTGCCCAGAAGAGTGGGGCTAAATCGATAGAAGGATCCGCCTCGCCAATTCCGATGATGACTGGAATCATAGCCGCAGTGAAGGGAATATTGTCTACAACCGCACTGGCGATGGCAGAGACCCAAATGATGGCAACGGCCAACATGATTTCATTGGATCCGAAATTGCGGAAAATCCAATTTGCAAGCATTTCAAGATAACCAACGTTGCCCATGGCACCAACCAAAATGAACAGTCCCACAAAGAACAGTAATGCATGCCATTCTACCTTTTCCATCACTGAATGCATCAAACCGTGCCGCATCTCGTGATCTTCGGGGCGTGCTGCAACCAGAGCGAAGCCTGCACCAGCAAGAGCGATGGCATGAATCTCGACATGGAGATGCAGGAACTCGGTCAGTGAGAACATCACCACTGTTGCTCCAAGAATTGCAATTGTACTCTTCAACAACCCCATATCATCAATGGCATCCCACTCATCTTCCTCAAGAATCGCTTCAACATATGCTGGTTTTGATTCCCGCCATTCACGGTAGTACCAACGCATATATCCCAGAGTTGCAATCCATGCAAAGAAGGTAAGTAAACCCAATCGCAACAAGAAACCATTGAAGCCAAACAAGTCACCGATCTCCATACTTTTTGTTGCACTTGCAATCATGACATTTGGTGGGTCGCCAACCATGGATGCCACACCACCTGTATCGGAAAGTATCGCTTCAGCCAATAATGGAGGGACTGGGTTAATTTCCAACTTTTGACAAATTCGCAATGTGACCGGAGCGATAATGATTATCGCGGTTACATTGTCGATGATAAGAGAAATCAAAGTTGTGAATGTGCCAAGATAAACCACCAATTTCCAAGGATCCCCCCCTGACAATTTGGCTGCCTTAACGGAGACATACTCAAAGAATCCTGACATTTCAAGAAGAGCGGCGAAAATCATCATTCCGAGTAACAAACCAATGACGTCGAAATGAATCCAACTGAGCATTAACGATTCTAGCGACTCGTGGCAGATGTCAACAGTACCATCTCCACCGAAAAGCGCGAATACGTGCCCACCTTCTCCGTTAGCAACAGATTCACACAAGTTGAATACACTCATCGTCAGCCCCAAGAAAAGCAAGCAAACACAGCCAAACCATGCAGCGATAGTGCGATGAATAGATTCAGATAAAATAAACACAAAAGACAAGGTGAATACTATCAAAACTGCCAGCGGGCCTGTAATCATAGCACGGCCAGCAACATTCCGTCTAAATATGTGTTCACGCATAGATAATTAGAATTGAGAAAAAAAATAGAATTGAGAAAAAAAAATCTCAATTATTACCAATCCAATATGTTGCAACGTTACCACGGGAATACACTATAATTGAGTCGGAATTTTTTGCGAGATGGTCAAACAGGTTTTTTCTTTCTTCGGAACCTTCAACAATACCACGATTTAACTTCACCTTCACCAATCTCCGCTTTGCTAATTGGCTACAAAGTTCTTCGATAACCGCCTCATTTAAACCACTTCGGCCAACCCTGACTGTTACCTCAAGGTCACGATTACTAGCAGCACGTTTGATTGAAAGTGGCACATCTGTCATTATCATTTCAACTCCTGATGGAACATCGGCCCACGCTTTTTGATATTAGCGCAGCGGTTACAAGTTGAAATGATGGACTTATCTCTTATCCTTATTTTCATATTTTTGCCGGGAATTAATATCGATTTACACATTCGACAAATATTTGAATTTGTTTCAGAATTTCCTCTTGTACCATGTTTCTTTCCTAACTTAAGTAAATCTCTTGCTGCAACATCACGAATTCTGTTACGAAATACTTTTGGAGAATTGATAATATTGGAAAGTTGAACAACAGATGTAATCGCTTTATCTTTGCGATTTTCATTCCTCCTCCCACTTCGCTTCCTTACCATAATATCTCCTCAAGTTGATAATTTGGAGGCGATGTCGTTACCTACATCAGCGATGGAACGAGTACCATCGACGCGACTCAATAACCCTCGCTCATCATACCAGTCTGCCAATGGAGCAGTCTGAACATGGTATGCAGCCAAACGATTTCGGACAGTTGACTCATTGTCATCTTTTCTCTGAATTAATCGAGATTGGATTTTATTAGAAGCTGGTTTGAATTTAATATGGTAAATGTCTCCTGTTTCTGGATCCATCCTACGACCGACAATTCTCTCAACGATTTCATCATCGGGAACTTCGATAGATATTACATTTGATACCTTTGCAACATTTTCTAAAGATTCAGCTTGAGCAATAGTTCGGGGATAACCATCAAAAAGAACGCCTCTAACTGCATCATCTGCTTCTAATCGTTCGGCAATTAAACCTATGATTACTTCATCAGGGACTAATTCACCCACATCCATGAACCCCTTTGCAGACATACCTAAATCAGTACCTGCTACAACTGCTGCACGAAGAATATCACCAGTTGACACAGCAGGTTTTCCTGTGAGTTTTACAATTCTTCCTGCCTGTGTTCCTTTCCCCGCCCCAGGAGGTCCGAACAATACAATTGACCCGTCGATAGAACCATCCATCAATCGGCACGATTAAGGCTTTACTGATAAGTCAAACCCAAAAGGCCTAGGGTTGGTTTTGTTCCCACCAAAGATGCCCATAAGCAACCCATTGCTCCATAGTCCATCCTTCTGGCAATCCACTCAATGGAAGTGGAGCAATTCCCTCTTGAGTAATTGGGGCACCACTACCAGGCAAAGAAGCAGACAATGCGGCTTGTACTTCAGATTCACTCACACCGCCTGTAACAACATCACCTGAACGAGAAGTATCTAGAGCTGCAGTACGCCTTTCTAAGGTTGTACCAGATATAAGAGCTGAGCCTTTTGGAATTAATTCTTCGTCTGAAGAAATAAAATCATTCGAAGAACGACGCAGGTTAATACCGCCAAGAATCAGCCCGATTAGAGCGAAAACAAATATTAGAGCAGATGTCCACCTGGGAAGGCCGAGACTGACAAATATACAGCTGAGGCCACTGCACTGCTCGCCTCTTGAACGGCTCACCTCTAGTTCGAGGTTTGCGTCTGTAGTCCACTCACTTAATTCATCATTTGTTGAGTTAGTAAAAATTGTAACAGAAGTCAATCCCAATGCGGCTTTTGAATCAGGGCTAATAGTTACTGTAACCATAACCGATTCGCCTGCTGCAAGGTCATCAAAATTGGAATTTCCTAACACTATTTTCCATCCCTCAGGCGTAATAAATCCTAATTTCAAAGAGGTTGGGACATTTCCTATATTTGATACATTTATGGAAAATTCTTTAGTCGTACCAAGATTAATCTCTTCCAAATTAATTTCATTAACACTCAAACTCAACCATATCGAAGGCACTACATTTACACCCATTTCAATAGTGTAAATTTCTATCTCCCCGGATGGAGTTTGTGCTTCGATAATCACAGAAACCTCTTCGTCAAGCATGCCAACAGGCAGGTTTCCAGGAAGATTTAGTCCAACTGATATCGTTGCATGGCGATTCATATCCATTTCAAAATTCTTACCAGAGAGGAATCCACCTGACCACCCTGCAGCTAAACTCCCCATCGTCAGAGATATCGACAATGGTACATTCCCAATGTTCTGTAAATTTATTCCAGTCACACTTGATAATCCGAGTGCAACGTCTAAGACATCTGGATTCTCAATGTCTAACAGAGCTAATTCTTGAACGATTAATTTTGTACCATTAGTTATGGTTGGTCCATCTTCAAGAGTAGTTCGGATAGTAATGACATTCGACACCCCCATTGTCGCACTCAGGGGAACAATGGTATTGATGAATATGGATTTTGTGCCTCCAGCAGGAATACTAATAGTGAGGTCTTCCCCAATTACCTCAGTAGAACCTTGAACTAGTTGTATCGGCCAGTTATTTTGCGAAGATGCCGCAGACACTGTAAATTGGAGAGGCACGTTACCTAGATTTGATACAAATAATTCGGTTGAAACTGCTTCATCGTTCAACACTGGTCGAGGGGCAGCTAAAGCCATCGCACCTAGTGCAACACCTTCATCGTAAATATCGGTGATGAAATCATGATTTTCGAATACTACGACGGTTGCATTCTCTACGGTGGTTAAGGTTGGATCGTTTACCGATTCCGTTGTACAAGTAACCAATTCAGTAAAGCCAGCCAATGGTAGGCCAACGACATCATTTGGCACTTTAATTTTAATTGGAAGAGGTAAGAATTGAAGTCTAGCTAATGGCTCAATTGTCAGCACAGATGATTGACTGCTTCCCAAAAAACTTATCCAATGATTTTCTGTTTCACATGAAACCGTATATTGTGTTGGACCATTTCCGGTATTCCTAATCGATAAGGAAAATATTGCAAAATCACCCGGTTGAGCGCCGAGATTATCTGTACCCGCAACCACTGTAAATAGACCCTCCACCCTCTCAACTTCAGTAGTTAACTCAATAGAGTGCGAGATGGTAGGGGCGTTTTTATCCCAGAGATATAATTGTGAAACAAATGTCCCGGGTAACGCATACTGAGGACCAGCAGGATTACTGAAATCAGCGTCGATATCAGAAAAATTCAGAGAGATGATTACACGGTCACCTACATCCCCTAATGGAGCAAGTGTCCATGGCCCCGACTCATTGAAAAGTTTCCACCATTCGTCTTGCGGTTGGTGTAATAATCCTCCATCACCGACCAATTGAATTGGGGATGCTGAAATATCGACGGTTACTTCAGATGTCCCCTCATTCTTCAATTCTAATTCAAAAATCACATGGCTTGCAGAACTTGGATTTAATGTCCGATGTTTTGCTAAAATCAATTCCGCTGCATTAGATGGCACATTGCCGTTTTCCATCAATGGAGTTAATCTGACACCAATTTGGGAAACATATACATCAAATTGAATAATATTATTGTTGATTCCGTTCAACTCATCATTAAGTTCAGTAACCTCAAAGTTTGAATCTAATCTAAATTCAAGTGTATGAACCCCGGTGGTTGAAAATGAATGAGGGAATGATAGTGAATCTAGAGAGCCACCCCCTAGAGATGATTTTTGCTGAGTCAGCAAGATTAATCCTGTCGTCAAATCTTCAACTTCTATTGAATATGTACCAGTTGCTCCCGCCGCTTGGTTCCTCCATGCTGTTTCGATGAGGAAAGTATCACCTTGAAGGGGGCTTAGAACCGAAGTCGATAATGACCCTGTGAAAGTCGACAAATCTGCTGAAACTGTCTCTGTAATCATCCCACTCAAAACAAGAGCAAATCCTTGTTGAGAACCGCCGGCATGACCTATTTCAACCGACCAATTTCCGACAACTCCATTTTCAATTCGAACTCGTTCAACATTGTTCAACCTGTCTGCACTGCCAGAAGTTGTGCTAAATCCATTGATGAAAGAATTGCCATAGTAAACAGAACCATCAGGTGCTGTAACAATAAGATCCAAATCGTTAACCAATCGAGTACTGCTTTGATTTCCAGTCGCTGAACCCTCAGCATCATTCCAAACTATAGTAAAGTCAAGAGGATTGGTGCCGTCACCTGAATTCTCAATTGTGTAGATGAAACTATGACCAGGTAATAATTCCCTTGAATCATCGAAAATAATATCTAAATTTTGGCCACTATGTTGTGGATAAAGAGAATTAGATAAGTCGATTTGCCCCCATCCTTCCATAGCATTCGGGATATTTACGGATCCAATATCTTCCGCGCCGTTGATTAATATCGCCTTCACTAAATCTGAACGAGGCTCACTAATTGATTCAACATCTCGAAGATATTGGCGAACCATCGTGGCACCACCTGCAACGACTGCTGTAGCCATCGATGAACCATTCATGGTTGTATAAAGTGGCGTAACACTATTCAAGTGAGTCTCTCCAGTACAATTTAGTCCGGAGATAAATTGAGCTTCTTCAGCTCTCGCGGAACATATCATCACTCCAGGTGCGACTAAATCTGGTTTGATACGCCCATCTAATGTAGTCCCTTTGGAAGAGAAAGATGCCACCGCCCCAATCGCTTCTGTACCATATGATCCAGTAGTCGATGCGCCAACTGTAATCACATTTTTTGCAGTTCCCGGTGGTGTGATACTTTGGTATCCATTATCTCCTAATTCACCAGCGGAGAATAGAACAATGAATCTGGGATAATCTACTAAGAAAGAGTCTGCTGAACGAGAATCAGAACTATATTCACCTACCAGATTTTCGTTACCCCAACTATTTGTTTGGATGCGTGCATTCTGTTGCCAAGAATGAGAAAACATGTCGTAAAGAGAACCCCATCGAGCAAGAATTCCAGATGAATCTGCCTCCAATTGATAGAAATGAAAAGATGCTGCAGGGACAACCCCTGTAGTTAGAGCAGCCCCTGAGCCATCTCCCAGCAAGGTTGCTGTAACGTGAGTCCCATGGCCACTATTTCGATCTTGATGAGAATTATCAGGGCCGAATTGATTGTATATCGCTCGGACTCTGCCAGAAAAATCTCCATGATCTGCATCTAATCCTGTATCTGAAATAGCCAATACCTCACCACTTCCATTTAATGTCATATCAGACAAACTTAGTGCGGAATCAATTCCTGCGATAGAGCGTGCATTATTATTGTGAATAACCAATACCGAAGCAGAATCTATGGAAAGAATTCTTCCGTCCATTGCAAGAATAGGAAGCCAAGCGGCATCGACCGAATTAATCTGACATAAATGGAAATCACAAACACTTCGGTACACAGTGCTATCTGCAACTATTTTCAGGTCTGCTTCCAGTTCACTTATTTCGATTGCAGACAAATCTGAAGCAGGAGTGATATCCAAATCAATGATTATACCCGAACGGCCGGCTAATTCACTAAGCTCATTTGATACTCGCCAAGCGATTGGTAACTCACCAGCCCATCTAACCGAATTCGATTCCTGCAAAATCTTCATCGAAGAGCTGAGGTGCTCAACTGGTAATCGCACCACTAGAGCTGAATCGGGGATTATGTCTAATACACTGAATCCATTCAAATCTAATAAATCATACAAATCAGTCATATCAGCATCATTCGATTGAACGACAACCATTCCAGTTCGTAAGATTGCAGAGGGATCGAATAAATTTTCAGGACCTAATGGTATTGGGTCGGAAAGTGGATCAAAAGATCCGAATGGTGAATGAATCAATCTTGAGATCTCCCGAAGATCATATGTCGAGTCGACAACATCGGTAAATTGACTCATTTGAGAAGTAGGAGAAAGCGTTTGAGGGTTTGTGTCAATATTCAATTCTGAATCAGAAACCGAAGCTGCAGAAAGGACGCTACCCCAAGTCGAGAATAGGAGAATAAACAGAATTGGTAGTACTGACCTCCCTCCGAGCATGGCTTAGCCGACCATCAGGGGTTTTTGACTATTGATACTAGATGGTTGGTAGAATATCACACCTCGCAGAGGTGTTCAAAGGCCGTAATACGCATCAATTGCTGCATCTGTCTTAGCCACACTAGCCCGCCAATCGGTTTCGGTTCCCATCAGAGCACGGATGCAATCGACGTTTTCAGGTATCACATCACTTTCTTGGTGGATAGCTTGGAAATAATACAATCTATCGCCGACTAATTTTACTCCATCTTCCCAAACGAAAATTTCATGTAAATCGCCCCATTTCCTACCTATATCTCTGGCCATTTCCATAACTTCAGCAGTGGTTGGTATACCATCGTCTTTTCCATCCATAACAATCACACGTGGAGAATTTTTCCACATTTCGATTATCCCATCAGTAGTCAGACCGTGCCCCACTGGTAAATCTGCAATAATGGAGTGAACATGCATCAGCGTAGTTGGTACAGCTACTGCTAGAGAATTTATTTCAATTTCGGGCTTAACTGTATTTAGATCAGGCCCATGATGGCTAGGGATTTTGAGTACTGGTTTAATTGCATTAATAGGACCTTTTGTGGAGTCACCTGGGTCTGCAGCTCGGCGAATCATCGTACATTCAACCGTGAGCGAGCCGCAGCAATCATACAACGGAACGAGAGTGCGAGATAGTCCAGTAGTATTGCACGAAACAACTCTGGTGCCGGTGGCGTTCAGATTAGCACTATGGTTTGCACACGAGGTATATGAAAGGCCAGTAAGGGCGTGTTTTTCACCACCTTGGAACATATATTTAACTCCGGCATTTTGGTATTTTTGCAGATTTTCAGCACCCATTTTCCCAGGAGAGCAATCGACGACGACATCAGTTACAGCGAGCATATCTGAAATACCACCAGAACATTCGTACCCCTGAGTGGCGAATGCGGCAATTTTTTCTTGATCATCGAAGGTACAGAATAAAGGAAAACCCTTCTTAACAGCTAAATCACAGCCGAAAGAAGGACCCGTTTTTGTCACTCCGATGATTTCCATATCATCCTGTGCATCGACTACATCAGCAACACGCTTTCCAATCGTTCCAAATCCATTGATTGCAACTTTAATTTTTCCCATGACCACACCACGCGCCTAACGGTAATCCATTGTCCTAAGCGAACCTCTATCAATATACCCTTCAGGTTATTTTACAACCTAACAAACTCGCTATAACGGAGTGCTCTCACCCGTCAGAATCAAGACTACTAGCATTATGTACGCATGGGGATAACCATGCGCGAGGTCACTGGTAAGAGCATGAAATTGAATCGTGACCTCGAAAAAATGCTTACTGAAGCGCTACAACGTGACCTCTTAGTAAGAATCGGTTGGGGTCGCGGAGGTGATGAAAAACCAAAAAATGGTGAAATTGGAGTCATCACCCATCTTCCACCCAAATCAAGAGTATTGTTGTTAGGAGATTTGGGTGAATGCGCTGGCGCCATGAATAGAGGTGGGACATTAACACTGCAGGGTGGCTGTACATCGATGGCTGGTGCTTTCCAAGCCGAGGGAAGATTAATCGTCGAGAAGGATGCTGGAAATCGAATTGGAGCAAATATGAGCGGCGGGACCATCAATGTCAACGGTTCTGTTGGAAAAGAAGCCGGGTCTTCAATGAAAGGAGGATTGATTCTAGTTAGAGGTCATGCTGGTGACAGAGTTGGAGCGGGTATGCATGATGGAACAATCGTTGTCCTCGGTTCAGTTGGATCTGAACCGGGCGTTGGGATGAGAGGGGGGCGAATCATCGTCGCGGGCTCTTGTCCACCTCCCGGTGATGGCTCAACAATGCGAGGTATTGAACCGGAAGAAATATTAGATATTTCAGAATATTTGGAACCGCTTGGCCTTTCCATCAATGAAGACGCATTGGTTTTGTTTTCCGATGTTAATTCTCCACCGATTGGGGAACAGCCGGAATGCTCTATCATAGAAGGTTTCGAAGGCATTGCAGTTGTTCCAACGACTCAAGACAGACTTGCTTCACATTCACCATTAGATCCATACACACTGATATTACCCCCAGGAGAAGATAAAAAGGGACTTTTATTCCCTATCCCCTGGCTTATAGAAGGAAGTGGCACTGAAATTTCAGGTCCAAAATCAGCTGCTCAACCATCATTGGTTTCAGAAAACCCTCGGGAAATCGATTTATTGCTAATCGATGAGGATAATTTAGTAGGTTCCGCAGATTCGTTGGGAGGTTGTGCCGGCATCGTCCTAAATCTTGCAAATTTACCAGTGATGAACGATGCTGAAATAGAAGGATTATTAGTTTCTTTATCAAGCAAAATTCAAAATTCAGCTCTAGTAATGTTAAGAGATCGTGTCGATCGTGTCGATCACCTTTTCAGATTGGTCGTCGAATTAGATCTTGATGGAGCAATAATCGACGCATCAAGCCCGGGAGGAGGTAGAGCATCTGCAGCATTGCCGAGGATTGGTTTAGCTGCAAGAGCGATGGATTTGATTAACCAAGAAAGACAATTAATGATTGAACTGGATGAGCCTCCAAGTGCAGAAGATTGTCTAATCGCACGTGGAGCCGGCTGTTCTATTGTCGTAGCACCAGCGCCAGACGAAAATTTAGAGGAATACTGTACTTGGTTGGATTCTACAATCAGAGGTTGGATGAGAGAATTGGGAATTGACGGTATTGAGGAGATTAACAGAAAAAATCTGCGTGCAATGGATTATGACACGGCAGCAATAACAGGATTACGATTAATCGGATTCGATCGACCACTTCCGATTTGGCTTGGAAATTGAGGTTTTTCTATGCCGACATTAACATTTCAACATTCTATATTATCTCAATTACAACGTCGTTCGGGCATCGAATATGATGCTGAAGAATGGGAGAATCGACTTCCAGGAATTGGATGTGTCGTCGAAGTTAATGATGAAAATGGAATAGAAATAGAAATTTTTCCTGACAGACCTGATTTGCTAAGCCATGAAAACATTGCACGTGCTGCTCGTTCATTCCTTCACTCAATAGATATCACCCCTGATCTGGAAATTCGTCACGGTGAAGTTGAGATGAAGGTTGAATCATCATTAGCCGAAGTTAGACCAGTTATACTTGGTGCTATTGTGCGCGGTGTAGAGAATGGTTCGACACCCGAAGAAAAGGATGAGTTCATTCAATCACTCATGGATCATCAAGAAAAATTGCATATGACACTTGGAAGAAGAAGAAAATTTTCATCCATCGGAGTTCATGATTTGACAAAAATAACACCTCCATTTAGAGTGACAACAGTCGATGGTGGATACGAATTTATCCCTTTGGCGATGGAAAAAAAAATAAGTATCGAAAAAATCCTTACGACCCATCCTAAGGGTATTGATTACGCCCACCTAGTGAAAGGATACTCGAAATATCCAATGATTATTGATTCGAATGAAAAGGTGTTATCGTTTCCACCAATAATAAATGGAAACCATACAGCTATTAGCTCTTCTACTACAGATTTTTTCATTGATGTAACGGGTTGGGATAAACGATCTTGTGAAGCTTGCTTATTGCTAACTTGCCTCTCTCTTTCTGAACGAGGAGGAGTCATTGAATCAATTGAGTTAACCGGTTGGGATAATGAAATCTCAAATTGCCCTCGAGGAGACTCAAAACTTCACAACCTGCCTCATAGTTTGATTCAAAGAATCCTTGGCATAGAATTGTCGAATGAAGAAATTGACTTAGCGATAAAGAAGATGGGAGGTGTTTTACTCGAATCAAGAACCGTTACCGATGGTGCTGAGAAATCTGAGAAATGGGCAGATTGCGCCGTCGGTGAAAAAGAGCATGTGATTGCTATGCCAAGATGGCGCTCAGACATAATGCACCCAGTCGATATCGTTGAGGACATTGCTATCGGTTATGGCTACGACAATTTACCCGATACACTATCGACTGTTCATATAGATGCAATTCCGTTAAAATCATCACAATTAAGGCGCAGGGTGAGTTCTAGTTTGTGCGCACTTGGTTTGCAAGAAACACAGAGTCTTACCCTTTCAAATAATTTAGATCAGTTCAATAACCTGAGATGGGAAGCAAAGGGTGAGATAACTGTAATTGCAAATCCCATTACCAAAGAACACACGATTTTGAGGGAACATATTTTACCATCCCTACTGAATTTACTCGCAGCCAATCGCCATCATGAACTTCCACAGAGAATTCATGAATTAGGCACTGTAGTTATAGATTCAAAGAACCAACTGAAAGCCGCGTGGGCTTGTGCAGAGGTAGGGGGGGGATTTGCGGCAGCAAAAGGTATTGCTCAGGCACTATTGCGCGACCTTGGTGCTGAAATTAATCTTATTACTTACCAAGCAACTGCCCCTCATTGTGGTCCGTGGATTGAGGGCAGAGGGGCGAAAGTATTCTACGATGGAGTTGAGGTAGGAGTATTTGGAGAAATTGACCCAATCGTAAGCCGAAAATTTGGGATAAAATCCCCCATCCAAGCTGGTGAATTTGACATTAATGCCATCGGCCAATCAATACCCGATCCAGTTCTATGAAATAAAATCAATCTTCTTTTTTGTCTTCGCCAAAAAATTTCATCGCATCAAGAAACTCTTTGTCTTTAAGATGCAATCTGCTCGACACCAACTCATCTTGGTCATCAGTAGTTGTTCTTTCATATTCAATAACTTCGGGATTTTTGATTTTAATGGTTTTCGCCGGTTCGGGTTGTTTTTTTCTAAATGGCCATATAGGCACCATAGTGGATGAGTGGGACCTAACTCCATAGACCCTTCGTTAACTGATTCAACATAGAAGGGTAGGAATGAAAGAGTGAGAACGATGAGCCGAGACTATGAAAGAGCGGCTGAACTCGGTAATTCTCATTTTTTTACTATTAACTTCACTCTCAGCGCCGGCGGGTCTAAAAGACACGATGGAGCCTTCCAAATCTATTGAAAAAGGAGTTTCTAACGATATATTATTTCTAGGGAATTCCTATACGAATCAGAATAATCTTGCATCAAAACTCAATGATTTAATGGATTCAGGAGGAGAAGAAGTTTCAGTGAGTGCATTGACTGGGGGCGGACTGAATTTAAAAAATCATGAAGAAAAGGCCAGAGAGACTGATGATTCATGGGACTTAGCATTGAACGAAGCAAATGACTATGTTATTCTTCAAGACCAAAGTCAAATTCCATCATTTCCAACCAGTTCTACATCGTGGAGAGAGAGTAAGGCCGGAGCAATCTATCTTAACGAACGCATTTTCAATTCGAATGGGAATACAATTCTTTTCATGACTTGGGGATACAAGGATGGGGATAGCAATAATCAATGGAGGAATCCAGATTATCTGACTATGCAATTACACCTTCGACAAGGATATGAAATGTATCTTGAAAACATCACTACTGACTCACAACCTGCTTTTATTGCACCTGTCGGTCTCGCGTTCGAATATATTTACAATAATGTTGCAGATACTGGTGTCGACCCGTCGGTGGGCTCCACTTCGTTCTCAAATCTATACTCAAATGATGGGTCACACCCATCGATAGATGGAACATACTTGGCCGCATGTGTTTTCCATTCAATTCTGACAGGTAATTCAACAATCGGTCTCGATTATCCTAACCAAATTTCACCCTCTCGCGCTTTAGAATTACAACAGGCTGCTTCAGCGACGGTATTCAATAATACTCCAAATTATCTCTATCCATTCCACATCGAACCCCCTGGCATTAATTTCGGATCAGATTCAGGATCAGTATTTTCAATCGACCCAGGAATACAGATGAATTTGAATGTGAATTTTACGAATTATGCAGATCAAACAGATATTGCCGAGATAATAATCACTGGCGCAGAAGAATGGAATATTTGGTGGGGTTACAATAATGATACCACTCTTGGACATGAATTCAATGCACCATCGGGCTCCACCGGATGGGTGCAATTTTCAATCACGGCGCCAACAACTCAAAATGGACTTCCGTTAGCAAATTCAATCCACGAATTTAGCATGGAATTGATTACAGGTTCAGACGGGCGTCAAGATTGGTACAATTTTTCAATGAAATATGGATACCATCATGAAGCAGAAATTGTCGAGGGTGGGGGGATATTCTCAATATCTCCTTTTGATGTCGCTACGATTTCAATGATTGCAAGAAATTTAGGCAATACTCAACGCGATTTGGAAATCGGCATTAGGCCAGTCGATGAAAATGGAACTCCACTGGAAAATTTCGGTCAAGCATTCGCATTGGACGATTGGAATATCTTTGTTCTAGATAGGCATGAATTGAATGAGTTATATCCGAATCAAACTGCAAATATTAGGTTTCAAGTTGAATCCCCATTCCTTACTTCAGGATCCATGTTCTTTGAGGTAAAAATTTGGAATTCTGCCGCACCAGAGGACGCGGTCTATACTATTCAACGGGTGAACATTGTTCCAAGGTCAGGAGGTACATTAGAATTGAATAATATCGATTGTAATTTCGACATATCCCCAGGAGAAAGCTGTAGGACTGAATTAATCATAGAAAATACTGGAGATATACCATATGAATTTGAACTCAAACTCCTCTCTACTCCAGAATGGTTAGATGTTGATTTGAATACTAAACACATCGAGCTAAATCCCTCTGAAGTAGCTAATGGAATAAATTTGAATGCCAGTGTGAGACCTGGTACCAGTTCGAATTTACAGGCCATGATAATTGTTGAATTATGGGTGGATAATTGGAATCCATCGACAGTGGAATTTATGATTACTTCCGGAGATTATTTTGAATGGAAACTGGAAATTATTTCCACCGAAACGATAGATGAAAATAATTTAACATCGACTTGGAAATTAACAAATTTAGGGAATATTGAGGATGGATTAGTTGTCAATCTCGACGTTAATGTTTTCACTCAATTTGGGTTAATTCCTCCCGAAGGAGCGACCTTTAGCAGTTCAGGGAATCCGCGCTCCTTTGAAAGATTAAACATTCAAGTTGGGGAATCCGTTACATTTACCGCTTGGATGATAGTACCCGATGAAGCACCTGTCGACACGAGTGCGACATTAACCATCGAAGCTCATTCTATGAGAGATCCACGAATTAGTTTCACTGCGACCGATTCTGCAACAATAGGTGGAGTGGGCAATGGAGATGGCCATTCAGATGTTGAAGAATCAAAAATATTGAAATGGCTGCAGTCTTGGCACACCGTTATTCTAAGCATTTTGGTTATTATTGTAGGCAGTATCGGTGTTGCAATGGCGATTAAATATCGATTGAAAGAAGATCGAAAAAGGCTCGGATTACCTTCTGAAGACGATGGAAATGTTGAAAATTGGATGGAAAAATACTCAAAGAAAGAAACAAAAATGAAAGTTTCAATCGAATCACCCAAACAGGATGCTAGCGAATTCGCCACCAAGTTTATCGAAAAATCCGGTGGATTAACAGAAAAAATTCGCTCTGCACCTTCTCCACAAATGGTCGACAAGGCCAGTCATGCCCTCGACCGAGCAATGACAGAAGATGCTCTCGACGATATCGTAGAAATTGCTGATGATATTAATGAGGGCGAACTCATTCACCCAGACAATGTAATGCTAGACTTAGAAGATGATTTCGAATCAAGAATTTCCAGACTGCCCAAAAAGAACGATGCGGAGAAATGAAAATGATCAGCATCGGTGTCGATGAAGCTGGACGCGGCCCTGTAATCGGCCCATTGATAGTATGTGCATTGAAGATCCCTGACCTGAATCGAGATGTGCTCGAATGGATTGGTGCAAGAGATTCAAAAGAATTGACCGCAAAGGCACGTAAAATTATCGCTGAACAAATCGAGAAGGCAGCAGAAAAATATAATTGGGGGATTGGCTTAGTGATTTGCCCACCGAGTAGAATTGATTTGAATAAATCTGTTTCAGATTTGAATAGCCTTGAAATTGAATTATTTGCCGAAGCGATTAGATTATCGAGCAATTCAAATGAGAATGGAATAATTTTAGCTGATGCTTGTGATAGTAATGCTGGGCGCTTTGGTAAAAGGTTGGAAAATGCGCTAGGCGAAAATTGGGGAAATTGGGAAATAGATTCCCGCCATGGCATGGATTCAATAGATCCAGTTGCAGGAGCTGCGAGTATACTTGCAAAAGTATGTCGCGACTCGGAAATTGAGAAAATTGCAGCGGGATATGATTTCGAAATCGGAAGCGGCTATCCATCTGATCCAAAAACTCGAATCGCGATCAAGAAAATGCTCGAAGGTGAGCTCCCAGCAAATTGTCTTCGATGGACTTGGTCTACGATATCGGATTTATGGTCCGAGGTCCATTCAACTCCGGTTCCCGTAAGGACTGAAGATGGTGGTGGCATCATTCAATCCTCACTTGATGACTGGTGATTTAGACAAGCGTCAAATGCCGAAAGTAGACGGAAGAGAATGATAGCATGGTGGATTCTGACATTTGGGATTCTGAAATCATCGCTACAGTGAGGAAATATGCCCTTCAAAATGCCGTCGAATATGATGGCGCAGGCCAATCTGGATCCGTTCTTGGTCGACTTCTTGGTGAGCGTGCAGATCTTCGGAAGATGGCTCGTGAACTAAAAACACTTGTCGAAAAAGAGGTTGCTTCGGCAAATCACCTAGCCTCCAGCCAAGGCATTCAGGCAGCACGTGACGTGTTGGCTGCAACGAACCCAGAGGCTCTTCAGCGTGAGAAACAAAAAAAGCGTGTTGGGCTCAAAGATTTGCCTAATGCTCAACAAGGTAAGGTCGTTCTCCGATTTGCTCCAAATCCAAATGGCCCCCTTACTCTCGGTCATGCTAGAGGTGTTTCAATAAATTCGGAATATGCGAAAATGTATCACGGAAAAGTTGTGCTCCGTTTTGATGATACAGATTCAAAGGTAAAACCACCAATGCCAGCAGCATATGATTGGATTGAATCAGATTATGAATGGTTAACCGGAGCCAAAGCAGACATCATCATTCGAGCATCAGATAGGATACCGCTATATCTCGATCATGCTGAACAGATGCTCACAGGCGGCTTCGGATACGTATGCCGTTGCTCAGCCGCCGCCTTCAAACAATTACGTGATGGAAAAGAGGCCTGCCCCTGCAGACCTCGTTCCGTCGAAGACAATCTAATAGATTGGGAATCAATGAAAGAAGGGAATATTGCAGAAGGTGAGGCAGTTGTTCGTGTGAAAACGGAAATGGATTTACCTAATCCTGCATTGAGAGATTGGCCTGCTTTGCGTATTCAGCATTCCACTCATCCAATGGTTGGCAATCGCTTCAAAGTGTGGCCTCTGCTAGATTTCCAAAGTGCAATCGAAGACCATCTACAAGGAGTAACTCACATCATTCGTGGAAAAGATTTGATGGACTCTACAAGAAAACAAACTATTCTCTATTCCCACTTTGGTTGGACCTACCCCGAAACGCTTTATTGGGGGCGTGTAAAGGTGTATGAATTCGGTGGATTTTCTACTTCAGGTATGCGAGCTGAAATTGAAAATGGAGTTTATTCAGGCTGGGATGATGCTCGCCTACCTACACTTCGCGCACTTCGCCGCCGCGGCTTCGATGCAACCGCATTACGCGCATTTTGGATTGACCTTGGATTAACTCAGAAAGATATCTCAGTTTCTTTGCAAACTATCGAGGCTTTCAATGCAAAAGAAATCGATGCAAATTGTGAGCGACGTGCGTTTGTCAGAAATCCAGTAAGTTTGGAACTAAGAACTGAAATGGATGAAAGTAATCCAATGGACATGATTTCGGTTCCGAAACATCCAGATGGGAAGATTGAAGGGGCGAGAATTTGGAACCTTGCAAGTCAAAGAATTCTCATTGAAAAGCAAGATGCTGAAATTGAAACAATTCGCTTGAAAGATTATGCAGATATTTCCAATATTAATGGGCGAGCAACTGTGCAATCTTGGGATCGCTCAGATAGGCGTCCAATCGTTCACTGGATTCCAGAGAATATGGCACGACAGGCTGAATTATCCATCCCGAACGGCATGAAATTGCATTCAGTCAAAGGGATGATTGAAGATTTTGAATTGAATATCGGGCAAATCATACAACTAGAACGAGTTGGATTCGCCAAAATTGAATCATTAGCAGATGATTTACCGGTCAAATTAATTTGGCTCCATAATTGAATCTTGCCAACAAGGGTTCCTCGTCTATTCTTTGTACTCTCTAAATCTAATATCACGGGCCCCTGAAGGCGGCGCATTGAAGTCTTGAAGGTCGACCACAGGCCCATATGACAGGTAATAGAGTGGCTTCGGCAATTTTCCTTACCATTATGCTAGTCATGACCAGCTTTGCCTTATCGCCGGCGAGTGCCGAAGCACCCGTAGATTGTTGCACATCAACGGATTTTGATTTATTCCTAATTGGAGAATCCACTGATGGCTCGTTAACTCCCTTTCAAGGTGACCTCGATCAAGAATACTCAGTTCTAGTTACGCCTTCTATCGGAGGAGAGGTAAATATCGGTTCTTGGGAGGTCATATGGGGAATTGATGGTAGTTATCCAGAGCATGGTTGGACATTCAATATGCCGTACAAAGTCGAGGGGGCAGTCGGTGTGACGATTAATTCAACCCTCGACATCAAAATCGGCGGCTCAATCTATTCAGGGGATGCAGGAATTGCACCGTATCTTACTGGAGAAGGAGATTTACAAATAACTGTAAATGTTGATGCCGGAGAAATTCGAGATGGAGATTTAGTTGAATTGTCTCTATCCGTTCGAAGTCTATTATTCTCAAGCCCAGGTGAAGATGCTGGACTAAGATTCATCTGGGGGTCCGAGGATTATACTTCAAAAATTTCTACAAGATTTCCATTACTAGAAATAACCGCAAAAGATGCAAGTGTGAAAGGTAGGCTAATCTACTTTCCAATCATCATCAATTCAGGATTTGATGATCGTATGTGGTCATCATCGAGCGGGGGCATTTCAGTTCAAAATACTGAACTGAGTGAAAAACCAATCGCAACAAGATTAGATTCAGGAGTTGAAGTCACATTTGTCTGGGAAGCGCCAGAAGATGCTCAGAGTGGAACCTATTCGATTCGATTCCATCTCGAACCGCAATCAGGACTAGAGGTTAGTATGAGTCGTACACATGAAATCACTATTGGTGAAGATACTGGGCCAACGGGCTGGTATCCTGCCTCGGAGCCACTACAATCTGGTGGTTCAGATTTAGAAATCGATTTAGATGTAAAATTCGATGGAGATTCAATGAATCGTGTCGTATCAATTACCTTTGATGGAGCCATGTCACAATGGATGCGATGGGGACTGGATAATATTGGCAATGAAAGCTTGAATTCGAATAGTTGGTGGAGAAATCTGAACACATATTCAGATTCAGTGCCTAGTGTTGAGAAAAATAATGGTAGAGTTGATGATTCAGAGCTCCTCGCTTTAACAGCTCACCTTACAGGTTCAGGATCAGATTTACGTTCATTCATCTCAGACGGCTTATCTCTCGAGATTGAGTCACTAGTAGGAGTTAATCCAGTCGATTTAGGGCCAACGGAAATCACATTAGACATGGGAGGCACTCGTGCATTTAATGCTGAAGCAATTATCATTACAATCGATACATCTAGTAGAGTAGAATTAGGTTCTAGGCAACTTTTGGTAGAAAATTTCATTAGAAATCCAGGTAATGATTATTGGCAAGATATCGACTTAGATATAGAGATTAAGACAACGATGCTCGCAGGATTAGGAGCGATTTCTGCAGAAGAGATAGATTATAGCCATCGAAGATGGATATTTATGGAAATGATTACCGTAGATGCTAACGAGTTAGACCCAGAACTAGTATACAGAATCGAGTTTTTGCCGACCGCAAATATGGCATTTAGCCCACTTATTTCTGCAATGATTTCGGTATTCGCACTTTGTGCTGCTATCGGCATGGGACTATTGATGACTCGAAAACGAGTGAGTGTTCCGTCTTTACTAACGGTTGTAACACTTGGAGGTCTAGCTTTCATTGTTTATGTTCTAGGCATGCCAATGCAAATCGTTCTTGGAATCGTTGGTTCAAGCATCTTGTTAGTTTTCCCCGTCGCATTGGTTTCACCACGTTTGGACCCATCGAATAATCCTCGAAGAGGTAGTGGGCCAACAATTCAATGCCCGGCCTGCGATACAATCAATTCAGTAGAATCGAACGTTCGGCCATTACGATTCGAATGTAAAGGCTGTGATGTAATCCTGCGAATCGAAGAATAGTCAAATTTTTCCATCTCGCAATAATTTATCGACTAATTTTGCTGCCGCAACCGGTGCAGCATATTCCTTCCACAATTGAGCACCGGTGGTAATTTGACCTGCTAAGTCTGTCGACCATCCAGAGGATAGAACACAATGCCAAATAATTTCTTCCAATCGAGCAGTTGAAGGTGTCGAACGAGCCAATGAAGGTTTCACAAGGTGTGATAGTGCGCGGGCTCTTCCTTCTACATCCAAAGTTGGCCAACGAGAAGTGATCGCATCAAGGGCAGTTGGATCAATCCAATTGTGGATGGAAATATTCGGCTCTGGCACCTCAGGTAAACATACGACTCGGATGATTCCCTCTTGTACCAACTGATCACGAATCGCTGTGAAAACAGGATCATATGTCGTATCAAGAGAAGAATGCAGCCAGTTACCAGATAATACCCAAGGCTTCATTCGCCGCATTCTAAGCCCTTGTGGTGAAATTAATTGCCCGAGAACATTGGATTGAGCAATGGCTGTTAGCAGCCCTTTTCTCTCATCACCACGATGACCAGTTAATCCTTTCACAATTGTCCCTGCTATCGTTAATCGAAACGGATTCGTCTCTATTCTCGGGCCAGTTTCATCTCCACTTCCTAAAATATGAATCCAAGACCCTTCGCTCGGCGCTTCCAATTTAAACCGCCGCCGATAAGGAATTCCACTGTCGACTAAAGCGGCTTCAATCGGTGACAAAGACAGAGAACCTTCAATCGAAGGAGCCGCCAATAAGAGAATTGGAACTTTTGTCCGGCGAATTTCATTGGCTGCAGCGATCAGAATATCAGAAACAGGAGCGAATGGAGCCGTCTCCAGAAGCGCGGACATAACGAGGTCTGAGCGGACGTGGTTCAAATCTTCTGCGCTACTAAAACCACAATTGTTGCGATTTTATCTTTGATTGCTAAACAACTCACTCGACCATCAAGCGTAATTGTTCACGCTTATAAGCCCAAGTCGCAGGTAAGCGGCCATTACCCTTGTAATATCGCGCTAACCTACGGATTCGGGATTCGCAAAGTTCGAGTTGTCGGCGATTATGGATATCCTTGCGGTTAGCACCCAGATGGTCGATTAAGCTCAAAGCACGGCGCATGAGGTTCATCATATCCTCTGGATATGATGAAGTGATCTCATTTCGAGTCAAAATTTGTCCAATCCTTTCTCCAGTGACGAGGCGCACATCGGGAATTGCGTGTTGGTCACGAAGAATTGTACCAATCATTGCTGTTGAGTGACCTTCATTGGAATACTTGAGAACTAATTCTTCGACTTCCTTTTTACTGGTCTCCGACCATACAGGAGCCTTGCTTGCATCTGGCTTTGATGAGCCACTTGTGCCTTTTCCTTTACTGTGCATTCGAGCCATTTTGATACCTCAGGCGTGCGGGCGACCTGCTGCCCCTCTTTAATCGCTACGCATACATACCCATTGAGTGAGTCTCACAATCGATGTTGCGCCTTCGCCAACCTACCAGGTCCTTCAGGCCATTCCCAACCTGCTGCTTCGGCTCTTGCCGAGCCGATTAGTTTACCATTTTGATAGACTAAAACCTCATCACCAACGCGAATTTCACCATTTTTTGATTTAATATTAGTTGAAAAAAGATCTCCTTTCCAATCGAAATTATCGACTAAATTTACAATCGGAAATTTACCACTCTCGTGTAAAAGTGGTAAGCATGCTTTAGAAAATGAGAACCGCCCAATTCTTGGGTTCCACCTAGCCAATTGAGTTCTATCTTTTTTAATCGTATATATTGGTGGGCGTCCCTCGACTTTGCAACCGGACAGCCATTCGGCTGTACCATGTTGGAACAATGACAATGCACATAATTTATTGAGACGATGTATGCTTTCTTTGGGGCTTGAAAGCTTGTATTCTTGAGCGGCTCGGCCAACCTCATTTTCTAATCGGGTGAGAGATTCTGAATTTCCTGCACTCTCGCCTTGGCGTGTATCAATAATGTCAATTCCTTCAACTTCAAGATGAATTCCAGAATGATTGATGATTCTTGAATATCCATTGCGAATTGCAAATTTATGAATCATCTCCCTAATAGTAGTTAATTCATCTAAATCCCATTCCCCTGTAACTGGAATATCATAATTCCCAGCAGGCCATATATCTTCGAGTTCACGAGGAACAAGTCCCAATGGAGCTGTCACCATCACCTCATGAACTCGATTAGATGTAATCGAGTTCCTAAATCTGCGATGTGAGGCTGATAATCGATAGGGTTTTTTTGCCGAACAAGGGAGAAGTAGTAATATTTCTGTTTGATGTATTGGTGGAGAATGTGATTCGGTAATGCGCCTCTGCCAATCGATAATCAAAGCATCATTACGACTCGTATACGAATGGCAACGGAGTGGGAAATCTTGACCTTTTATTCTAGTAAGTCCTGATTCTCCACCACTCAAACCACTCATTTTAGCATCGTGACGGCGTAAACGCTCGACTGAACGAGGGCTGGACAAACTCTG
This sequence comes from Candidatus Poseidoniales archaeon, assembly GCA_012960975.1. Taxonomy (GTDB): domain Archaea; phylum Thermoplasmatota; class Poseidoniia; order Poseidoniales; family Thalassarchaeaceae; genus MGIIb-O2. The sequence continues at coordinate 25,495 of DUAE01000049.1, forward strand.
ACGCTCTGCTAATTCACGAAGTGAACCTTCGCGAATTGCTGAGCGTGTTTCGGCCAACGCGGCTTTCCAAGCCGCAAGTTGAGAACTCATCGTACAATCTTCATCGAGAGAATCCTCTACCGGCCTAGGACCATCTTCGGTCAGAAGAACTCCAAGAGATGAAGCATGTCTCGACCTCGAGAGGTCGAACAAATCTACCCCCATCCAAGCCAAAAGTGCACAATTATCCGGTCCACCAATACCCACTGTCCAAAGTAATGACGTTGGGAAGCGCGTACGTAGTGTATAGATCGCATCAACGAGCATTCCGGGACGCTGAGCAAGTTGCGGTGCATCGGTCAAAATAATTACCGATGGTTCAACGGTTTCATCTAATAATGAAATATCATGATGAAGTGATTGCCAAGAAACCGGCAATATTTGATCACCTGTTCCAAATTCTCCAGAATTAGATTCAGAAAGACTCGGGGGGAGTACCAAACCCTCACTTGCATGCCATACATCGGTTGAATCGAATGGTAAACAAAGATTACCTCTAGTGCTCATTTGTATCTTCGCAGGTAGTGATTTTCCATCTCTTGAATAAGATAGAGGTGCGAGAGAAATAGGTAATTCATTGTCTTCTGATCCGATTACTAATGCCGGAGACCAAGAAATTGGTGATTTGCGGTCTCCGAGTGCGAAAAGACGCGAAAAACGCTGCCTTGCGACGACACTCCGCGCCATCGCCTTCTCACTCATAGTGCGAGCGTGCCGCACGATTCGCTTGAAGGATTCTAAGGGGGAGTCGCGCCCGGCAACGCGTGAACAAGAGTCTTGCCGGCGTTCTCGTTCTTCTGATGCTATCATCGATGGTGGTGAATGTAGAAGCAGAAAGCGAAGAAAAACACATAGTAGATGAAATATTCATTTATGATTCAGGGTCATTTTATTATAGTCTTGAATGTGAAATAACAAGTTGTACTGGAATGGAATTAGAGGTAATCGATGGAAATATATCCATCTTTATCGAGGATCTCCACGAAGTCACCTGGTCTGGTTATTTAAATTCAGGTTCAACCATTACTGCAAAAATTGACCTAGAACATTCCAACAGCTATTCTTCATCGAGACTTGGGGGTTGGCTGTTGTCATCAACCGAATATTTTGATCTACCTAATTCTGTTCCTTCGCCCGGGAGCGATGTAGAATTACCAATTCTAATGCCTTTATTGCACAATTGCTTCCTTTGGAATTGCAATGATGATCAAATAAATTCATCAATTGTGATATTTGTTGGCGGGTTGGATTCGACTTCTGATAAAGATGCGATAATGATAGAGGGTAGTGCAGGAGATGTGGTATTGCTCAACAGTTTCGTAGCACCAGAAGGTGCTAATCTAGAAATTTGGTCACGAAATAGTTTAGAAAATAAACTAATAACACAATATAACCCTGAAGATTCAATAAATAAATTAATTGATTACCCACAAGATGGACAACTTTGGTTCAGAATAACTCCCGAAGTAGGAGTGAATTATTCGACATATATGTTTGGAATATCTAGAGATTCAAATATCGATGAAGCACCGGGAGGGGGAGAATTATCCAATCCTTGGAATCACGGAGAGCCTCTTTCGTTGAACGATTATACCAAATTCCGATCCTCAATCAGTTCTTTCGATGAAGAAGGAGACGCGGTTCTCTTAGATATTGGAGAAGAATATTCCTTCTCAATTACTCCCGAATATATTTCAGGGATTTGCTATTACCAGATTATATTTCACCTCGAAGACGGTTCAGAAGCAATCGAGTACATTTCCGCTGAACCGATAACAACTGAATTAACAACACCAGATGAAACTGTCGCTATCGAAGTTCGTATTACATCTGATGAGGTAGCAGTTTGGTCCTTCATAATCGATCCTATCCAACCCCCTGATGCAGGAGATTTTTCTGATGCACAAGAAGAACTTCCAATTCCCTCCGATACTATTAACGGAAATACACAATTATTACCAAATGAGGTGTATTCTGGCCACCTTCATTCAAATGATAATGTAGACATCTACCAATTAATCATCACCGACGAAAATGGTTCGCGTATCTTCATCGATAGCGGCACACTATCGAGGGTGAATTATCAAATCCAAGCCCTCGACCAAATCACCGGAGCAATAGTAAACACCACCGATGGTTCAACAATTATTATTCCAAAAGGATTTCATGCTATTCGTATCGAGAGGCAGGGAGATCAAGGAACTATCATTGATTATTCCTTCGAAATAGGTTACCTTGGCCCTCATGAACCACCCGAACCAGGAATTTATACTGATTTTTCTTATCTATTCACCGATTTTTATATTTTGATTGGGGTGGTGTTGCTATCTCCTATCTTATTGGTAATATTTTGGAATCGTCGCTCTATATTCTCTGGAGAAAATTTACCGGTTCAAGTTGAAAAACATGAGCGGAGACGTCTTCAACGTCTTCGAGAAAGATTGTCGCTGGCTCTGGCTAGCGATTCGATTGATGAAGGTGCGATAGAATCGGCATTACACCAATTAGGAGATAGTCCGTGGAAATCTATCATCAGCGAATGGGGAGAACCGATCTTAAGGCATATGACCGAGCAAGTAGAGGTTTGTGTCTGGCGTATACGAGAAGGTACTGCATCCTTATTGCTAGGCATCAGAATAGGAGATAAGGATTGGAATTTAGCTGCAATGCGAGTCCACGCGCCAGAAGGATCACTGGTTAGTATCAATGATGTTTCCCCATCAAGATTATTCCAAAACGATGAGATTTTTCTCGATAAAATGAAAGCCCGTTCGCAATTATTTTTGAGAATTACTCTAGACGGAAACCCTTCAAGTCTAGGATTTCAGTTATCAGGACTTGTTGATGAACAACCTCTCGCAGCAGTACCAAATAGAGCAATCGATTGGGATGCGCCTATCGAATGAACCTATCAAGAATGACGACGTTGTCGGGCTTCAGAGCGAATTTTTTCTTCTAACATAACTGAGTCGATACTTAGTTCCCCCCGTATCCCTTCCAATTGTTTCTTCAAAGAACGAGGCGTTTTTTCTGGAATGTCGAGTTTTAACAACACCATCACCGAGCCGCGGCCAATTCGACTTCTCTGGCTCGGCAATCCTCTGCCGCGCAAAGAAATTGTATCACCAGGTTTCGATCCGGCTGGAATTTTTATTATCAAATTGTCACCATCAATATGAGGTATTTCTACAATTGTTCCAAGTACTAAATCGGGATAACTAACTGGCAAGGCCATCAATAAATCTGAACTATCTCGCTCAAACCACTCGTGATCCTCAACCTGAATTTCGATATAGAGATGACCTGGTTCACCACGATTGCCTTTTGCAGCTTCACCATGTCCCGACATCCTTAATCGAGTACCACTATCGATTCCAGGGGGAACATGAAATTGCATTTTCTTTGTACGAGATGCTCTTCCCTCTCCCTGACAGCTTGAACAGGGATTTGGAATTATACGTCCATCACCACGGCAACTCGCACAATTGCTGACAACCTGTTGAGAAAATGGCCCTACTCTCTCAATTCGCTGTACTCTTCCTCTTCCATCACATGCAGGACATTCTCTAATCTCATCTGGGCTCTTTGAACCCAAACCTGAACAATCATCACAAGACTTCAGCACATCGATTTCAATAGAATCATCAATACCGTCCATGGCTACTTGGAAAGGAACTTGGTGGTGAACTAGTAAATCCGAGCCGCGCTGACGGCGTTGTCTACCTCCTGCAGCCCCCCCGAAAAGAGAACTGAAGATTGATTCAAATCCACCACCACCAAAAAGATCATCGAAATTGATATTGACACTTTGAAATCCGCTCGGACCAAACGGTGAGCCACCCGGTCTTTGGTGACCAAATGTGTCAAATTTTCTTCGCTCATCAGGGTTTGATAAGACGGCAAAGGCTTCCTGAACTTCTTTGAAAAGTCGCTCGGAATCAGGGTTATCAGGGTTCTTATCTGGATGATGTTTTCGAGCTAGGCTACGAAAAGCATTTTTGATTTCTTTCTCTGAAGCAGATCTAGAAATTCCGAGAATTTCGTAATAGTCACGCTTCTCTGCCATCTTCTCACCTAAGCGTGGCTCCAAGGGACCCTCTTTGAATCTCTCCATCCTCAATCGAGGAATGAACCACAAGAAGAACAATACGGAATTCCAGAATGGTTTAGTGTCCCACAATCATTACAAGAGACTACAGATTTAGCCATGGTAGAAGCCGCCGGTTCATTCCAACGAGATTTTATCAAGTCACCTTTTTGTGATTTCATTCCTTTTGCAGATGCTTTTGCGGCTTTCAACTCAGCTTTTGCCCGCGCTCTTTCTACTTTCAATCGCTTCTTTTCAGTTTTCTTTTCGGCTTTGATTTTTTGTTTGGCCATGCGATTAGCCGCAGAGGAATCAAGACGGTCGGAAATTTTTGCTTTCTTCGGATTATTTCCATCGACTACTTGTTGGTCAACTAATGTGTTGATTCCACTCAAATGAGTAACTACTTCTGTTTCAATGTCTTCTTCAACTTCTACTTCGGGAGATTCTGCATTCATAGATCCGATACTACCAGACATCATTGTTTGGGTTCGTAATGCACTCTTGCCTGTTTGTTGATTAGAAGCCGCTGATTCTAGTTTCTCAATTGCGATATCTCCCTTATCCCAAAGCCCTTTATCCTCTTGTGTATATAATTTTGTCAATCGCTTTATCGCAGCAGAGCGGTGATATTCATGATCTTCAACGACACGATATTTAAGGAACATCAAAATACCTATGATGATAGCTGTGGAATGTATTCCAATCTCGACTAAATAATCATTTGATATTGCCTCGTCGAGTATCGGTAATCCAAATCTTAAGGCAACAACACACATAGAAGGTGCGAGAAATAAAGCTACTCCAATGCCAGGTGAACGTTCCGTCATGATTCAAGGTGGATAGTTTCAGGTTTGAACCATTCGTGTTGTTGCGAGGTAGATGAAACAGAGAACATATGACCCATCGGCACCCGGAGGGAGTCATGGAGCCGATGATTAGTGTCTCAACGACTGTTCGAGCATGGGAGGATGCGCAGAAAGTTGTCGAAGCAATCCAGAAATTATTCCCGGATTGGGTGCCCGATAGGATTCCTGAGCGAGCATCATTTCCTAGCGATCGACGAGCTCAACTTATGCACGGAAAGGCCGAATCATTAGAATTAATTTTGAACTTGATGAGAACTCAACGAATTTTAGACACTGCGCTAGATGCAATGTCGATGAACCTGGAATTTGACACAACAGTTTTCGACCTTTCCAGACAGGCTGCCATGGCGGGAAAGGTTGCTTTTGCACTTGAAGATATTAATCTGGGTGGGAAATTAACCGTCAGCCTTTCTGGAGAGGACTTAGGCCTATGGATCGAGCAACAAACTTGGCACGAAGGAAGAAATGAAATTCCTCGAAGCACTGGTGACGATTTATCGATGAGGAAGAGTGGTTTCCCAGTAGAATGGTTCGACAAAAGGGGTTATCCAACCATTAATCAAGAAGATGAGGGGAGTCCCTGACTCTGCCATTCTTGAATAATGGGTAAATCCGCAGGTAACCATTTTACCGACAATAACTCATTTTTTGAAAGCCAACGAATTTTATCATGTTCAGTGGGGTTAACTTCGTTTGGATTGATAATTCCGCAATTCAAAATTCGTAAATCTACTGTTCTATCATCATATTCATGAATTATGTTTTCAACCGGTTCCGCTTTCGAAATTAGCACTCCTAATTCCTCATCTAATTCTCTACGAAGAGCTTCAAAATCACTTTCAACGCCATCGACTTTTCCACCTGGGAATTCCCACCAACCTTCCCAAACATCACCAATTGGACGACGACATGCCAATATCTCTTGATCTGAATTGAAGAGCAATGCCCCGACAACGTGCATATATGGTCGATTAACGAGACAATTTACAATTCGTTTGACTACATTAATTTGAACATTCAATTCCAGAGATTCTTCTGGTGGCAAATGAATGAATATCGCTGGTAGTATTCGTCCATTTGAATTCGATAATCCCAATTTTATGATTTCATTGAGAGTGCGATAGATTGTTTCATTGCATACATAACCACCAGCATCCTCACTCCAGCAAATATTTTCGTCGTCGTCAAATTCCTCATCAAAGACATGGATTGAAACTGTTGTTTCTAATCGGTCAGTTCCACCTTCAATAATCTCACCTGATTTTATTATTCTACCTGAATTATCTTCCTCATTCATCCGAAATTGGTTTTTACCAAATCGTTCTAAAGAAATATTTTGCCTTTTTGCTGCTAAACCTAAATGTAAAATTGCATCGAATATATCTCCCTCTCGTAATTGTGATGCAACTTTGCTCGCCCCCACTTCATCGACGGATAAAATATCGGTTTCCAACTCAACACCTTCGATACCATCGATAGATAATTGTTTTACTATCAACTCAGAAATATTTTTTGAATTATTCGAAAAAACCGGGAATCCTGTTACCAGAACCTTTGGCGTTGCCATTAGAGTTTCCAGAGAGTATCTACTGTTGGCGTTTTCTATGGCCAAGACAGCGTCAGATTGATGATTGGTATATGTTCAGACCAATCTAATGGTAGAGGAGTATGTGGTGCGAGTTGCTCCGGAAGAAGAGCCGAATCGTGTGAATCCCCTAAGTGTATTTGGCGTAATTTGGTCAGAACTCAGCGGTGGAATTGGGCCTTGGGGTACATTTCGACCGTTAGTGGCTCTCGCATTATCTCTGATTCCGTTTTTATTCCTTGGCCAACACTTCAATCGCCAACATTCGAAAGCGGCCAGTTGGTTTTTGATTCAATTGCCACTGATTGTTTCAGTAGTACTTTGGCCGCTCTTCTATGTCTGGTCAATCGGTGATGCATGTTGGGTTTCGAGTAGAATTGTCGCATCCACTCAAAATGAATGATCTAAAAATTTTCAGGCAATTCAAAGGGACTGAAGAGATGACCGGGGCTATTCGCGCTGACCAATTGTTTCCTAGCCACTGTTTCCCAATCCCGTAACAATGTCAGACCGTTAATCAATGGTATTTCGGAATTATTCAGAATCGTTCGAATTATTGTATCAAATATATCCATCCTGTCTTGATCAATAGTTGAGATTACCCTCTCAATTGGGAATGAATCGATGGAGGGGTTTTGACCATCCATATCGATATCCCAGGGTTGAGTTAATTCAATCGGCAAAATTTCACCGACAGCATTGGCCTTTGTGGTTAATTCATCACGTAATATCCCGATATATTTTGAAATTACTAATGCGACTTCAACAACCGGCAAACTGTATTGTTTGACGAAATTTGACATATTTTCTTGAAGGAATAATAATTTTTCTTCAATCGGCGCGTCAACGCTCGGAAGTTGACTATCCTCCATCAAGTCAACCCAATCGTGATGAGCAAATTAATGAATCCGCCCACATTCAGAAAATTAAATATAAAACAAGAAAAGAATCAGAGGATTAAGTCGTCCTGTCATCGTATCGAATTGGAGAACCACTATTTCCACGGACACCATCGAGCATATCGTCTTCGATTTCAAAGAAATCGTTCATCCAATCTCCATCGGTATCCCAATTTGTTGGATCGGTCCCATCGGCGATTTGGTCACCATCTATATCCAAAACCCACCAACCGAATACGTATTCTCCAAGTCCAGTATTCGGCAAATGGTACTGATCTCCAGCGAATCGTTGCCATGAATCTGTCCATTCGCCACTACACAATGTTTGATCATCAGAGGTATCTAGATATTGGTAATCTACATCGTTGTCATCAATTATCAATGCGAACAAATCGTCCGCATTATTGATCCGGTACATGCGGAAATAATTCGAATTAATTGCCGCAGAACCAGCACATGTACCAAGAAGGGATTCTCGTAATTGCCACCATTCTTGCACATAATCACCTGAACAATCGTAGAGCATAGCTTGTCGAACTAGCGTAGGTGAGGATAGAGTGGCGTTAACCACACCATAGTATTCTTGGAAATTATTGTACGGCTGATAAATGCATGAGCCACTAGAACAATCCCATCCCCCGTCTTTATCTGCATCTTGTCCAGCATCATCAGGATCAGTTGCATCATGGGTAAACCAAACCCAATTCAAAATAGGGCGAGCAATTATTCCTCCGGTAATATCAACCGGTTTCCAATTATTTGTCGTTACTTGCTGCCATTGAACTTCGATTTTTAGATAAGAAGACCAGTTGTCATTCGTTTCATTCCAGCCACGATAATACTCATAGAAATCAGGCATCATATCGCCATCTGTATCATTATCGAGTGGATTTGTCCCATACTTGAACACCTCGCGCCCATCGCTCAAATTCATGTTTTGAATATAATCGGTTACTTCACCGTTCAGGAAGACAGGTTCCATCACCATCGAGTCATCATCTGAATCTGGGTTGAGAGGGAGCGTACCATTCTCATATTCCATTAGATTACCAAAGAAAAGCCCAAGAGAACCATGACCAATCTGCATATCGCTACCAAGGGCGGTAAATTCACGACTTTCCCAGGAACCTTGTGTTGCAGGGGTGTCGAGCCAGTTACGGTCGTACCAACCATCGGCATCTGGATCGTAATCAACATCCAGTGGATTTATTGGATTCATCGACCAGCGATAATCATTAATTGGGAGAAATTCGCCGTAGATTGAGAAACAGAATTCCCAACCATCCGGCATACCATCTCGATCTGAGTCATCGTCAGTAGGGTCGCTAATACCAGCTAGGCTGATATTGAAATTATTTGAATCGTGCTGATTGATTAGACCAGCCCGTTCAGCCGAAATCAAACTTTTAGACACGAATTGCACATAGAGTTGGCCGTATGCAGCACTAGGAAACATTCCTTCTTCATCGATGTAAGCATTAACTGCATCAGCTCCGTAAGAGACTAAACCGGTTCCGTTAGGTATAGTATCAATTGCAGTTTTCTTTCCATAGATTCTACTCTCGTATTCTGCGAGATTGTCAAAGGATTCGGAATCAGAAATAATTCCATCATCATTGCAATCAAAGGAATCGCCATCAGTATCAACGTGAATATCTGTATCGGTTAATGGATTCATTTCCCATTTATTGCTCTCTAAATTCCATTCTGTAAACCAATATTCGTATCCATCGCTCATTCCATCTCGATCAGTGTCATCTGAAGTTGGATCAGATACACCAAGCAATGCTTGCAACAATGGCTTGGCGGGCTTACCATCCTGCCAATCTTGAAATTGTTCCAGCGCAATTAACGCCCGTCCCTCTTTATTGAATAGAATGCGATAAACTCGATTCACCGCTTCATCTGGGTCGAGCAATTCCGCCTCTTCCCACATCCGTGGGGCATCGGGCGGCGACAATCCTCCGTTCGCTGGGTTGTTAATTGTCAGATTAAGTTCGATTTGATCAGTAATGCCATCCCTATCTGAATCATATTGACCGTCTCCGGCAACCAAGGGGTTCAATGTCCAAACATTATTTGTTGAATTCCATTTTGTAAAAATTAATTCGATACCGTCTAACAATCCATCCCCATCGGTATCGGGATTGTTTGGATCCGCAGTTAATCCAGTCAAATTTTTCTGTTCTTCGGTCAAGAAAGTTCCAAAGGATTCCGAAGATTCAGCAGATAGCCATGGATTTGCGAGCAGCTCTCCGCCAATTGGTAATAGGTAAAATTGCGGAACTGTGATTAAATCATCAGTTTCACTCAAATTTCCATCAATGACATTGTATTCTTCCCAATTATTCATCCCGTCACCATCAGGATCGCCATTTTTGTCACGTTCATCAACAGGATTCAATGTCCACTTCTCATCGAAAAGACTCCAACGTGCGTAATAAAATTCCCAACCATCAGGCATTCCATCACGGTCAGAATCTGCAAGCAAAGGGTTTCCTGAGCCTATATCAAATGAAGTCGTTCCATTAACCAAACTCCGGTATGCGGGACTGGTGTATTCGCCAAATGATCCTCCTGCAAAATCTTCCCAGGTTAGATTATAGAGAACGGTAGTGAAATTTTCTGGGAACGGTATTGCATTATTCGTACTATCTCCGAATATAACTTCAGTCTTCCAATGATATTCTAGCCAATTTACTAAACTCTCCTCGAGATCGAGTATTCCATCATGATTAACATCATAACCATCTCCATCTGGATTGTTCAATGCATCAGAACCATTCAATGGGTTAATTCCCGCTTCATCTCTACTCCAAGAACAAGTATATCGTGCTTCCCAGCCATCAGGTAAACTATCTCCATCAGAATCAATATTGTTAGGATCGGTCTTTGTCCAATTCTCAGCAGCCTCAGATGTTTCGCCGTGGCTCGGCAATCCATCTCGCAATACCTGATCGAGTAAGGCACCCCATTTGTATTCACACAAATTCGACAAACCGTCCCCATCTGCATCGAGTTCTGCATCGGCTGAATCTCTTGGATTCAATGTCCAGAGGTTTCCACCGTTATACACATCGCCAATCCATCGGCGATGTTCAATCTCCCATCCATCTGGCATTCCATCGCCATCTGAATCTAAGTTGGTTGGATCAGTTGGACCATCGGTTCCGCCACCAGCTCCAGATCCTAACCATCCTTCATAATGTACAGTTTGTGCAAAGTCTCCGGCAGTTTCATCACAAATATATACTGTATTCAAATAATGGCAATCAAAATTTGTTGATTCAGCAAACCATCCCCAATATTCCTCACCATCAGTAAGTCCATCGCCATCCGAATCCATCTCCCTTGGATCGGTACCGTTGAAACCCCCATCGCTGGTAGAAATAAATCGATATTCGTCAAGATTTGTCCAACTACGATCAATGCCTTCTCCTGACGTAGGAGTGAAGTGAACTCCATCAGCATCAGCATCGCGATCACGATCGTAGGGATCGGTAGGATCTAAACCATAGATGAATTCCCAACCATCTGGCATTCCATCCAAATCAGAATCCATCGACATTGGGTCGATAGGCATGATATTCATGAATCGTCCGGGTGAGATACCAGCGAATAGGGAAACTCCATCCGTGCTTTCAAGAGTCACCAATGAAGTCACTAATCCAGGAAGATGCGTTTGATTATCAGCGAGACCAGTAACACCGTGATGGCCACCATCGAGAACCCATGTTCCATCTCTAGAACCAACAAATATCTCATCATTAGTCGTGTATATCGAATGAATATCATTCGCCCCATTTGTCCAACGCTCAAGATTCCACATTCTATCTGTATTGAACGCGCTCTTTGGTGTTGTCACCAATTTTGACAAGTCGGTTAGGTGTACTCCTCCTGCGGTTCCCATCCAAAATCCTGTGATTTCTTCGAATTCACCAGATGAGTCTTTTGAACCTGCATTTACAAGGACGTTTACTATTGCAGATTTTGAAACATTCAGTAAATCAGCACTTTGGACATAATTTTCTGCGTTTTCTGAATTGAAAACCCACCAAGGCCAACCTATTGAATCTGAACCATCGGTTGTATTCCATGCAATTAACCCAGCATCTGTCCCAATAACCAATAATGGGCCACGGCCATCCATCTCAATGTGTAATGCTGTGTTAACAGTAACATCTGCCGAGCTAAGTAAATCAGAGACGTCCTCACGAAAAATTGGTTCAGAAATCCTTGGATCATCGCTCGAATCATCACTGTTGACGACAATCGTCCAAGCCTCCCCTTTACCAAAAATCATCATTTCAAGCAATCCACTTCCTGTTAGCAATGGTACCATAGAGTAAATTGGGCCGATTTCGCGATAAGCCCCCTCGGTATTCAAGGATGAGTCAATTTGTGGTAATCCACTCACCAACTCGATGCTCAATATACCCTCATTGGTTCCTATAATGAGATATTCAGATATACCATGATTCCAATGATGCATAGTGTACATCTCCAAACCATCGGGCAATTCGTAAAGTGTTGAACTCATACTGAATGGGTCGAGAATTGTAATTCCATATCGTGAACCAACGATAAGTCGATCTCGTTGTTGGTCAGGAATTACGGAATGAACTGCACCGTCAACGAGTTGAGGCGAAGTTGATTGGTCAAATGAATAAATTTCATCTCCACTATTCGTCAAACTGACACCTCGAATACCAGGAGTCACCCAAGCACCACTATCATAGTGTATCATGTATTCTTCGTAATTGCTGAATGCCTCGCCCCAAGCTGCGGTTGCAATCGATGTATCTGGGATAACATAACCATCCGCATCTAAATCCCAACCATCACCATCACTATCGAGGATAGAGTCACTCGCGTTTCTTGGATCCAATCCATAGTGAACTTCCCAACCATCAGGAATTCCATCGCCCGGAACGGCTAAGCCGATGGCGATAATTTCTGACCAAGTGTAATAATCAGAATCAGACTGAGTTGGATTGCTTCCTAGCCAACCATCATCTCCGGTTTCCCGGCTAATTTCAGTTTGGCAGGCATTCTTGTCCAAACCACTGATTTCTCCCGAACACCATAATCCATCACGCTCTGTAATCCAATTATCTGGCATACCAAAAGCATACTCCTCTGAATTCGTATACATTTCTCCGGCATCGATTGTACCATCCCGGTTGACATCGAAGCCATCGCCGCAGCCAAATGTAAAATCTTGACATCGGTCGATATCATCGTATTGATCGATTGGATTCAACGGGTCAAACCAAAGACAATTCCATGCATTTGTAGCATTAAGATATCCTAATCCGCCCTCAGTACACATGAAAATTTCGTAACCATCTGGTAAACCATCACCATCGGTATCAGCAACACGAGGATCGAGAAATTCACGTAATCCAGATTCTGACAACTCAGGTGGTTTACCAGTCAGGGCGATACGATCTGTAAAACACTTGTCGAGAGTGAACGGCCAACAATACTCGAGTAAGGCGCTTGCACCATCTCGATCAAAATCAGTCATATTATCAGTTCCGTTAGTAGGATCTAAACCATTGATGCGAACCACACCAGTAGATGTTTCAAGGAGAATTTCATTTCCAAAGATTGCTTCATGTAAATCGGGAATTTGATCATTGTCAGAATCAGTCACAGGAGGGGCCCCCCCATGTGCGTCGCCAGGGTCGATATGATCTACTGGGGCTTGAGGCCTAGTTTGTGAAACGAAAGCCAAACTACTCAATATCAAGAGAGTCATTAGTACTGCGGACTGCTTGCGACGCACGACATCACCTCCTCTAGAAATACTAAGCCGTCTTGTTTGATTTATGACGGTGATGGAGCGTCGTTCGGACACGACCGTCTGAAGATAAAAATATGGTGATGTTACAAAGGTAAAAAAGAAGAAGTAATTCAGTCGATTTAACGGATTCATTCAAGGGGTGTCTGTCATCACAATGTATCGATTAACATGGCGTTAGAGATAACACCTCTCGGTTCAGGTAGTAGAGGTAATTCTACCTTGTTGAAATCTGGTTCGACAATGGTGCTAATCGATTGTGGATTTTCCTTAAAACAGCTCGAATTACGGTTGAGTAGAATAAATGTAAATCCTCTTGAGATCGATGGGATTTTTATCACACATCATCATTTAGATCATGCAAAATCTGCAAGACGTGCATCAGAAAAATGGGATGCGATTTTGCATTGCAGCCCTGAAACTGCGATTCGAATGGGATGGGCTCCGATCTCTGAGTGCAGAACATTTGGTAATGTTGAAAGGATTCAAATTAGTGATGAAATGAGCTTATTACCAATTCCAATTCCACATGACGATTCAGATAATGTTGCAGTCATTGCAACAAATGGAGACGGGCATCGGGCAGCAATAGTAACTGATTTGGGTGAAGCAACCCATGAACTAAAGAGGCATCTAAGTGGTTGTTCACATATTTCTATCGAGGCAAATTATGATGACGAGCGTTTAATGACGGGCCCATATCCTCATTCATTAAAGCGCAGAATAAGTGGTCGAGGAGGCCATTTATCCAATCTTCAAACTGCAGAAATATTACAAGACATCATGAATCCAAAACTTCAGAGTATCGTCCTTTGTCATCTTTCTGAAAAAAATAATGCGCCACATCTAGCAGAAAGTGAAGTATTGATGCATATTGGAGAAGATTATTCAGGTACAATTTCAATTTCGACCCAAGACGGCCCTGAATTCACAATCCGTGTTGGAGAATTAAAGAATAAAGATGTAAGAATTCGATTATAATCAATGACCCGTAATAACTCGATGAACTGAGTTTTGAACTTCTCTCATTCGATCAACTGCTCCTAATTCTCGGAAAACGGTCAAAGACCTTTGAAGATAATCCATTCGTTGAGACCTATCGTTTTCTACCTCTCCTAATCGTGCTAATAATTCTCCTTGAAGGTGGCGGAAATCGTTCGCTTCAGCGAGTGCTAATCCTTCTAGATAATGTTCAGCAGCCTCATCCTTTTGATTAGCATCGCTGAGAACGTGGCCTAGAAGCATCTGAACTTCGACTGCACTATGTGGGTCAGCTAGTCTGGATAATACTTCCAATGCTCCTGAATAATGCATCATCGCCAAGTCGTTGTCTTTAATCCGTGCATAATATCGACCAAGTACTGCTTGAGAACGTGCATGTAGAGTTTCATCACCGTTCTCTTTTGTTTCATCGTGAGCAATCATTGCATGATTTCGAGCTCGATCAAGTTCCCCCATCTCAAGGAAGGCGGATGCGAGTCTAATCCTCGATTCACAAAGTCTAGGGTTGTCTTCCGATTCAAGTAATTCCTCGACATTTCCGTAAACTTCCAGTGCGTGACGATTATCTCGACGTCGGCGGAAAATATAGCCCATATTATTGTAGGATCTAGCTGCAGCAACTGCATCCCTAATAGCAATTTGAATTTCTAGAGCCTTTCTGTGTAATTCTAATGCATCGTCAGTAGCGCCCCGCTTTACTGCTATATCTGCCCGAGCAGAATATAGGCGAGCCAATTGATTGCCTAACTGATTCTTTTTCGCGGAAGTAATTGCAGATTCATACTCTAATTCAGCCTCATCCCATCGGCCTTGTAACGAAAGAATATTCCCTCTTAATTCACGAACCACGCCCCAACCTTGAGCATCAAATCCATCCTGATCCAACGCACGCAATATTCCCAATAATTCAGTATGGCCGGCTTTAACCAGACCATGGCCTTCGTTGGTTAGTACTTCTGCTAATTCTTCAATTCGATCCGAACTATAAAGATGATAAATAAACTCAATTCGATCGGTTGGGCTAACTTTACGAGTTCGATACCAATCTACTGCTTTACCATGTAACTCTAGTTTGAGTTCAGATTCCATAGATCTCACTAAAAACTCACGGACTAAATCGTGCACATCATAATTCTCACTATCAGCTTGACGAGCAAGCCCTTTCTCAACTAATTCATCAAGTAAATCAATAACTATTTCTTGCTCACTAAGTGCATCTAATGACATCGGCTCACGGAATACAGCAATAGATCCTAGTAGCCTCTTTTGTGGCCCAGAAAGGCGGCTGAAAATTTCTTGCTCGACGAATGCTTCTAATGTTGCGTGGAAAGTTCCACCCACACTCCCTCGATTAATCAATTCAAGTATGAGAGGATGGCCACGAGAAAGTGAATAAATATGTGAAAATTGTGTTGTTTCAATATCAGGCATTGCATTGAGAATTTGTCGGCTTGAATTTTGATCGAGCCCTTCTAGTGGCATGACCAAAGTCAAAATTTTCCCACTAGAATCTTGGTCAGGAATAACCATACGGAAGGACCGAGAAAACATCATTAGGCCAACTTCATCTAATTCCGGGAACTTTTTAGAAAGTCCACGTAATATTGAGATCAATGTTTCATCTCCAACTTTGTGTAAATCATCGATGACGATAAGTGCTGGTGAATAGCCGATTCCTTCGATAATCAAATCGACTGCGACTGATGCCTGCGGGACTGGAGTTGCAGATAAATAATCAGATAAATCGTTAGAGCCCATCGCAGAGAGCCACTCTCCGAGCGCTTCAAGAAATGCTCTCGAACCTTCCCAATCTTGGCATCGATGATATATCAGATTACGGCGGTGGGTGAATCTCTCCAATACCTTCCCAGCCAGGGCAGTTTTCCCAATTCCTGCTATTCCAGGAATCAATATTGAAGAGGATTGGGCTTCGAGAAGTTTGACTATATCTTCAACTTCCTTTTCACGGCCGTAAAATTTTCTTGTTCGAGGCAGATCATTAAGAGAGTAAATCAATTGTTTCTCAATTTGCTTAGATAAATCTCTCTCGATTAATTCTGCTGTAAGCACAGATAAATCAACCGAACCATTATCATCAATATAGCGAAGAAAATCCACATGACGTAATGGTAAATCGGTTATATCCAGTGCTGAAGAGAGTACAACCGTCTCAGATCTCCCATCAGGATGAATTAATCTAACTGGTTGTTGGCTAACAGTATCCCAAATACTATTGGCGACTTCTACTCCTGCATCGGTCAGAAAATATGCCTTTCTTTTTCTTGAAACACCAGTAACATGCGCTTGGCGTTCAATAAGTAAACCTTGTTCACGCATTCCAGATATCGCTCTTGGAACATTTGAACGAGCGATAGAAACAGCATTTGCAATACCCATCTGGGAGAGGGCGAAAGGAACCTCGACCCTCTCCGAATAATCGACATAATCACGTAGATGTAATAGGATACGTTCCTGAACACCTGGACGTGGCAAGGCCATGCTCGTCATATTTCGACTGCGTGCTAATTCATTCAAGAATGTTCGTGAAGGGTGATAATCAAAGTATCATCAATTATTGTAGTTTGGATCTTCTATCCATTCTTCAGATTCTTCGTCCCAAATCCATCCCTCATCGCTAGATTCTTCAGTACTTCCATCATCTTCAGAATCAGTAGATTCTTCGTCCTCTTCAAACTCCACAAAGAAATATGCAAATGCTCCTCCGAACAGACCTAAAACCATAATCGAGATTATTATTATTTTCACTAATGACATTCCTTCGTCAACTTCTCCAACATATATTTTCTCTCCTTGGTAAATTTCTCCAGCATAACGGAATTCTGGAATCGATGAACCTCCCAATATCCTTGAGGCAGGTATTCCGAGAATCCATGTGGCATTGTCACTAACAATTGTATTATTGACAGGGTTCCCATCAATGGTTACTACTACGGTCATTCCTGGTAGTGCGACACCGGTGAAAATTGCTAATTCACCATTCTGAATCCTATTAGATTCGGGAGAAAATATTTCGAAATCTATTCCGACGATTGTGAATGATACTGGCATTGAGTTCATTTTCGAGCCATGGGGATCAGCCGCGACAAATACAACATTTTCTAATGTCCAAGTATCCATGTCTGTATCATAGAAAAACATAGAAATCGGATCATAGACAGCAATACCATCGACACCGACGTTGATTACAAGACCATATTCATCATCCGAAGTGAGTTCGGGATTATCGTAAACTGATAATATCAATTCTTGATTAACATCGGAATCAGAAAAGAATTGCATTAAATCAATTGTGCCTTTGGTACAGCGATCTTGATTTAGTGATTCGATTTCACAATAAAGTGTGATGTCTTGTACCCAATTTGTTGAATCGAATGATGGTTGATTATTTCCAGCATCTGGTGGATTATCTGCTGTGATAGCGATTGTTGTCATCTCACTGTAATCGTATCCGTCATATGCAGTAACTTCAATCGAATATTGATAATCATGAATCAAGTGCGTTGAATCCCAGTTGGCTACCCAACCACCATTCGGTAATATCTCAGTCACTGATTGTTCGTGGACAATTGTACCGCCATTGTAAATATCTCTGACAGTAATGTCTATTCTAGAAACTTCACCATCATTATCTCTCGCAACCCCTTGAATCTGAGAATTTTCTCCAACAGACATTCTATCGTTATCTTGTGGTGAAATCAAACTAACAAACGGTATCGAATTGGAATTGTCCACAGTTAATGTAAGGACGACTGGCTCACATTCATCAATCACTCCAATGCAGAAATTCTCATCGGATGCCCAGATTGTAAATGTATAGTCAGCAACTGTCCTAGGTTGTCCACTAAAGTCCCAATTCCAACTCCAATCGGAACCACCTGATGTAGGTGTGACACCCTCAAAATTAGGGCCACTGATATGGAAATATACAGAGCCGACATCCTTACTACAATCAAGAGGGCAACCGTATTGATCGAAGGAGGTTCCTTCGAAAGTTATCGAACCATCAGACCATGTTGAATGATCACTTGGTGTCATGACTGAAATTGTTGGTGCTGCTGTATTCAATTTGATGGTTCGGGAAATAATCGGACTGTAATCAATACCATCATATGCGCGGAATTCAAAGGTGTAATCGCCCTCTTGCCGATTAGACATATCGAAAGAATAGTACCAATCGGAAAATGGATGATTATGCCTAGTTACGGTTCCTGTTGCCATTCCACTATCATCGACAGCGAGACTAGCTTCAATCCATTCGCTTGTGAATGGATCTCTGATTTCAATGGAGTGAACATATCCTTGTTGATCCCATTGAGCTAATTCATCGGTAGCGTAGAAACCGGCTAATTGTCCGTCGTGAGCGGACCCGGTGAAATTAACAATCCTACGGAATGAATGCCCCTCATTTTGACTGACTGACACAGTAGGGCCATCATTGACCAGATTAACCGTTTGTTGATATGTAGTATCATCTAATGTGAACTCCCCTCTATCATATCCAAAACCAAATTTGTAAGCAGTATAGAAATATCGCGATAATTCCCGAGTTCCTGCTGCATAATTGCAATCGTCATCGTCAGCATCAATAATTAAATCGCCATCGTTATCGATTCCATCCGAGCATGAATCTTCATATTCATCATCGGCAAACCCATCTGGATTATCTCCTCCCTCTAAACCTCTGAAGTCAAGGTGAAAATCCGAGGGTAAAGCAAACCATGGAGTATATCCATCTTGATCTGTGTGCAATGAATAAATATCGTTTCCTAGCGCATCTTCGATCAAAACATTCGCGCTTTCAACGCGCTCACCATTGACTAAAGTTTGGAATCTTACCATCTCCGCTTGACGCACCTGAACTGCAAATGGAGTAGGTTGAGTTGCAATATTTATTATCGAGAGGTCAAGATTGGACAAATTTGCAAACGTGAAGGTTGTCGAGTTATTATCCATCGATATCGCCAGAGGGAAATCGATAGGAGTCAAATTGGCGCATGAAGAGCACTCTGAAACGGGGGTCGGAATGATTGCATTTTGAAACCCATTTGCAGGCCATGCTTCTTGATCGGGCCAAGAAAGCAATACGGGATTAATTCCTGCAGGAGGGGTGGGGATATGTTCTGACTGAACTGTTACTGAAGATTTAGTGACATTGTAAGTGGTATCCACACCATTCCATGAATTTTGAGAAAAGAACGCTAACGAACCATATTGTTGAGAGTTTGCATAACCATCATCATAATGTTTGATAATTGCACCGGTGCTTGGAACGTCGAAAATATTTCGTTGAACATCTAAAATTGCACCGATGGCACGGATTCCATCTGCATCTCCTCCAACACTAATTTGATTATCTCTCAAAGTAACTCCTGTTCGAAATACACTTACAGCAGGGCAAGTATAATCTCCACCCCAATATTTAGAACTGGAGCAAACTCCTGGTGAATTTTGAGTAATTGTATTGTTAACGAAGTAGAGACGCGAAGCTGCCGGTGAAGGAGCTTGGCTACCAAATTCTCCCGCACGGAGTGGCTCTTTAGCTGTATTAACGATATTGTTTCGCTCTGCTATTACATCGTATGAACCAGTTAACCAAATTCCATTCCACCCACCTATAGGTCCTATATCGTTATCATGCATATTCACTTTACTAGATGATACCGAAATTCCAGATGCATCGCTTACTCCTGAAACTTCATTGTTGAATAATTCAGCAATCGCTCCATCATAAACATAAATTCCAGACCCTTCGGCAGTAGTTATTTCGTTGTTTGAAATTGTGAATTCATAATCAATGCCTTGAATTGCTTTGTGACCATTTATCTCAATTGCATTACAATTCACACCCAAAACAGAATTTGTTACATGACCTGCTGAATTGATTAAACTAAATCCATAATCCCCGATTCCAACATTTGCATTATTAATTTCGATAAATGTGTTTTCAGCCCAAACGGTTGGCCGACCACCATCTCGTCGACCACAGCCATTATCTGTTCCAACAAATGAAGGATTATCCATAATCAGTGGAGAAATATGTGTTCCAGAACCGTAGATTTGAACTGCGGAACCACCAACATTGCTCTCTGCGTCATTTCCTGCGATATATTCGCCACCGATAAAAGATGGTTGAGCTAAATTTGTGGTTAGAACACTGCTGGTATTGATATCTGTGAAGGTCATTTCCGTCAACGTAGGCGCAGCACCATCGATAACCATTACACCATACCTCCAACGATTTACTGAATCGATAAAGTATGGAATTCCCCATGCCCCATCGAATGTCATATGTCGAAGTCCGGTTTGTGAAAGATCAATCGAACTTCGGATCAAAATCCCCTCAAAACATGATGGGTCGTTAATATCGATGCTCTGGGTACCCTCTGACATTCCCAAACAAGTTCCATTTGCTTGATCGTCGATGGGATCTGTCCACCTGAATGTAATTTTATTCGCGGTACTTGAATCGCCAGAGGCGCCACAAGAGGATTTTCCAGCACAGAGGTTTCCACGGACGTCGAGATAAGTTCCATTTGGAAAAATAACTGTAGTCCCTGGTTCGACAATTAACTTAGCACCCGCAGCGATTGTAATGTCACCAGTTAGTTGATGAGTTCCCGACCAAACTTCAGTTCCAGAAATTGTTCCAGCCGTCGTTTCGTTATTCGCCATTACTATGCTTGCAGGGCCAATTAATGCAACTAACACACTTGAGAACATTAGGAAAACAAGGAAGTAACTCCTCGCACGCGGGTCAGTCATGTAATTTGCGGGTTCGAATAGTGATTTAATCATAGGGTCATATCGAGCCATAGGCTCGTTTGATACAATGGAATAATACTTGATACAAATTAGTCATCAATATTCAATTCAAAAGCGATGGATTCAGCCCATTTCATTGCATCTAATTTTCCATAGCCAAAGTGAGAATCATGTGAATTTGTATCAAAATTATTTCGATTTGCAGATACCGCAAGGTTTCGTTTTACTAAATCAATTTCATCGGCATCTATCATACCATCCTCACCGGCAATTTCGTCCCCATATAATTGTAAAATCAGTGCAAGAGCACCTGTAACGAATACGGTCGAGTCACTGGTCCCTGAAGAGTACCCATAGTTCGTTGCGTAATCCATGGATATAGTTGAAAATATATTTACACCAGGGGCAATAATTTCTGGTTTTTGATTAGGAAAATTTCTATCTAATCCTGTGGATGGATCACTCTGTGAACCATATGCGCTTCTACTCCAAACCATACCATTCTTTGTTTGTGCCCCTACTGAAATAACGCCCTCGATGCTTGAGGGTGTTGAAACATCATTAGCATCAGTGTCTAGTCCAGTGTTTCCTGCTGCTGCGACAACAAATATACCTACGTCAAGCGCTTCTTGAACCGCTGCAGCAGTGGCCGAATGTTGAGTCATACCAATTCCTGACTCACCACCTAAACTGAGGCTGATGATATCAACACGTTCAGTTATCCGACACCATCTGATAGCTTGTGCTACTTTGTCCCCTTGACCTGAACTTCCTTCAGGTCCAAGGGCAAGAGCAACGGAGAGATCTATATTTGGTGCAGCGCCCCTAAATGTCCCATTTGCAATCAAAATACCAGACATTAGAGTTCCGTGATATTCTTCACCTACATCACGAACATTATCGTGTTGCTCATTATAAAAATCTCGGAATCCAACCAAACTTTGATGTCCAAAATCGGGATGACTCATGTCAATTCCGGTGTCGACAATACAAACATGAATTCCACTTCCATCGAGACCTAAACTTTGTAATTCTCGAATTCCGGACTCCTCATAAGCCCATTCGGAATTGGGTAATATAGGAGTCAAATATGCAGTCACCCATGGCCATGCGACGATTAAAAAAACAGTCCCAATCGAAAACATTACCGCACCCCATGGCCACAAAAATTCCTTGATTGGCCCAGCCGGCCAACGAAGTTCCTTTGCATCTTGTTCGCTAATGCCGTAATCCTTGCCTGGATAACCAGGTGCTGTTGGGTCGATAGCGGTTAGAATTCTATGATCCTCAGGTTCGGGAAGTAACTCCAATCCATCCAATGACCGCATCTCAATTCCTTCCAAATATCCCGATGGGGGCTCGTGTAATAGCCATATCAGAATGGTGCATTCGGTCGACGTGAGCGAGTTTTGGTTAATACAAATGCTGCTATTAACAGCATTGCGCCCAATAACCATCCAATCCAATCGGTGGTTCCATCAAGTGAAGGTGAACGGACATCGACATTCTTCGCTGGGAATTCCTCTACCGAGTTGAAGCCACTTGAATTGATATCGAAATTAATATAATATGGTCCAATAACAATATCAGATAAATCGATAACTAAACTATATGACACAGAAGTTCCAGCTGGAATGTCCTTGATTGCAAATGCTGAAACATTAGTTGGTTCGGCACAATAGATATCTTTGCAAAGAGTTGCATTCACTTGTACCAAAGATGCATCCACGAGACCACTATTTTCAACCGTCACAAGATAATTCACTTTTGTTCCTGTTTCTACCTGTCCCGAATCGCCACTCGATGTTGCGAAATCTAATATTTTCAAAACCGGTTCTGAAGTTCTCACATTAATTTCAATTATTTCATAGGTGCCATTTGCCTTATCGGTAACCGAGACATAGATTGTGAAATCCTCTTCACCTGTAGCATTTGCAGGAGCAGAGACAATGATGGTATGCGTCGAACTAACAAATCCGCCAATAGTGTGTGAAGTTGCTCCGGTTCGTTCCCAACTCAGAGGGAGTTCAGAATCATCAAATTCAAATTCGTATCTTTCATCACCATTTCCAGAGTTAGTGAATTTGATGCCAATTTGCTTTGACTCTCCAATAGAAATACCATACACATTATCCATCGGCTCGGAAAGTTCGAAGCCATGCAGCTGTGGAACTCTTACCAAGACATCATGAGATTGGAAAAAGCCATCTTGAGTTGAAAATTGAATAGATATTGTGTGTCCTTCTATGAAAGAATGGGATACGTTTTGTTCTGCTGGAGTCACACGAATGTGTAAATCATTGAATAAAACAGAATTATCTAATCCTATATCGAAAGTAGTAGAAATATTCCAATCGCCTGAACCATTGTGAAACTCAACAACCCAATCTGCTGAATCAGAACCGGTCACAAGCGCACCAACCGAGTAAGAGTCGAGGGATTCGTGACCCAGATAATCTACAGCGAATATAAATTCCACTGGTACAAAGCCGTTTTCATCATCGGCAACGACCATGACATTTCCAGCGGAACCAATGTATGAATCATCGCCGCTGGTTAAATTCAATGTAGTCACATCAATTGAATGATCTGCAGTTCGTGCATGTGTTAATGTAATATCAGGTGTTTCTTGTCCCGCATGAATATCAATTCCTTGGCCTCCAATATAGGACATATTTCTATCCATTTGGTATACCTCAAATTCACTTCGAAGATCTACTCTACCATTTGGCAGAATGATGCTCATTCCACCATCCTCATCAATTTCACCAACCCATTCTAGGCCTAGGCCTAGGTCAAGAACTAATTCTGAATCTACAACATCAGCAAGAGTGAGTGAATTTCCATCGTAATCCAACCAATGCGTCTTGAGGGTTAAAATTCCACCATTAGATAACGAAATATCTAGGTTTCCACCATCCACTACGCTTGCATCAACCAACCCCATAGCAACTAAAGTTTGGTCGGTAACACTAGCACGCAGTATCCAATTGCCTGGTTCTACCATAGCAGACCAATTTCCATTCCACACACCATCTTCCAGTACCTTTTCTGGAGTTATGTGATCTCGAATCAATCCCTCGGTTGGAATCAACTCTAGAACGATTGAATCAGATATTGAAGAGAATTGTGTTTCATCGATATACGAGATCATTCCTGATATCAAGACTTGACCAGCTGTTAATTCAATATCGACATTATTAGAGGAACTTCCAACCGAAACTGCACGACTGACATCCTCGAATCCTTCGTATGAAGTATTGAGTAGCCAAGCCGTCTCAGCAGGAACATAATAACTCCAATCGCCGTTATTATCTGTCGTGAGATTTGCTTCTAACACCCCCTCACTATCGAAAATCATCAAAGTAACATTGACGATTCCTTCAACCGCATTGGCCTCATTGTTATCGTTCAAATCCCAGAAGATAGTACCGCTGAGTTCTACGAATAATTGAGCTGTGATGTTGTAATCATTATCTCCGCCAACATCGACTGAAATTGGCATGGACTCGACTAACCACTGTTTACCAGAATCAATGTAATCCAATGACACCTCCCAATTCCCTGGAACCAAATCGGTAGTGACCGTTCCGTCAGAATTGGTATTATCGATACTGAAAGAGCCTAACCCATCTGTAGATTCAAGATTTAATCGCACATCACCAATAGGGCTTGCTGAATTATCTTCATAGAGAGTGAAAGAGACTTGTGCCAATTCGCTAGTAGACATTTCTAAATCCAATTCAGCGTTATTAGCAGAAACCGAAATCAACTCACGTAATCCTTCTGATATTCCCACCGATTCCACATCGGTTGAGACTACCCAATCGCCCTCACCAATGAAATCGTTAATCATACCATTATCATCGGTAATTCTTGAGAGGATCCAACTACTTTCTGTATTGGTAAATCTAACTAATTGTTCAGCTAAAATACCGCCGCTCTCATTAGTGAAAGCAATACTAACGCTCCATTCAGGATCGAAACCAATAGCCCGCTCAACAACGGTGCCATCAAGACCAATATCGAAAAATACATCACCGCTCATGATACGAGTTCCGAATAAGTCCCCTTCAATCGCATCGGAAATATCAACCTCTATTCGGTATATTCCAGGTTCTATTGGAACCTGTGCGTGACCGACACTAGTCCATTCGGTCCCATTCGACTGAATTGGATAATCAATTCCTGCGTTCATCATCGAAATGATTGTGAAATTATAGGTCACAGCAGTCCCGTTTGAGGCATTATTGTCATCGGAATTGTCTAGGAAGAAATCAATTTCTACATTTGTATTTGCAGGATAAACCAAGATTTCCACCGTATTATTGATTCCATCGACATTTGTTAAATTGGTATTAGGGGACAACCATTCACTATCTTCGAGAGTGAATTCCCACTCCCCTTTGGGGAGAACCATTTGGAATAGTCCGTTCCCATCAGCTCCAGCTCGCCATGTCACATCATAATCAGAATTTGTAGCAATAACTACTACAGACTCCCAACCACCAAGATTTGCGTTGTAATTATTGCCGATTCGATTGATGTTAATAGCACCTGCAATACCATGGCCTGGACGAGCATCGATTGAAATAGCATCCATACCCTCCTCGACAATGAAACGAATTCCATCAACTAGTTTGAGATTTTCACCGAGTTGAACTGTTGCATCTACTGCAGACCCTTGAGGGAGAACTACTGAGAAATGTCCTTCCCCATCAGTTTGAACCGAGGTGCTAAATCCATCCCAATTGAAGTCGACTTGAACATGATCGAGAGTTTTAGATTCATTCAGAGGTGTATCTAGATTTGCATCTTCATTATAGTAAACCGTTCCAGTTACCAATTGGCTAGTATGGAAGTAATAATCTGCGCTAAAATCATCTGAACCAATCTCAATTTGTTCCCAGAGTTGGTCTTCATTCGAAAATGTGTGATTTAGAATCCATGTGCCTTCTGTTAACTCTACATAATACGAACCAGCGTCTGAATCATAAATTGCTTCGACTGGATTACCACTTCCATCTTTCAGGTGGAAACTGACATTTAGGTCAGCAATTGCTTCATCTACACCGTCTACTGTCTGGAATAACTCGAAGATGCCATCAGAGGTCATAGGAACCGGCATTGGGAATTCAAATTCTGAAGATTCATTTGCATCAAAGAAGTAATTTTCAGATAATTCGCTGAATCCATCTCCATCAATATCAATTTCTGCTATATATTCACCAGGAATAATAGGTCCGAATTCAAATTTGCCATCTTCACTAGGTGTAATCAAACAAGGAGCTTGTCCTGTATCTTCACAATTATCGACAATATCTGCTGCATTCGTGTCAACATCGCGGAGAATAACTGTTCCATTAACGGCTTCACCATCTGAATTGATTAGGAAGCCAAAGAGAGCTCCGCCGGTAATATCAATCTTAGTGATATAATTTACAGCTAATTGAGGTATCGCAAATCCATCATTGATTTCAATCCGGCGATCATCATCGAAGACAATAGTCACATCGTAATTACCAGGGATAGCATCGACGATGTGGAATGTACCTGGCTCGACCATTTCTCCACCAAAAATTCCTTCACCAGTAAAGATGCCTGATCCATTTATAGTCCCATATGAGTCTAGATCCATCGACGTGTTAGTCGAGAATACACCACTTCCAATCAGCGTTGCATGAGTGTACTTTTGCGTGAAAGAAGAAGAACCATTTGCTGTAAATCGACCAGTTGCATTAACGGTTCCATCCAACAAATATACGCCAGATGAAGTCAAACAAAGGCCAGAGTCTTCAGGCATGGTGTCATTCTCATCACAATCGGAAATTTCGATATCATCGTTAACCGTTCCATCGAGCAAACCTCGCCCGGAGAATTCACCGACACCAGTCAAACTGTGATTATGATAAATGACTTGAGTGAAATTTCCAGTGAAATCAGTTGCAGTCATTATACTTT
This sequence comes from Candidatus Poseidoniales archaeon, assembly GCA_012960975.1. Taxonomy (GTDB): domain Archaea; phylum Thermoplasmatota; class Poseidoniia; order Poseidoniales; family Thalassarchaeaceae; genus MGIIb-O2. The sequence goes on from DUAE01000049.1 coordinate 52,526, forward strand.
GAGAAACTACGGAACCATCGCCAGTGAATGTTACTTCTCCGAGACCATCAAATCTTAGGTTTTCACCCTCGACAGTCCCAACTGAAGTTGTTAGCACATATGGTTGGAGTTGAATCTCATCCCAAGATGGAGTCAGTTCGATGGTAACATCGGTAACTGAATCCCCATCGAATAATTCTGAACCACTCCAAACTAGGCGGCCTGTAGCTTGAGCTGGGTTGACAATTATTGGAGCCTCGATGTGAGCCTCTCCATTACTGTGTCCATCTTCGCCTGAAATATTAACGATAGTTTCAGACAACCAAGTTGAACCAGAAACATTTGCGAGAATTCCAGTAACTGGATTAATCGATCTTACCCCTGTTGATGAGGCTTCGAATATATCACCGAAAGTAGATTGAATATCAGAAGTCATGATTTGAGCTCGAGCAGATGCAAGATCCGATTCACCGAAATATGCAGTGACACGAATCTTACCTGCTGGTGCTTGGAAACTATATCGACCGTTTTCATCAGCATCAGTGGTTCCAATTGGAATCCAATAAGTTCTGTCATCTCTATCTATGACTTCTCCATCAACAGCGATTTCATCGCCACTGAATGCATCACGCTCTATCAAAATACGAGCATTAGGGACTACTCCATGGCCATCTAATTCGACAGTCCCTTCTAGAGTTGCACCACTATAGTACTTCATTACCTTCACTTGAGTATTTGCAGATCCTATGGTCGGGTTCGAGCAAGTCGAGTCAAGTTTTGTTCCGTTTTCATCTACTTCACAACGCTCTGCATCGTACCAATTCGAAAGAACTAGGTCGTTCATCATAGCACCAGGAAGTGGGTAGGCATTTTCGAGGTATGAACCAGGAGCACCACTCAAGTAAAAATGAGGCATTGGTGCTTCTGCATCCCCTCCCAATCCTAGAGTCGAAGTGCCGTATCCTACGTATATACGTGCAACCATGGTTTCGAAAAATTCTGGCTGGTGTTGATAATCAATATCGACCATGCGAATAATGTCGCTTGCGTCATTTTGACCACTGTATTGATTGCGAATAATATCATTCTCGTACTCTAGATTGAATTCTTCAACGGTTCGAGGAATTATTGGTCCATCCCCTCTCTGTGTAAGATAAACAGATGAGATGTATGTATCAGTATCTAATCCTGAAAGCGAAGTAGGGGCATGGAAAATTCCAGTAGTTTGTCCTCGGTGATAGGAATAATCTTCGTAATACTTACCTCCAAGTGGGTATAGTCTGTTATCGACTGCAAAGTAACGAATATCGTGATTTCGAGTGATCATTTCTCCGAGACTGCCTTCGTAATCTTGTACATCATACTCGATGCTTGTGGTCATGTCATGATACATACCACTGAGTTGGTCATTGTCGAAGGCTTCTAAGAGGAATGCTCTACTAAGAGATAATCTTGCATTTGTACGGTGAAGACCCGTTGAGACGTCATCATAATCTTTAATCAAATCAGGAGTGTAGAGGTAACCACTAATTTCATAGTATTCAACCTCTAAATCAAATTCTCCTACACTAGAACGAGCCTCGTTGTAAAGAGACATCGCCTCCGACTGGTCGGTTGAAAGGTTACCATATTGTTCACCATCTAAGCGAACCATCCACTGGTCTTCTAATTCTAATGTACCATCATCTGCAAGAATACCACCAAAGAGTAGTTCAACATTGTCATCTGTAGCCATTATCGCTAGTGCGCGAGATTCAACCATTGCAGAGTCACCAACTGCAAGACTAATGATTAAGTTGAATTCTTCAATCTGGGCATCGCTCATGTGTGACAACAGTATATCCTTGAATTCATCAGTGAATCCATGACCATCATTGTATCTACGGTCACCTTGTGCGAGGGTTGTGATGAATAGAGAAAGTGTATCATCTTGACCCGCAGCGAGTAACATTGCTCCGCTATTTGGGATACCAGACTGGAAGTTATCAGCCACTGTTGGGTGCTGACCTTGTGCTAAAGCCTGGAAACCATAATCCCACCATGAAACGAAAGCGGGTCGCTCAGAAAATGAAACATCAGAATCTTGTTCAGATAGCCATTCATAAGCCATATTCCAAGACCCAGAATTGAAACCAGGTCCGAATGTACCCATGTACCAAAGATCCCCGCCTTCTGAGTCGTAATTATTACTGTTTAGAACTGATAAACCAAGGGCTTCAAGTCGGAAAATATCAGGTGCAATGTCATGAATAGTTTGGTCGACATCAGTTGCTGAATTTTCACCACGTGGGATACCGGAATCTATTCCGTAAGTCATGTGTTGTGAGGAAATCATCAATATTACCATCAACATTGCTGGTATGCCAGGATTACTCTTACTAGCAGGCCAAATCGATCGGAATCGTGTCCGAGGAGTTCCAATACCAGAACGGCGCCATTCCTTAGCGAAGCCAACGAAATTAGCACGTTGCCACATCGACGAGATTCCAATTCCGCCAACAACAGCCATTGCAGGTGTCGCGTTGAAAATGAAACGGCCCGCTGAGAAAGCCATGTATGTTGCGATGAATACCCAGAGACCGAGGAGCATATCTCCTTGCTTCTCCTTTCTTGCACCTTTCCATATCATGATAAAAGCAACGCCCATTGAAATTAGGAATACAATGGGTCCATACGAAGCGAAAAGAATACCGCGACTTGGTGCTTGTGCCTCACCAATTGTTCCGAAAATCTTGTTCTTAGAGAAGTAAAAACCGCCGGTAAAGAGGATGTCCCAGCCATTGTAAATTTCTGCGTATTGTAGAGCATATAGTAAACCTAAAATTCCACCCATTAATAATATTCCACTGCCTAAGACAAGAAGCCAAGGCTTGTCGCGGAATGAACATGTGACCCAACCGAGAGCAAGGGTAAATCCAATGATGTAAAACATCGGTTGAAATCCACTAGGGTCGAATAATAGATTCAATCCAGGCCAAGTGTAGAATGGTAATGGAATCAAGAAAGTAGTTAGCATCATTTGCAGAGCTGCTGAAGTCAATGGTAGACTGTCACGTCGGCGAATCATATTCAGGAAAATTTGTCCAGCAAAAGCAAGGAATAGAATTCCAGGCCCGTAAACAAAACCTTTCCAACCAAGTGCAACAGTTGCAAATGATATTCCAGAAAGAGTAGCATTGGCCATCACAGCGGGGCTACGTGACCACATTTCTCTAATTCCAGCGAATAAATAGAGCGGGTTTGAACTAGGATTTGAGAAAATCCTCTCGTTCTGAATTTGTTCGACTGCTTTCACCCAGAAGTAAAATGCCAAAGCGAGGAATAACAGAGCGAAAGCGTCGTGATCGGCCAAACCGAATGTGGAATGACTGATATGACCTGGCATCAAAGCGATTAGCCAAGCAGCAAATATTCCTGCTTGCTTGCTATGAACACGACTTGCTAATCCAGCTATTGGTAATACGATTAACGCACCAAATATCGCTGGCATAGCGGCAACGCTCCACCATGCAACCTCTTCTACGGCAATTCCGGTAAGCCAAGAAAGGCCGAGTCCACCGAGTGCTAACGACCACGAGAAAAGTGGTGGTCGAGGATTAATGGCACCCATTGGATAAGCTCGATCAGCATCAAAGATGTAGTGGCTGCGTTCTGCGATGATATAATCGACAACACGCTTCATGTACCAAGGGTCAGAGCCGCCAGTCATATCCCAAAGTCCGGTTCCTGATGCATTCATAGCAGGAAGGACGTTCCATCCTGTTCGAACAGCTAGGCCGACAAATATGGCTGAACCAACTAAAATTCCATACGAGTGGGCTTGCCACCAGCGGCGAATATCTGATTTCTGTCGCATAGGAGCAATGTCACCAAAGTAACCGCGGGATGCTATCATTACCCCGCCAACATTCAACCAGAAAGCCAAGAAGAACCAAGCTATTGTGCTGGTGAAACTATTACCTGAAAGCAATTCAGGGAAACTATTACCTATTTCTTGTAGATGACCAAAGGTGTACATCATCCAGTTTACTCCTACAAGCGTCCCCAATACATGCCAGCGTTCTGCATGACAGAATGCAAGGAATATGATAACTAACGATGTAAATAATGCCCATACAGAACCGAGATAATGATGGTTAGAGAAAACTTGTAAATCATCGATTTGTCCAAGCCAAATCATTGGGATCAAGTTTACAACAAAAATTGCACACACAAATGATAAACCTTCAACTCCGAAAACCAGTGGGATATCTGAGAACCAAGAACCTGAGCCGGCTTCTTCGATTCTGCCCCGCATTGCCAATGTAAGGAATAATCCCAGAACTATTGCCGCTACCCAGAATCCAAAGAACATCGATCCACTTGCTGCTCGAGCTACATCAATCATCTCTGCTGCATTACCTGCCCAATTACTGTCATCGAATACATGTCGAGCCGAATAAGCAACTGCGAGATGAAAACCGATTACAATTGATAGAAGAATTGATGACTCTTCATTCCTATTGCTCGAAATAAGTGCAAAGGTGGAAATACCAATGAATGCGAATGTGAATCCGATTATCGAAGATGTTAGTCCTGCATAAATCGAAACTATTGAAACGGCTAAAAATCCTAGTGGAACAATTGCTGCTCGATGTTTCGAGATGAATGAATTGCTGAGTGAAATAACAGTAGCGATTCGGCCTAGTGCCGCAGCAAATGCTGCAGCAATTGGCAGAATCAGGATGTTCATATATCCGTCATTTTCAATATTGCCATTTGCAAGGAAATCAGCTCCGAAGAAAAGTACCAGTAAAGTCACTAGTACAGCAGGGGCCGCAAGGAGATTTCCGAGTGGAAAATCACTATCCTTTGCATATTTCATTTCGTTCATTATCAATCACCATTAGGTCGAGCCTATAGGCTCGGCAACGCGGCCAAAATTATTCGTGTTATAGCCTTGCTGGCGAGAGAGAAAAAAACATTCGCCACAGTAATGCTTCTTCCTTGACTCAAAGTGCCCGATAAGCAATGTCAAAACGGTAATGCGAACCATCTAATTTGATGCTTTCTATTACTTCATAAGCCGCGTTGACTGCTGAATCCAAATCTGGCGCAATTCCGGTTGCTGCAAGCACGCGACCACCCGTGGACACAACATATCCTGCCTCAGAAATTCCAGTTCCCGCATGATGGACAAAGGCTTGAATTTGCCCCTCGTCTAATTTTGTGTCATAGCCAAAAATTTCTCTGCCTATTTTTGATGGGGCAGGATAACCCTCAGATGCAAGTACAATCGTCGCAGCTGAACAATTATGAAACTCTACATCAAATTCTGACAAACGACCTTCGGCTGCCGATAACAAAAGTTCACCCAGATCACTGGCAATCAAAGGCACTGTAACCTGAGTCTCTGGATCGCCGAATCGGACGTTATATTCAACAACTTTGGGAGCGCTATTTTCATCAATCATCAACCCAACATAGAGGCAACCTCGGTAAGGAATTTTCTGGTTGCGCAAATAATGATGCATCGGTTCAATAATCTCATCGATAGCCCTCTGCATCACCGCTGAAGTTGCGATTGGCGCTGGAGCATATGCTCCCATTCCACCTGTATTGGGTCCGGTATCTCCATCACCAACCCGTTTGTGATCTTGGCTTGGTGGTAAACAAACATAACCAGATTCATCCATTATTACCAAAACAGAGGCTTCTTCACCTGATAAAAATTCTTCAAGAAGAACAAAACCATCGCATTCTATACCGTAGGATAATGCCTCATTAGCCTCTTTTCTGGATTCTGTCACAACAACTCCTTTACCGCCGGCTAATACATCTCTTTTCACTACCCAAGGTGATGAAAATGTATTCAGCGCTTCTTCGATGCGCTCGGAATTTTCAATCAAAATTAATCCAGCAGTTGGAATCTTTAATTCTTGCATAATTTTCTTTGCATATAATTTCGAACCTTCCAATTCAGCTCCAGCTGAATGTGGACCAAAACAGGATATACCAACTTCCCTTAGTCGATCGGCCAGCCCTGCTACGAGTGGCCCCTCAGGGCCAACAATAACGAGATCAACTTCAAGATGTTGAGAAAGAGAGACTAGACCATCCACATCTCCCGCCTCAACTTGATGATTAAAGCCCAGTAATGCGGTTCCAGCATTCCCAGGAGCGATGTGTATGACATTGACTGATGGGCTCTCATTCAATCCTATTACCAAAGCATGCTCACGTCCGCCGCCACCAACAACCAAGACATTCATGCCCGACATGGCTTAAGGCAGGACATAAAGGAAATAATTAGTTCTACTGCGAATTCAGAAATCAAGTTCAATATGGTACATTTTTTAGTCCGACTTTATGGCCGAAAATATTGAATGTACGATGAATAATTGGCGTAATAATAATCAATCCAATAATAGAATTTTTTAAACTCTCATCGACTATTATTTGATTTGGAAAAAATGCATACGCAAATACAAAAATCAGAATTGCAAATGGTAATGTATCTAAAATTGGTGCTTTCGAACTGATGTCACCTTCACGCTTCAAACCCGTCCTACGCTTAACAAACGAACCCAGAGAATCGCCGAACAAGCATCCGAAACCAAGGATGAATCCCATCGTAAAAGCAGCTCCCCACTCGCTACCGAACCAAAACCAGTGAGATTCATTTGCAAAAAAGAGTGGGTCGACGAACGGTTTAGCCTCAAGTCCTTGCTCAAAAAACAAAAAATGAGTCGACATCATCAATAGACCTGAAAAAAATGCTCCACCAAACAATCCATTCCAGGATTTACCATCACCTAGAATACGATTGCCATCACGCCAGTCCTTACCGCCATCAATAACAAATTTAGGCAGATTAAATTTTTCTGGCAACCACTTCCCGAATAGCATTGCACCAGTATTTGCCAAATATGCTGGTGCTGCGATTAATAGCATAGTAGCGATATCCATTGGGAGTCCGGCTATAGACATACAAACGCGTGCGAGTTGATTGGGAACATCAACCCTCGCCAACCCCATCGCAAGAATCGAACTCTTAATTGATATGATTCGTCGCCGCAGAATTATGTCTCGCACGGCGGCGATTTTACAAACGACTTTGATTTTAATATCAACCATAGCAATTTTTTCCTCATCAATGGTATTTGCTGACACCAATGATACTATTACCATCGATTCGGATACTATTTGGGAAAATGACGAATCAATTACTGGTTTAATCTCAATTGTCGATGGAGGTAGCCTGACGATTAATAACGCGGAGATTACCATGATGGCTGGCTCAAGTATCGAAATTGCAGAAGGAGGCAGTCTACGACTCGATTCATCAATACTAAACGCAAATTCTCCTCCAACATCCCTGATCTCATCAACATATTGGGATGAAGAAAATCGTTCCCGTATTCTAATTCCACGGGGAGACTATAATGAATCATTCGACGCCACTTTATTTCCAGTCGATGGGCTCTCATTTGATGGAGCACATGCATATATCGAAGGTAGTGAACCAATCGAGATGAATGGGGGGGAATATACCCTCTCATTCCCTGCAGGAACAGAGGATATTTGGGTAGGATTAACGGCCTTTGGATTCGCTCCAGTGACCCTATCTAAGATTCAGACAATGATGTCTACAGGCACCTTAATCGATGAATTGCTAGGTAGTGAATTAGAATATCACAATATGATGATTGAGGGCGATGCAGGTTTTACGATTGATTCATCTGGAAATATCGAAATAATTGCATCAACTATGCAAAGTGGGCAAATAAATTCTGATGGCTCGATTATAATCGATGATTCTGCTATTGAAAATAGTGCTCCAATAAATTTAGTTTCTAATTCAGCAGAAATTGACATCAGAGGATTTTCAACACTTTCTGGAAGTCACGATGACCACTATGTCAGAGCATTTCCCGAATCCGTCATACAGTGGGGAGATAATGTAGAAACGAGTGTAGATATTATCGATCGATGGGAAAGGCGAATCAGTGGTCAATCGATACATTTCGATGCGATAGGCGTTTTCTATAGTATAGTAGGAGAGAGCCCAATTGGAGATTTTGAATTTAACAATGTAAGTGGAGACGATGGAGTTTCATACATTGTTGGAGGGGAAGAAAGAGTTATCGAAATTGGCTGGGCAGACGGCAGTGTTACCAAAGAAAATACGAATATAATAATCACATCGTACAGAACTGCTTGGAATCCAGAAACACTTGAAAATGATATCGGAAATTATGGTCCACAAACGATGCCTCTAACTTGGGACAAACAAGTAATAATTGATTCAAACATCCCTGATATCCAATGGGAATCCCTCGACATTGTAGGAGAAGTTACTGAAAGCTCGACTGTACACTCTGTTCCAATTCTTGCTCGATTGGCAAACCGTGGAACGGCTCCAGCTAATTTTTTCTTCACCTGTGACATCACAGAAAACGGTGAAGCAGCAGATATTGGAGGATATCAAAATGCAGTCATTGATGCAGGAGAATCTATCGAAATTTCATTTGGTTGGAGAAATGCAAACCAAGGTAATGCAAGCCTGACCTGTCGCATTTTAACTCCGACTCAACTAGTCGATGATGATGCATACGGTGGAGGCTTGAGAACTACTAGTGTAATTACATGGATGAAACCGGTTGAAGAAGAAAGTATAACGATAATTCCCATCCTTATCGCCACG